>NZ_HG422173.1:2754736-2836600 GCF_000341545.2 Nitrospina gracilis 3/211
GAAAAAATTTCCATGAACCATCCCAATCACGAATACATTCTGTCGCACCACGTATTGCTTGCCAAATGTTACGCACAAAAAGGCGACGAACCTCAGATGGTACGCAATCTCCAATTTGTCAGGGAGAACAAACCTGAACTTTTACCCAGTCTCCGGGAGGACCCTGCTTTCACCAAATACCGGCACCTCGCCCTCTTTCGATGAAGGGCCGGCGCAAGCAAAGCTTCACTGTTTTCAATATTTTGATGGACTTTGGACTCTAAATAAAATTTGACACAACTGGTCAATAAATGATTAGATGCTGGAAAGTTAATCATAAAAGTGTAATCTTTTGATCAACCGGACAGATCTGTGACCGCCCTAAAAGGAGGTTAGGATGTTTGACAATGTTAGGAACCGCCGCCCAGTCCAAACTGTTTCCCGTCTTCTGGGCCTCTTTCTTATGTCCAGCTTGTTTTTTGCCAATGTGGGGCTCGCAGAAAAGTCGGCCTGTGAAGAAGCTGCAAAACAGTTGCGGGGAAACCTGCAAACCACCCAGGCGCAGGGAGGGGTCTGGGGTTATATGGAAAAAGCCACCTCTCTTAGAGGAGAGTCGATGATTGGCTTCCAGGTGGACAGCAAACTGGCCCGGCTGGTGACCCACTGGGATACCCTGTGCGGGAAAAACAATCCGCCTTCGCAGGAAACGTTCAACATCATTGCCTCCAATCTGGATCTGGCCCGGCAAATCGTCAATAAAACCCCCGGCCGCACCCCACCTCAGGAACTCATGAAAATGATTCAGGCGCTCAACCAAAGTCTCGACAAGGCTTACGGCCAACTGGGACTGTGATCAGAGACGCGGTATGATCAAAGAAGGCAGCAAAGCGCCCGATTTCACGGCTCCCGATCAAAAAGGCAACAAGGTCAAGCTGAGTTCCTTCCGAGGCAAAAAGAACGTTGTTCTTTATTTCTACCCCAAAGACATGACCCCGGGTTGCACCACGGAGGCCTGCGATTTCAGGGACCTCCACCAAAAATTCAAAAACACGCAGGTGCTTGGCGTCAGCGTCGACTCCCCGGAACGCCACCAGAAATTCATCGAAAAATACGACCTGCCCTTCACCCTCATCAGCGACGAGGACAAGAAGGTTGTGCAGAAATACGGAGTGTGGCAAGAAAAGAAACTCTATGGCAAGACTTTCATGGGCATCGTGCGCAGTACCTTCCTGATTGACAAAGAGGGCGTCGTACGGAAAATCTGGCCCAAAGTGAAAGTCAAGGGCCACGCCGAAGAAGTTCTGGAATCTCTCAAGGAATTGAAGTAGTCCTCACTTATTCCCCTTCATCAGCTTTTCGATCTCGGCAACTCGCTTTGGCACGGACTGCGACAGATTGCGGCATCCCTTTTCCGTGATCAACAGGTTGTCCTCAATGCGGATGCCGATTTCCTGATCAAAGCTTTTTCCATTCAACCTGATCTTGAACTGGCCATACAGGCCGGGCTCGTTGCTGATCAGCCAACCCGGCTTCATGGGCTGCACCGCATAATTGCGGAACGGGTCGCCGTCGTGCTCCTGTTCGCCGATGAGATGGCTCACCCCATGTGGACGTTCCTTGTACTTGAGTTTGCATTTTCCGCCCTCATCAAGGAAATCTTTTTTAAGGTAATAATTTACCGTATCCCAGCAAAGTTCGTTGAGTTCCTGGATGGTCCGTCCGGCACATGCCTGTTTCTCCACTTCCAACTGCGCTTTCAACACAATCTCGTAAAGAAGTTTCTGCAACGGATTGTACTTTCCGGATGCGGGAACGGTTCTGCTGATATCCGCGTGCATGGTCATCCAGCGCACGCCGAAATCCAATAGAACCATCTCCTGTTTCTTCACCGGATCGTCGTTCTTCACATAATGTAGAACGGTGGCGTTGTGACCGGAGGCGATGATGGAGGGAAAACTCAACCCGTACGGCGACCGCATGAGCATCTGTCCTTCGATGAACCCCTGGATCTCGTATTCGGTTTTGAACCCGCGGAATCGCGCCAGCGTTTCCTTGAACGCCGCCGCCGTCAGGCGGTTCGCCTTCAGCGTGTTCTCCACATCGTACTTGTCCAGCGGCAGGCGCAGATCGAAATGAGTTTCCATAATATTGTGCAGAGCCCCCTTGGGCGCCTTCCATTTGCGCAACATGCGCTCGACCTGTTGTTTGAAATTCCAGTTGTGGTCGGACTTGATGGTGGTCCGCTTGCCGTTGCGGATGCCTTCCAGCCAGAACGCGCCGACTTTTTTCTCCGGTTGCTTCAGAAAGCGCTCCTTGAATACCGCTTCGAAATCGTCGATATCCCGAACATCTTTCACCCCGGTCACACGTTTGGCCTCGTTCACACTTTTCGGGTCGCCCACCCCAAACCGGATGCCGTCCCAAAACTCCTTGCTCGGGTCCTTTCTCTTCACAAACAGGATTTCATCCGATTCCTTCGAATGGGGATCGAGCAAAAAGATCACTTCCGTCTGGTTGACGCCGGTCAGGTACATGAGGCTGGGTTCCTGGTAAGTCGGCACGAAGGCGTACGTCCAGAGCGTTTCCTGGCCCGGACCATATGGAACGCCCGTCAACACCATCAACATGTTTTCCGCATCCATCAATTTTTTACGGCGCTCCCGGAAGCGGCGCTTGGCGTATGCCCCCGCGCCGCCGTCGCGAAAAATGCCGGAATAGATTTTTTTACCGTCTCTCTGCATCATAAAATTAAAACCCCGCTGTGACCGCGAATAAATCAGTTAGCATTTGCAATATGAGTAAGTATTATTATATTCATAGGAACAGGAATCGAAACCCCCCTTCTGAAATTTCCGGAAAAACTGGAAACTTCATTTGCTATGTGCGGACGCTACAGCCTGACCAAATCGGTGAAAACCCTTCAAGAGCATTTTGAAGCCATCCCGGTGGGTGTGACTCACCAGGCGCGTTACAACATCGCACCCAGCCAGATTCTGCCCGTTGTTGTGGCTGAAAACGGGGAACGGCAACTGCGTCCCATGCGCTGGGGACTGTTACCCTCGTGGGCAAAGGACGAAAAGCTGGGACACAAGCTCATCAACGCGCGCGCCGAAACGGTGCACGAAAAGCCCAGCTTCAAAACCGCGTTCCGTTCCACCCGCTGTCTGGTTCCCGCCGACGGGTTTTACGAATGGAAACAGGACAACGGCACCAAAACGCCGCAATATATCTTTTTGCAGGACGGCGGCCTGTTTGCCTTTGCGGGATTGTGGTCCACCTGGAACGGCCCGAAAGGCCCGGTGGACACCTTCACCATCATCACGACGGAAGCCAACCGGCAATTGCAGGCCCTTCACCACCGCATGCCGGTGATCCTGAATCCGGAAAGCTACAGCGATTGGCTCAACGCATCCACTTCATCCCAGGACTTAAAAACGTTGTTGCGTCCGTTGGCCGGCAACGCACTCGGATTTCATGCGGTCACCACTCTGGTCAATTCACCGAAAAACGATGTCGCGGATTGCCGGAAACCGCTCACGAACTGAACCGGCTTCCTGTTCACGGACGTTGCAGTATCGCCAGCCACTCCTTGCCCTTGCGTTTTTCGATGGAATCTTCGCACTTTTCCAGGTTACGGATGGAAAACCGTTCGCTGAAATGATGGAGAATGTCGTCCGCAGTGGTGTTGAACGGCGGTCCGCCTTTTTCTCCAGTCTCATAAAACAACCCGATCAGCAATCCGCCGGGTTTCAGGATGCGGCAGGCAACGTCCACATAACTGGAGCGCAAATCGGGATGAATGGCGCAGAAGAACGTCTGTTCCAGGAACACATCGTAATGCGCATCGTGTTCCCCGTTCAGCGAAAAAAAATCCGAGTGCACCACCCTTGCGTCCACTCGGGCATTTTTCAGGTGGGTGCGGAGTCGCTCCACCGCGCCGGGGGCGACATCCACCGCCGTCACATCCATTCCGTTCCCTGCAAAGAACTTCACCTCGTGGCCCTGCCCGCATCCGGGAACGATCATGCGACCTTTCGTCACGCGTCCGTCTTCCCACAAACGTACGAAGGGAGGAGCGACCTCGCCCAGGTCCCAAGGCATGTCGTTGTCGTCGTAATGCTTCTGCCAGTCAGCGTGCGTGTAGCCGTCGCCGGTCAAGTCTTCCAGTTCTTCGCTCATGATTTGGCATCCTTTGCACAGCGGAAGCCGACGTTGATATAGCGCGTGTCCGGCTCCTTGTAATCGCGGTAGGCGTGCGCCTGCAACTCCGGCGGTCCGCCCCATCCGCCATCGCGCACCGACTTTAACTTCCCCGCATCGGGACCCCGCGGATTTTTCGCCGGAGCCGTTTTGTAATAGTCGCGGCTGTACCAGTCGGATACCCACTCCCACACATTGCCCGTCATGTCGTATAGGCCGAAAGCATTGGGCTTGCGCTGGCCCACCGGCTGGGCGCGCCCGCCGGAATTGTTGCCGTACCACGCGTAAAAATCGATCAGATCCTTATCCCAGTAATACGTGGTCTGCGTGCCGCCTCGCGCCGCTTTTTCCCATTCCGCCTCAGTGGGAAGACGCTTTCCCACCTTGCTGCAATAGGAAACGGCCTGGAAGTACCTCACTTTCTCCACCGGACACAGTGAACAATCCTTGAAATAACTGGGGTTCTCTTTCATCACCTCCAGATACTGCAGCTGCGTCACCTCGTAAACATCAATATAAAACGCATCCAGATACACCTTGTGCGCGGGAGCCTCGTTTTTGTTGACGCCGTTGCGTCCCATCACAAACTCCCCGGCGGGAACTTTTTCCATGGTGGAAAGCCTTTTCAGTTCTTTTTCTTCAAATTCTTTTTTCTGGCGAAGCAGTTCCAAAGCTTTCAGGGGATCCATGGCCTGGGCCGCCGGAACCAGCGGCAGGAGCCCCAACAGGCCACACAGCATTCCCAGTATCAATATCGATCCACGTGCGTTCACAGAATCCACCCGCTTTCCTTGAAATGGTCCACTATAAACGAAATGGCCGACTGCGCCATGGCTTCCACCGCCTCCTTGGCGTTGCCCCCAATGTGCGGCGTGGCGAACAGGTTGGGACAGGCCAGCAGTTCCGCATCCTCCGGCGGTTCCTGTGCGAACACATCGAGCGCCGCCCCGGTGATGTCCCCTGCGGTGAGGGCACGCTTGAGGGCCTTCTCGTCCACCACTTCACCGCGGCTGGTGTTCACCAGAAACGCCGACGGTTTCATTTCCCGAAACGCCCAGGCGTCCATCAGGTTCCGCGTCTCGTCGGTCAAAGGGACATGCAGGGTGACGATGTCCGACTCCTGGATCACCGTGTCAAAACCCACCTGCTGGGCTCCCATCTCAGCACAGAACGAATGCTTGTTCAGAATATCACGAACGAGGATGCCACAGTCAAACGGTTGCAGAAGACGCACTACGTCGGAACCGATGTGGCCACAGCCAATAACCCCGACGGTTTTCCCTTCCAGCATAACGCCCCCTGCTTTTTCCCACCGTCCCTGCTTGAGCTCATTTCCCGTCCAGAACACGTTGTGGCACAGGCCCAGAATGAAGGTCATGGCCAGTTCCGCAGCCGAGCGCCGGTTGACGCCCGCTTTCCAGCCCAGGCGCACCCCCCGCTGTTCCATCGCCGGGATATCCAGATTATCCAAACCGACGCCATACTTGGCGACAAGACGGAGTTGAGGCAATGCCGCGATCACCTTTTCGGTCAGGGGATCGCGGCCGATCAATAATGCCTCCACTCCATCGCAAAACCCAATCAGTTCGTTTTCGGTAAGGTATCGGCCGGAATCATTGAATCGCGCATCGGGAAACAGGTTGGAAATACTCTTGCGCAGGAAGGGGGATTTGCTGATCGCGGGGGGAGTCACAGCCACGCGGGATGTATTCCCGGAAGTCATCAGCGCACCAGTTGATGAACGATGGAGGTGCCGGCCAGGAAGGTTCCGGCGGCGGACCCCAGGTTGGCGAAAAAGAAGATGAGAAACACCCGCACCACGCGGTTTTTCCACCACATGGACCACTTCGCAATGTCTGACCGCATGGACTCGAAATCTGCAACCCGAGGCTTGCGGATGAAGGACTCGACAATACCCACCACCATACCGGCTCCGATGGTGGGGTTGAGCGAGGTGATCGGCGCCGCGACGAACGCGGTGAGAATGGACAAGGGATGCGCGAACGCCAGCGCCGCACCCAGCGCGCTCAGGCTGCCGTTCAACACCACCCAGGTGAGGATGAGATCAATGCCCAACTCCGGCGAACGCATGTAGCCCACGGCGAACATGCTAATGATGAACAGACCGATGCCCCAGCCGACGTAATACCCCACTCGGCCGGGAGGCGGCTTTCGATCCAATGACTCCACCATTTCGCTGTCCGGTGGCGACTCGAAGGCCGGGACCATGCCGATCAGGTGGCCGGCGCCGACGAGGGCCAGAATGTTCTTCGGTGCATCGGGGGTCTCCGCGAGCTTCACCAGTTTTCCCACCATGTACTGGTCGCGTTCGTCGATCAGCACTTCCTTTATCTCCGGCAACTCCTCACCGAATTCTTCCACCAGCGACTGCAACATGTCGCCTTCTTTCAGATTTTCGATCTGTTCTTCCGTGACCTCTTCACCGACAAAAATGCTGGCGATCATGCCGCCGACCAGTTTCAATTTCTGCCAGAACCCCACCCGCCGGTACATGCGCTGGAGGGTGGTGGTGATATCGCGGTCGATCACCTCCAGCCGCAGATTGTGCTCCGTGGCGAGATCAATGGCCCGCGCCATTTCCTTTCCCGGCTCGATACCCAGCTTGTCCGCCAGCCGCCTCTGGTAGGCCGAAAGCGCCAGGTTGATGAGCAACAACGAGCCCTTACCGCTTTTCAGGATCTGGTAAATGTCGAGGTTTTTCCACCACGACTGGTTGACCATGTTTTCGTATCGGGGCGGGCACAATTCGACCGCAACACAGTCGTAATCGCCGGTGCGGATCTTTTCCTCCACAAGTTCCACGCTTTTCTGCGAAACATGGGCGGTGCCGAGGAGGGTTATCGTGGTGCCGTTGTGCTGGAGGGTTTTGATCACATCTGCATTGGAGGCGGCTTCCACAAATTCGTTTCCTTCACGGGTTGGAGGTGTCGTAAACTGTACCGAAGGCGGCCCTCGCTTTCTGTCTGCGAGCGCCGGCGCCGGAAATCCATCCGGTGTCCGCCGGGCTGGAGATCGTCCGGGGAGGACGCTGGGCTTCCAGGGTTTGAAAACCCAGAATTTTCAGGTCCTTAATGTAACACACTTGCCGAAAACCAAACAATAACGCAATTCCGCATATGCAACCCTTTCAATTGAAAGCCGATTTTTCCCCTTCTGGCCACCAGCCACGAGCCATCGAACAGCTGGTCCGGCAGTACACGGAAGGAGGCCACCAGACCCTGCTTGGCGTCACGGGGTCCGGAAAAACCTACACCATCGCCAACGTGGTTGAAAAACTCCAGCGGCCGACCCTAGTGATCGCCCACAACAAAACCCTTGCCGCCCAGTTGTACAACGAGTTCAAGGATTTTTTCCCTGACAACGCAGTGGGCTACTTCGTCAGTTATTACGACTACTACCAGCCGGAAGCGTACCTGCCCACCACCGACACCTACATCGAGAAGGACGCCTCGATCAACGACGAGATCGACAAGATGCGCCACGCGGCCACACACGCTTTATTCGAACGACGGGATGTTCTGATCGTCGCCAGTGTTTCGTGCATCTACGGCCTTGGTTCTCCGGAGGCGTACCACGGGATGCTGTTGTTTCTGGAACGGGGCATGGAAACCGACCGCGAGCGGGTCTTGCGCAAGCTGGTCGATATCCAGTACAAACGCAACGACATTGATTTCCAGCGCGGCACCTTTCGCGTGCGTGGGGATATCGTCGAAATCCTGCCGGTGTACGAACGCAACGAGGCGGTGCGCATCGAGTTCTTTGGCGACGAAATCGAACGGCTCTCCACGTTCGATCCCCTGACGCTCGAGACGCTGAACGAAATCGATCGCATCGCCATCTACCCGGCCAGCCACTACACCACGCCGAAAGACCAGCTGGAACGGGCCATCTCCGACATCCAGGACGAACTGCGCGAGCGCATCCAGTATTTCCGCAGTCAAAACCTGCTGATTGAGGCCCAGCGAATCGAACAGCGCACCATGTTCGATCTGGAGATGATCCGCGAGATCGGATACTGCCAGGGTATCGAAAACTATTCCCGGCACTTGATGGGACGCGAGCCCGGAAGCCCGCCGCCCACCCTTCTTGATTACTTTCCGGACGACGCCCTGTTCGTGATCGACGAAAGCCACGTCACCATCCCGCAATTGCACGGAATGTACAAGGGCGATCGTGCACGCAAGGAAACGCTCATCCGCTACGGTTTCCGTTTGCCCTCGGCTTTCGACAACCGGCCGCTGAAGTGGGAGGAGTTTTCGGCACGGCACAACAGCCTGGTTTATGTCAGCGCCACGCCCGGTCCCTACGAACTGGAGCAGTCCAGGGACAAGGTGGCCGAATTGATCGTGCGGCCGACCGGACTGGTCGACCCGCTAATTGAAGTGCGTCCGGTGAGCGGACAGGTGGACAACCTGTACCATGAAATTGTTCAACGCGCCGAGCGCGACGAAAGGACACTGGTCACCACCCTCACCAAGCGCTTCGCCGAAGATTTGACCGAACACTTCACCGAAATGGGATTGAAGGTCAAGTACCTGCATTCGGACATAGTGACCATCGAGCGCATCCAGATCATCCGCGAGTTGAGGCTGGGCGAGTTCGACGCATTGATCGGCATCAACCTCCTGCGCGAAGGGCTGGACATCCCCGAGGTGTCCCTGATCGCGATTCTCGACGCCGACAAGGAAGGGTTTCTGCGTTCCGCCACCTCGCTCATCCAGACGTCAGGCCGCGCCGCGCGCAACCTTTCTGGGCACGTCATCATGTACGCCGACAAGGTGACCCCCGCCATGCAGCAGGCGATTGGCGAAACCAAGCGCCGCCGCGCCATCCAGACCGAGTACAACGAACAGCACGGCATCACGCCCACGTCCATTCAAAAATCGATCAAGGACACGATGGGTGACTGGGAACGGCACACGGTGGTACCCATGGTGCAGGAAGAGGAGGAAGAATACATGGCCGGCGGCAATGTGCTGGACTTCATCGCGCAGCTGGAAAAGCGCATGCACACCCACGCGAAGAATCTGGAGTTCGAAAAGGCGGCGGAGTTGCGTGACCGCATCAAAACGCTTCGGCAGAAAGAACTGGAATTCGGTTCCTGATTCCAAAGGGAATGCGGTGGTCAGATGTCCTTCACCGCACGTCCGGATTCCCGACTGGTGCCCGCCATTTCCGGAGGCAGGCCATCGGGCGTAGAGGGTTTGTCCAGCGTATTGACCTTGTTATAAGCTTCAATGATCTTGCGTACGAGAGGAGCGGCCACCTTGCCCCCGGACCCTCCGTGCTCGAGGATTACCGCCACACCGATTTTGGGATTGTCATACGGTGCATACCCGACGAACCACGAGTGGTCACGAAACTCAAACGGGATATCTTCTTTCTCCTCATATTTGGTGAGCGCACTCAACGCGACCACCTGGGCGGTGCCCGTCTTTCCCGCCACCTTGATCTTCCGCGAACCCGCGCGCCGGCCGGTGCCTTTCTTGTCATACACCACACCCAGAAGGGCTTTACGGATCACATCCAGCACATGCGTCCTGGGCTGAAGTTGAGCGACCTGTTCCGGCACCGGTGCAGTGAGGACCTGGTTGTCCTTGTCCTTGATCTGCTTGATCAGGATGGGACGGAACAGCTTGCCGCCGTTGGCGATCGCAGAGATCAGCCTCGCCTGTTGAATGGGCGTCACCAGGTTGTAACCCTGGCCGATGGAGGCCGCGATGGTGTCGCCGGGCAACCACAGTCCCCGCTGAGTGGTGGTTTTCCATTTGACGGTCGGCACCAGCCCGGGTCTTTCCCCGTTCATGCGCACCTGGGTGAAATCGCCCAACCCCATCTGCCGCGCGTACTGGGCGATGCGATCCACGCCGAGTTCATAACCGATGTGGTAAAAGAATACGTCGCAGGACTGGACCAGAGCATCGTACAAATTGACCTGCCCGTGCCCGCTCCGTTTCCAACAGTTGAACCGCCCCTTGCGCGGGCCGAAGGAGAAAAAACCCGGACATTTGTATTTCGTGTCTTCCTGGATGATCCCTTCTTCCATCGCCGCGTAAGCGGTCACAATCTTGTAGGTCGAAGCCGGGGGGTAGACCCCGTTCACCGCGCGGTTCTGAAGGGGGTTGTGGGAGGCGGACTGCATCTGTCGCCATTCCTCCAGCGTGATGCCACGCGCGAACAGGTTGGGGTTGAAGTCAGGCTTGCTGACGATGGCGATGACCTCCCCGTTGGTGACGTCCATCACCACTGCCGACCCGACGATGGGGTTTTCCTTCGTACCGGTCATCAGTTTATCAACCACTTTCTGCACTTCGTAATCCAGGGTCAAAACGAGGTTGCGGCCGCTTTGGGGAGGAAGCTTGCGCAGGGTGCGTAATTGGCGACCCGCGACATCCACTTCGATTTCCTTGTAACCCTTTTTGCCAGTCAACTCCGACTCGTAGAACAACTCCAAGCCATACTGCCCGATCATGTCACCCATCATGTAATCGGCATCTTTCATGGCTTCCAGACGCGCTTCGGAAATTTCGCCGAGGTAACCCATGAGGTGGGAAGCAAGATGGTCGTGCAGGTAATTGCGGAGGGGCTCCACCTTGATCTGGACCCCGGGCAGGATACGGTTGTTTTCCTCAATGAACGCCACGACCGTTCGATCGATGTCTGCCCGCACGAGAACCGGTTTGAACGGACGCGACGTACGCGCGTCCTCAAGGACGCGGTCAATATCGAAATCCAAATGACGCTTCAGAGTGCGCAGCGTCTGGTTGAGGTTTCCGGCATCCTCCGGAGTGATATACAGATTGTACGAGGGGCGGATGGAGGCCAGGACCGTGCCATTGCGGTCGAGGATTTTGCCGCGAAACGACGGAAGGGAAACCAGGCGGACGCGATTGTTTTCGGACAGGGTCTCAAAGTTTTCCCCCTTGAGGATCTGCAAATACCACACACGCATCCAAAGGACGAGAAAGCACGCACCAACCAGAATGACGAAAATCCGTACTTTTCTGCGGACTTCCTCGGAAACGTCATGGCTGTACAGGTATTTGCTCACGAACCAGCCCTCACCCGAAACCCGTCAAAAACCGGGCCGCCGGACCCACCGCCGGCGGGCCCAGTTGAAAAGATAAAATGCGGCGACCCCCACAACCGCGTTGTAGATCATGAAGATAATCAGAGAGGGAAAAAAGACGCCGAATGCAAGATGGGCTTTAAATATGAATACGGAAACGAGGTAAAAAATCATCCCATCGAATAAAGATGCAAGCGCGAAGAACGTGCTTGTGGGTCCAAAGCCTTCCAGCACCAGTTTGCTTTTCAAGTTGGCAAACACAAATCCAATGAGCCCTTTTGACAACGTATTGACCCCCAACAGGTCGCCGGATAGGCAGTCCTGAAAAAATCCAAGGGCCACGGCCATGGCCACTCCGGCGTTTTCTTCAAAAATGATCGCACAATACACCGCCAGGATCAAAACCAGATCTGGTCGCACACCGCCCACGGAGACCGTGTCCAAAAGCGTGGTCTGAAGCGTGAACAACAGCAGGAATGTCAACGCGATGCGCCACCACATGATTCAATCCTGGAGAAGGAGGACCAGCACTTCCTCCAACCGGGCGAGGTCCGCGCTGGGAACAATGGTCACTTCCTGGAACAGGCCCTGCGTGGCCTTCTGAACCTGGATCACGCGTCCCAAATGGAGTCCCTTTGGAAACACCCCGCCCAATCCCGAAGACAGCACATCGTCACCCACCTCCACCCCGGCGTTTATCGGTACGTACTTCATTTCACAGGAATCATCCCCGGTGCCCACAACCACCCCGGTGGCGCGATCTGCCTGAAACAGGGCGTCCACGGCACTTCGGCTGTCGGTAATCAGCATAACCTTTGCGGAGTTGTAACCGACCTGAATAATGTGCCCGACCACACCCTGCGCCGTGACCACCGGAAGGTTTTCGCGCAGTCCGTCATTCGACCCCTTGTTTATGACCACGGTCTTCGCCCACTGCGAGGCATCGTAGGCAATGACCGTGGCAACCACCGACGCCACTTTGGCCTCGGCCTGATATTGGGTCAGGTTGTAGATTCGGTTGAGGCGCGCCACCTCCTCTTCCAGTTCGGTTTTTTCCTTGATAAGGGTGTTGATGCGTTTTTTCAGATGTTCGTTTTCCTCCTCCGTCTTGATCAGGAAGAAGTAATCGTCGACGACGCCGGACAGGGCACGGGTGGTGTGGGTGACGGCACCCTGGATGGGGCTGACGATCCAGAGAATGATTTTTTCGAAGAAGGTGGGATGGGCCGACCGCTTGATATTCACCGTCATGAGGAGGAGAGAAACAAAAACGATGGCGGCGAATACGACTGTTTTTTTTCTGTCTTTGAGTCCTTTTTTCACCACGTCACAGGGCGACTTTTTTCAGGAGTTTGGGGTCCGACAGGAGTTTTCCCACTCCGTTGGCCACAGCGGACAGGGGGTCCTCGGCAACCGTCACGGGCAAACCCGTGGCCTCTCGAAGCAGGGTGTCCAGCCCGCGGATCAACGCCCCGCCACCTGCCAGGACAACACCCTTGTCCACAATATCGGCCGCGAGTTCCGGCGGGGTACGCTCCAGCGCGATTTTCACCGATTCGACGATGGTTCCGAAAATTTCCTGCAGGGCTTCGGCAATCTCCTCGTCGGAAATGATGAGTGTTTTGGGAATACCCGCCACCAGGTCGCGTCCCTTGACCTCCATGGTCTGCCGGGGCTCTGTAGGATAGGCAGTGCCGATTTGAATTTTCACGCTTTCTGCGGTGCGTTCGCCAATCAGCAGGTTGTATTTCTTTTTGACGTAATTGACGATGGCCTCATCCATCTCATCCCCAGCCACGCGCACGGATTTGCTGTAGACCGTGCCGGAAAGCGACATGATGGCGACTTCCGTGGTGCCGCCGCCGATATCGATGATCATGTTGCCGGTCGGTTCTTCAATGGGCAAATCCACACCGATAGCCGCGGCCATGGGTTCCTCGATCAGAAACACCTCTCGGGCACCTGCAGAATGGGCGGAATCGCGCACCGCCCGCTTTTCCACCTGTGTCACCCCTGATGGAATGGCAATGATCACCTGCGGCGACACAAAGGTCTTTCGGTTATTATGCACCTTGCGGATGAAGTGGCTGATCATCTGCTGGGTTTCTTCAAAATGGGCGATGACCCCGTCCTTCATCGGGCGGATGGCCTGGATGCTTCCAGGAGCCCGGCCCAGCATTTTCTTGGCCTCTTCCCCCACCGCCAGAATTTCCCTGGTGTGGCTGTTGATCGCCACCACCGAAGGCTCGCGCAGAACGACCCCCCGGCCCTTGACATAAACGAGAGTGTTGGCGGTTCCCAAATCAATGGCGAGATCGTTGGAAAACAGATCGGCGAATAAATTGAACACGCAGCTATCCTGTAGGAATGAGTGAAATCTATGTAAATACTTGTTTTTTAGAACTTAATATATAACAAGCGTTTGCCGAAATTGCAAACAATAAAACGCAGGCATCCGGTCCGCACCCGCACCGGATGCGGTACAATGGCTGGGAAAAGGTGGCAACTCCGCCGGGAATAAAGGCTTGCGAACCCGCAACGGGTTCTATAGTATGACAGGTCGATTTTAACATTATTTTTTAGGGACTTGGAGTTTTTGCATGCTGAATTTGATCCGACAACATGCGGATTCATGGATGATCAAGGGCATCCTGTGGTTGATCGTTCTCGCCTTCGTGGGCACCATTTTCTATTCATGGGGTATGGGTGGACCGGTGCAGGGCCGAAGCGGCCTCCTCGGGACCGTCAACGGAAAGAACATCACCCTCGCAGAGTACGACCGTTCTTTCGAAAACCTGGTCAGCTTCTACCGCGACCAGTTCCAAAGCCGGTTCTCGGAAGACATGATCGAAAAAATGGACCTTAAGAACTCCGCACTCGAGGCCCTCGTCCAGAAAAAGCTTCTGCTCATGGAAGCGGAAAAACAGGGAATTCAGATAAGCGACGCTGAGCTGGCGGACCGTATTCTTACCAACACCAGTTTTCAGAAGGACAATAAATTCAGCCGGGCTCTTTACGACCGGTTCCTCACTTTCAACCGCATGACGGCCCAGGAATTTGAAGCCAACCAGCGCCAGTTCCTCCTGATGGAAAAGGTAGAATCCTTTATTAAAGACAACACGCAGGTTTCGGACGTGGAAATCCAGGAAGCGTGGGCCAAGGAAAACCGCAAGATCAAGATCCAATACGTGGCGTTTTCCAGGGATTACTTCCAGTCACAAATCACTCCCACCGATGAGCAGCTGAAACAATACTTCGAAGCCCACAAACGCGATTTTGAAGTACCCCTTCAAATCAAGGCCCAGTATGTGAAGCTGAGTCCGGCCCAGGTCATCGGGGATATCAAAGTCTATGATGAGGACATCAAGGATTACTACGATGCCAACCAGGCGACCTACCTGGTAAAAAAACGGTATAAAGCCAGGCACATCCTCGTACGAACGGAACTCAACACGCTGGGCGGAGACACGCTGTCCACCGACGAAAAGGAAAAACGCCTGAACGAGTCGGACGCCAAGGCCAAAGCCAAAGCGGAAGATATCCTCAAGCAAATAAAGGAAGGTGGCAAGACCTTTGAAGAAATGGCAAAGGAACATTCCGACGACAAGATGTCCGGCGCCAAGGGGGGAGACTTGGGGCAGTTTCCCAAAGGAACCATGGTTCCGGAATTTGAAGCTGCCCTGGAAACAATGAAACCGGGCGCCATCTCCGGCCCGGTGCAGACCGCGTTTGGTTTTCATCTCATTAAACTGGAGGAAGTGCATCCGCAACGCCTGAAACCTCTGGAGGAAGTGAAGGAGGAGATCGTTGAGAAATTGAAAAAGATGAAAGCGACGCAACGCATACGCCGCATCGCTAAAAAGATCTTCCAGTCCGCGGAGAAGGATCAGGACCTTTCAAGGGCGGCCCAGAAGTATGAGCAGACCACGAAGACCACCGATTTCTTTTCAGGCAAGGATCACGATATTCCCGAAATCGGCGTGGTACCTGAGTTTTTCAATACCGCGTTCACTCTCCAGGACAACGCGGTAAGCAGCCCGGTCAATACGTTTGAGGCGTCCTATCTGCTCAAGGTCATCGAGCGCAAACCACCCTACGTTCCGGATTTTGAAGAGGTGGAAGCGGAGGTAAAAGAAGCCTTCATGGAAAGCCGCCATCTGGAGGTGACGAAGGCAAAGTGGGAAAAGATGGCCCATGAACTCGCCAAGGACGGCAACCTGGAAGCGCTGGCAGAAGCCAACACACTGGTCGTAGAGGAAACACCGTATTTCAGCCAGGTGGACTCCATTCCAGGCATCGGTAATATTCAATCAATCAAAGCCAAAGCTTTCGATACCGAACCGGGAAAAACCACCAGAGGGGAGTCCCCACAAACTTATTACCTGATCAAGGTCGTTGACCTGCAGCAGGCCGACAAACCGAATAAAAAAGAAATTCAACAAACTTACCAGCGTTTGAAACAGGAAAAGGGCAACATTGTGTTCCGCAACTGGCTGGAAAATAAAAAGGCCGAGGCCCGCATCCTGGTGGACAAAACGCTTTTGTAAAAAACGTCAGCGTTTTCGCCAGCGGTCGGTTTCTTTTGCCGGGCGGATCCTGAGGGCCACCTGGTGAATTTTCAACACCTTGTCCAGCAGGGCACCAATATCCGGCGCCAGAACACGAACCATCTCCTCCTTGCCCTGCCCCCCCAGATCGTAAATGATGTCCGGCACCGCCCCAAACTTTTCAATGGCGGTGTAGGTTCCCCATTCCAGAGACGACCCTTCCAGCTGCTTCACCGATTTGGGTTCCCTGCCACGATCGAACGACGCAATGCGGAACTTCAACCGTTTGCACGCGTTAAGAATAGTATCGCTGAACTTGATGTTCATCACCGCGCGCATAGTGGGATCGAACCGCATCGCTGTGAGCACGATCTTCGCCACGTGACGCGATGCTCCGAACTGCGGCTGGGCCACGGTGCGGATTTCGTCGCCGAGCTTAATGATGCGGCCGGGCACCGCGATGACATCTTCCACCCCGCTCGCGCCGGGCACACCGACACCGAGGTTGGACTGCACCTCAGGAATCAGGTGGCCGATGTGGTTCGCCTTCAACACCTCCAGCGCCGCCGACACGCCCTGCAACAACTCGAACCGTTGATGCACCTGTTGGATGCGCGCCATAGGATCGACGTGCCCCTTGCCCTTCCCCGTCTGAACGCCACCGCGGATTGCGGCATGAATAAACCCTTTCGCATTCTCCACGGCGTCATTCACGGCCAGCCCTTTCGCCAACCCGCAGGCGATGGCCGAGGCCAGAGCGCACCCGGTGCCATGCAGATTTTCGTTGTCCAGCCGCTCGGATTCGAACACCCACGATCGTTTGCCGCCGAACAACCAGTCGTCGGCGTTCTTCTTTGCGTGCCCGCCCTTGATGAGCACGTGCCGGACGCCGGTATTCAGAATCGCCTGCGCCGCCTTCTTCAAATCTTTTTCGTTACGGATACGGACGCCGGAGAGGATTTCCGCTTCCGGCAGGTTAGGCGTCACCACCTGCGCCAGCGGAAGCAACCTGTCTTTTAGAATCCGCACTCCTTCGTCCGACAGCAACGGGGTTCCGTTGGAGGAACGGATAACGGGATCCACCACCAGATTCTTAACCTTGAATTTTTTAAACAGCCGGGCGACGCATTCCACGATTTCCTCATTGCCCAGCATGCCGGTCTTGACGGCAGAAGGTTTGCCGTCTTCCAGAATGGTTTGCAATTGCGCTGTCACCTCTTCCTCTCCCAGATCGTAAGCGGTTTTCACGCCCTGCGAGTTCTGGATGGTAATCGACGCAATCACCGAAGTGGCGAACAGGTCGTGCGCGGTGATGGTTTTGATGTCGGCGGGCACGCCGGCGCCGCCGGAAGAATCGGAGCCGCCCACGGCCAGTACAGTTGAAACAGTTTTCATGACATGTGCGATGCAGGAGAAAGAGTTGGATTCGTTAATGGAGTCCGCCAACGCAATTTGGGATGCAACCCATCACGCCCGGCACGGTTGCACAGACTAACCCACCGTTACCGATTTGGCAAGACTGCGCGGCTTGTCTACGTTCCGTTTGAGGGAGGTCGCAGTGAAATAGGCCAATAACTGGGAGATCACCAGATGAATGAAGGGAGCGACGATGTCCGGCACTTGTGGAATGATCAGTTCTTCGCTGAACAATTCCTTGTCCTTGCCGCGTTCGTCGAAATGAATCCCCAGCACGAATCCCGACCGCGCGCGGATTTCCGCCACGCTGGCCAGTGTCGCCTGGTACATGGCCTTGTCGCTTTTCGGCGGAATGAAAACGATGGAATACACGTCGTCGTCGATCATCGCCAGCGTGCCGTGCTTGAGGAAGCCACAGGGCATACCCTCTGCGTGGACATAAGCGACTTCCTTCATCTTGAGCGCAGACTCCAAAGCAATGGGGTAATAAATGCCCCGACCCAGGTACAACCAGTTCTTTACATTGCGATGCTGGTGCGCAATGCGGTGGATGAACCCGGAACGTTCGTTGAGAATGCCGTTGATAACCTCCGGCAGGTCGTGCAGGGATTTGAGCGACGCCTTGTACTGCCGCTGGGTGATGCGCTTCCGGCGCAGTCCCAGCTTTAGCGCCATGTGTGTGAGGATCACCATCTGCGCCAACGCTGCCTTGGTGCTGATCACGCAGATTTCCGGGCCCGACCCCTGAAGAATCGTTTTGTCCACCAACCTTGATATGGTGGAACCCATGACGTTGACGATGGCGCCTGTCGCCGCGCCCTGCGCCTTCGCGTGCTTGAGAGCGGAGATCGTGTCGTAGGTTTCGCCCGATTGCGAAATGGCAAGCACGAAACTGTCTCCATCCACCGGAGACAGGGATACGAATTCGTCGGAACTAATGGCTGGGATGTATTTTCCGGAAATCTGGCTGAAGATGTAGTTGGCATACATCGTCACGTAAAACGTGGTGCCCACGCCAACCAGTTGGGCGGTGGCCTTTTTGTCGAGCAGGTCCACGAACTCGTCCATCTTTTTTTCATCCACATCCAGCGCGTTGTTGATGGTCTGCGGCTGTTCGTAAATTTCTTTCAGCATGTAATGCGGGTATCCGCCCTTCCGCGTGGTTTCGCTGTCCCACTCGATTCGCGTCACCGGCTTTGCCACCACCTCCTGCGTGACCGTGCTTTTGACCACGTAAGCATCGCGGGACACGATGGCGTATTCGTCATCATCCATGATGACTGCGTTCTTGGTATGGTCGATGAATGCGTTGAAATCAGAACCAACGTATTTCACTTCGTCGTCGATGCCGAGAAGGAGGGGCGACTCCCGCCGTGCGCAAAAAATCTGGTCGGGCTGATGGATGCTGATAAAGGCGATGGCATACGATCCTTCCAACTGGCGGAGCGTGTTCACGAACGCCGCCTCGACCGAGCCTGTTTCCTGGTAAAACTTTTCGAGGAGATGGGGCACCACCTCGGTGTCGGTATCGGATATGAACTTGTGCCCTTCGGCTTTCAACTGTTTTCGCAGAGCCTGGTAGTTGGAAATAATGCCGTTATGCACCACTGCAAATTTTTTGTCGCAGGAGGAGAACGGGTGCGTGTTGTTTTTGGTCACCTGACCGTGCGTGGCCCAACGGGTATGTGCAATGCCGGTATGACCCTGATGTTGGAGAACGTTCTCCTTCTTGTACACATCGTCCACGTAACCGACGTTCTTTTTAACCACGATCGCGCGCTTGCCGCTCATCAACGCCACGCCGCAGGAATCGTAACCCCGGTACTCGAGGTTGCGAATGCCTTCGAACAGTTGATTCGAAATGTCTTTCAGGCCGACCGCGCCGGTGATGCCGCACATGATGGATTCTTTATCCGTTCTTGACTGAGTAATGAGATGGAAAAATCTTTCCCGGCGGAATCACAATGCCGGGCTCGATGGTGTTGCCCGCGCCGATGACCACGTTGTCGCCGATGAAGGCGCCCAGCTTGGTCCGGCCCGTTTTAAACGTTTTCTTGTTCTGCTTTACTTCAACCGGGTCCCAC
Organism: Nitrospina gracilis 3/211; assembly: GCF_000341545.2. Classification (NCBI taxonomy): domain Bacteria; kingdom Pseudomonadati; phylum Nitrospinota; class Nitrospinia; order Nitrospinales; family Nitrospinaceae; genus Nitrospina; species Nitrospina gracilis. The sequence continues at coordinate 2,774,053 of NZ_HG422173.1, forward strand.
GTCATCGTCCGGTTGACGGTCATGGTACCCGCGCCGATGTCCACGTTTTCGCCCAGCACGCTGTCCCCGATGAACGACAGACGGCCGATTCGCGAATCCTTGTGGATCACGCAGTTCTTCAATTCGACGCCGTAGCCGACCGAACAGTTCCCACCCACGGCCGTATAGCTGCGGATGAGTGAGTTGTTGCCGATGTAACTGCCGGCACCGATGGAGCACGGCCCTTCCAGCACGGCCCCCGCCTTGATGCGGACGCCTTCTTCAATCTGCACCGGTCCGGTGATGGTGACGTTGGATTCCAGCTTGGCGGTCTTGGCGATCGACGACTCCTCCCAGCTGTCCATGATGATCTGATTTGCCGTGAGGATTTCCCAGGGATACACAATGTCCAGCCAGTCCTCTTCCCACATCGAGGCGCGCAGGCCTTCGCCATCCGCCAGCGCCTTGATTGCTTTTTCCATGGACCGCTTGTTCTTTTGGAGCAGGTCGAAAAACGTCTCCGGCAGGATGTAGACGCCGGCCAGAACGTAGTTGCCCAGGTTGTCGCCCTTGGGTTTTTCGATGATCCGCGTGATCTTCATGTTTGCGTTCAGGAACACGTTGCCGAACATATCGTTCGACGGCGGCAGGCAGATGGACGCCACCGGTGATTTGAACGTATGAAACGACTGCTGGGTCTTGCTGAAAATGTTGTCGGCGGTCACGATGTCGCCGTAGATCAACAGAAAGTATTCACCGTGCAGGATTTTGTCGCGTACCTGCATGACCGCATCACCGATGCCCGCGGATTTTTTCTGCTCCACCACATTCAGGTTGAGGCCGTTGAGGGTGTGCTGGTGGATTTCCTCCAGTAATTTGTCCTTTTTATGACCCACCACCACGTACACATCACTGATGCCTGATTTCTGAAGCAGATTCAGGCAATGATTGAACAGGTACCGTCCGGCCACACTGATCATGGGATTGGGGCGGGTGTCGGAAAAGGGCGTCAGGTTGTTTCCTTTTCCTGCCGCAAGGATGACCGCTTTCATCAGTGTGATTCCTCAGAACAAAATGCGAAGACGGAAAGCTCAGGGGTTCGAGGCGCGTTGGGAAAAGAGCCGCTCCGCGGCGACCAGGTCTTCGAGCGAATTGATACCGATCAATTCGGAGGCGTCCGAGGTCTGAATGGCCTCGACCGCAAGCCCCTCCCGATTGATGCGAGCGACGGTATCTGTCAGATAGTATTCCTGCTGTGCGTTGCGATTGTCAACGCCCTTTAAAGCCTTGAAAAGAATACTCTTTTGAAAACAATAAACTCCGGAATTGTATTCGTCAACTGTTTTTTCCTGAGGGGTCGCGTCCTTGTTTTCCACAATGCGGTCCACCCGGCCCTCGGGGGTGCGGATCACCCGTCCAAAGTCTTTTTTCCCCTTTGATTTCAGGCTCAACAGGGTGCAGGCGGCAGCCAATTCCCGGTGCCGGGCAACGAGATCCTGCAGGGTTTCGGGGCGGATCAGCGGCATGTCCCCGCATAAAATGAGGGCATGGCCGGAAAAATCCGCAAGCGTTCCCTCCGTCTGCTGGACAGCATGTCCCGTTCCCAACTGCTCGGTCTGCTCTACAAACTGCGCCACCCCCTCCGGAACGGCCTGGCGAACGCGGTCGGCCTGGTATCCGACCACGATCACTATTCTCTCCGGGGCCAGCGGACGGAGCGCGTCCAGAACATGGAGGAGCAACGGCCGTCCCCCCAGCGGGTGCAGAACCTTGGGAAGATCTGAACACATCCGCGTCCCCTTCCCCGCCGCCAGGATGACTGCGGCTAAACCTTTACCTTGCATTGAATGCCATGCTCGTGGATTTTTTTGCGGAGGGTGTTCCGGTTGATACCCAGAATATTGGCGGCTTTGGTCTGGTTGCCATTGGTTTCTTCCAGAACCATTTCAAGAAGAGGTTTTTCCAATCCAAGGACCAACAGGTCATACAGGTCTCCTTTTTCGTTGCCGTCCATACTGGAAACGTACTGCTTGACACTTTTATGGAGCCATTTTTCCAAAAAGGTGCGGATATCTTTGGAAGTTCTATCCATAAAAGGCGACCCGACACGAAGAGAATTCGGACAAACTTTTTAAATGGGATGGGATAAGATGCGGGCATACTAACAAACCCCTTTTTGGGGGTCAACTGAAAACCCTGCGGGGAACGAACCCGGACGGGGATTTATCGGTTGATTCGATGTAATTGCCTCGTTTAATATGAATCCTCAATTAAAAACCGTTATTCCGAATTATCATGAAAGTCGCTTTCAACACACTGGGTTGCCGGACCAACCAGAACGATACCGCGGAAATGCAGACCCTTCTTGAAAATGAGGGGTTTACCATTGTCGAACCGAACGATTCAGCGGATATTTACGTTATCAACTCCTGCACGGTCACGGCGAAAAGCGACGCCTCCTCCCGGCAGGCTGTGAAACGATCGCTGGCCATCAACGAGGACGCCATGGTGGTGTTCACCGGTTGCTACGCACAGAACAACCCGGAGGAAGTCAGCCAAGTCGCCGGTCTGGACGTTTTGCTGGGCAACGCCAACAAGCTGGACATCGCCAGCGCCATCCGCAAACGGCTGGAAAGCCTGCGCCGTAAAGACGAGTTTGGCGATCCGGACGTGGTGATGACGGACATCACCAAAAGCTGGGATTTCAAAACCATCCCTGTGACGGAATTCGGCGGCAAGTCGAAAGCATTCATCAAGGTGCAGACCGGGTGCGACGAGGAATGCACGTTCTGCACCGTGGCGCGGGCGCGCGGCCGTTCCATCAGTGATGAACGCGAAAACATTCTGACCAATGTACGTTGTTCCCTGGATGCAGGATTCAAGGAAATCACGCTGACGGGCATCAACCTCGGCACCTACGGAATGGACAAGGAAACACCGGAAACATTTTCGTCCCTGGTGGAAGAGATCGCGGATTTGCCCGGCGATTTCCGACTGCGCATCAGCAGCATCAATCCCATGGAGATCGACGACCGGCTCATCGACCTGATGTCTGAGCGCGACAACATCTGCCCGCACTTCCACATTCCACTGCAAAGCGGGGATGACTCGGTGCTGTCGGCCATGAAACGCAATTACAACTCTGCGCAATATCGCGACGTAGTGGAGCGGGCTGCGGCGCGCATACCGAACCTCGGATTGGGGGCCGACGTCATTGTCGGTTTTCCCGGGGAAACGGAGACGATGTTCGAAAATACATACCGACTGGTACAGGACCTGCCCTTCACCTACCTGCACGTATTCACTTACTCCCCGAGAAAGGGAACGACGGCATTTGCCATGAAAAACAACGTACCCAAAACGGACAAAAAGGAACGCAACCGCAGGCTCACCGAATTGGGACGTGACAAGGCCCTGACCTTCCGCCAGTCGATGGAGGGCCGAACCGCCAATGTGTTGATCGAGACCAGCCGCGACCCGGCCAGCGGCCGCTTGCGGGGACATACCGAACACTTCATCCCGGTATCACTCGACGGGAGCGATGCGTTGATGAACCGGGTCGTGCCGGTGTGGATCCAGGACGCATCCGATCAGCAGGTTTCGGGATGCGTCCTGTAATCACCCTCACCACCGATTTCGGTCTCGACGATCCTTACGTCGGCATCATGAAGGGAGTGATACTCAACATCGCTCCGGACGTCCGGCTGGTCGACCTCACTCATCAAATCCAGCCCCAGAATATTTTACAGGCAGCCCTCGTGGTGAAGGCGGCCTACCCTTATTTTCCAAAAGGTACGGTGCACGTGGTGGTGGTGGACCCGGGTGTGGGCGGGGTGCGGCGTCCCATGGGGCTGAAAAGTTACGACTATTGGTTCGTCGGTCCCGACAACGGTGTTTTCACCTCGGTGATCGATTCCCAGGCCAGTTGTTACGAATTGACCACCGAAAAGTATTTTCTGAAAAACCTTTCCACCACGTTTCACGGACGCGATATATTTTCCCCTGTTGCGGCGTGGCTGGCCAGAGGTAAAACCCTGCGCACATTCGGCCGAAAAATCGCCGACCCGGTTACACTGGACCTGCCGTTGCCAAAATTTGATGGCACCAAAATTTCAGGAGAAATCATTTATGTCGATCACTTCGGCAACCTGACAACCAACATCGACGCGGGTCTGCTGGAAGGGGTCTTTGAGCACCCGGAAAAGCTGGAGGTGCAGGTGGGCCGCCTTACCGTGCAGGGCCCGGTTTCCAGCTATTCTGAAGAGAAGGAAGATGCGGTCGGCATCATCATCAACAGCTGGAACGCGCTCGAGATTTTCCACCGCGAAGGCAACGCGGCCCAAAAACTGAAAGTGAAAATCGGCACCCCGGTAAGTGTCACCCAGGCGGATTGACGGTCAAAAATATGTCGGATATCAAAATCATTTGCCAGAACAAGAAAGCCCGCCACGACTACTTCATTGAAGAAACGATGGAGGCGGGCCTTGCCCTGATGGGAACGGAAGTAAAATCTCTGCGCGACGGGCGTGCCAATCTTGCGGACAGTTACGCCTGGGTGGAGCAGAACGAGGTGTTTCTGCACAACTGCCACATCAGCCCGTACACACCGGCGACGCAGTTCAACCATGATCCCATGCGAAAACGCAAGTTGCTCCTGCACCGCAAGGAGATCAACCGACTCATTGGCGCAAGCAATGAAAAAGGATACAGCCTGATTCCGCTAAAAATTTATTTCAAAAACGGCATTGCCAAGGTGGAACTGGCAATAGCCAAAGGCAAAAAGCAGCACGACAAACGCGAGTCCATCAAAAAACGGGAAGTGGATCGCGAAATCCGGAAGGCCATGAAAGGCGACTTCAAGGGCTGAATCCCGCCAAAAGTTGTGCACTTTCCGTAATCATTCTTCAGCCTCACTTTTTTTCCGGATGACAAGAATCACCCCGCCTATGGCCGTCATGGCCCCGAAGTAACCCAGCAATCCAATTCGTTCCGGCTCCACCAGACCCGGCCAGACAACGGGCAGGAGTTTCATCACTCCCAGCGTGATGAAGGGGTTGAGTGTGACAATCACACTGATGAGCCATAGGGGGATATGCTTGATGGCTTCCGCCAGAAACCCGTAGGCAAGAAGAGTGTTCATACCGAGAAACAGCATGAGTCCCCAGGCCACCCAGTCAAAATTAAAGTAATCGGACCAACTCACTGTACTCACCAGCACCAGGGAGGCGATCCCGTAAACCAGCAGGTTCAATTGCTGGGCCTCATACTTTGGTGTGAGCGATTTCTGGAACGTCATGTACACCGCCCACAGCACCCCGGCAACCAACACAAACCCATTTGCCGTATTATAGAGATCCACATCCACTGCGTGGGCATGCTGGTCACGGAAAAACAGGACAAATCCAATCAGCGCAATTGCGAGTCCCCCCGCCTGCGGGGCCGAGAAGCGTTCCCGGAATACGAAGACTCCAATCAATACTACCAGTACCGGTGCGGTCTGGATCAGCACCGCTGCGTTGGATGGGGAACTGGCGCTGATCCCGCGCAGAAAATAATAGTAATTTCCGGAAAGGCACAAACCAGCAAGGATGGCAAACAAGGGAGGATTGCGGAAAATTCCTTCCGGCGGTTTTTTTTGAAGGCGCAGGAATGCCCACAGAGCGATGAACGCAAACGTGAAACGGAACCAGACGATGGAGCCGGGAGAAAAGTCGGCGAGCGCGATCTGCATGACGACCGGCAGCAAACCCCAAAGCACGGTGGTGGTCAACGCGAAGAACACACCGCGTCCGTAATCGGTCCGTGGCATGAAGTCAGTTCAGCCGGGCGAACTTCTCCAGCAGTTTCAAGCCGGCCCTCTGGCTTTTTTCTGGATGAAACTGGAAGGCGTGAATATTTTCGTGTTCGATACCGGAAACGAACTCGCGTCCGTATTCGGTGGTGGTGACCACGGCGGAAGGATTGTCCGGCTGAACGAAATACGAGTGGACGAAGTAAAAATAGGGATGGGGATCGGTGGCATCAAAAAGCACCGAATCCTTTTTAACGTTTACCGTGTTCCATCCCATATGCGGCACTTTGAGGTCGGAACCGTCCTCGAAATCGAATCGAATCACCTTGCCCGGCAAAACGCCCAGTCCCGGAACGGTACCGAACTCCACGCTCTGCTCGAACAGCAGTTGCAGGCCCAGGCAGATACCGAGAAACGGCTTGCCGCTCTGGATGGCTTTGCGAACGGGATCGATCAGGCCGTACGCATCCAGGTTGGCCATGCAGTCCTTGAACGCCCCCACGCCGGGAAGCACAACGGAGGAGGCATCCGCAATGGTTTTGGGGTCGCGGGTGACGCGGGCATCGGCGCCCACCGCCTCGAAGGCCTTGTGCACCGACCGCAGGTTGCCCATCCCGTAGTCGATGATGGCGATCATCTACAATTTGCCTTTGGTAGAAGGAATCGCATCCGACCGCGGGTCCAGCGCGCAGGCCTGGTCGAGCGCCTTGGCAAACGCCTTGAAGGACGCTTCCACGATGTGGTGCAGGTTGCTCCAATAGGGCGAGTTGAGATGCAGGGTGACGCCGCTGTTGGCGGAAAAGGCTTGGAAAAATTCTGGAACCAGTTCGACATCAAATTGGCCCAGCTTGGTTTTGGGAAGGTCGATGTTGAACACGAAAAACGAGCGGCCGCTGATATCCACCACACATTCCGCCAGCGCCTCGTTCAGGGGAACACTCGAACTGGCAAAGCGGCGGATGCCTTTCTTGTCGCCCAGCGCCTTGTCGAAGGCCTGACCGAGGGTGATGCCGACGTCCTCCACCGTGTGGTGAAAATCGATCTCGATGTCGCCCTTGGCCTTGAGTTGCAGGTCAAAATAACCGTGGCGGGTCAATTGTGCCAGCATATGGTCGAGAAACGGAATCGGGGTTTGAATTTCGCTCTGCCCGCTTCCGTCGATGACCAGACTGACTTCAATTTCCGTTTCGCTGGTTTTGCGTGTGATCTGGGAACATCTATCCATTGACGCGATGGCCGGATTACTCAGGCCGTCCTGAGAGTGGGTTTGACGGTTTCCTTGGCTCCGTTGGACGGATGGCTGTGTTTGCTCCCATTGTTCTGGTGGTTCATCCCGGAAACCAGGGACATTTCCATGACCTGGCCATAGAACTGGGAAATTGTTTCCAAAAGACCCTCTTCGTCGATCTTCAGGTCGCGGCGAACCAGGGCTGGCGCGCCGTGCTCCACCACGATGTCTGCGACACCAATGCACTTCACCTGGAACGCCTGGTCAGACGGTTCCTTGTGGAGCGCTTCCAGCACGGCGGAACCGAACCCGCCCTGCTCCGAATGCTCTTCCAGCGTCACCATGCACTGCGTGGCGCGGGCGTAGCGCAGAACCAGTTCTTCGTCAAGCGGCTTGACAAAGCGGGCGTTGATGACCGCCACACTGATGCCCTGCTCTTCAAGTTTTTTGGCAACGTTCTCTGCCGGGCGCACCATGTGGCCGTAAGCCACGAGGGCGATGTCCGTGCCTTCTTTCAAAACCTCGCCCTTGCCGATCTCCATTTCCTGGATTTCCGGATCGAGATCGACACCCAGGCCCGCGCCCCGCGGATAACGCAGTGCAGCGGGACCATTGTGGTAAATGGCCGTTTTGAGCATGTGACGCATTTCGTTTTCATCTTTCGGCGCCATGATGACCATGTTCGGGAGAGTGCGCAGGTAGGCGATGTCGTACAGTCCCTGATGCGTCGCGCCATCTTCGCCGACGATGCCTGCGCGGTCCATGGCAAACACGACCGGGATGTTCATCAGGCACACGTCATGCACCACCTGGTCGTAGGCGCGTTGCAGGAATGTGGAGTAGATGGCCGCAACGGGGCGCAAGCCCTTGAGCGCCATCGCACCCGCGAAATCCACTGCATGCTGTTCGGCCATGCCCACATCGAATGTACGCTCCGGAAACTCCTTGCCGAACTTGCTGATGCCCGCGCCGTCCGGCATGGCGGCGGTGATACCGATGATGGTCTCATCCTCTTTCGCCAGGTCAATCAGTGCCTGCGCGAAAACGGAGGTGTAATTCGGGTTCGAAGCCTTTTTGTGAAAAACTCCGGTTTCAATGTCGAACGGAGAAGCGCCATGCCACACGTCGGCTTTTTCCTCCGCCACCTTGTACCCCTTACCCTTGCGGGTGATTACGTGAACCAGGGTCGGACCTTTCAATCCCTTGATGGCCTCAAAGGTTTCAATCAGCGCATCCGTGTTGTGGCCGTCGATCGGGCCGATGTAACGAAATCCCAGGTCCTCGAACAGCCGTCCTGGAATGAACACGCCTTTGATGGCCTCGTCGATCTTGTGCGCATAACGGGAAATATCCTTGCCGATTCCCGGAATGGCGAGCAGAAGCTGGTCGATCTCACGTTTGATCTTGGTCATGACCTGTCCGGTCATGATCTGGCTCAGATGAGCCGACATCCCGCCAACGTTGTTGGAGATGGACATCTCGTTGTCATTCAGCACCACCACCATGTCGGTCTGCAGGTGCCCCGTATGGTTCAGGCCTTCAAACGCCATGCCTGCCGTCATGGAACCATCGCCGATGATTGCCAGCACATTGTGATCTTCTTTTTTCAGGTCGCGCGCCTTGGCAAACGCCAGTGCCGCCGAAATGGATGTACCGCCATGCCCGCAGTTCCAATGATCGTGCTCGTTCTCTTCACGCTTGGTGAAACCGCTCAATCCTTCATATTGGCGCAGGGTGTGGAACCGATCGCGTCGGCCGGTCAACAGTTTGTGCACGTAGGTCTGGTGACCCACGTCCCAGATGAACATGTCCTTCGGACTTTCATACACATAGTGCAGGGCGATGGTCAATTCGACCACACCCATGTTCGACCCCAGGTGCCCTCCGGTTTTGGAGATGGTATTCAGGAGAGCATCGCGGATTTCCGCCGCCAGGTCCGGCAGGTTTTCCCGGCTCAACGATTTCAGATCCTGGGGACTGTTGATTTTTTGCAAAAATTTGCTCATAACGATTCCACTTGTTTTATTTAAAAAGTCCGTTGAACAAAAAAGAGGGCGATGTCGCGGAGAGGATTCGCGCGCTCGTCAAAATCTTTCAGACAGGTGATGGCCTCCTCAACCAGGCTGTCGGCTTTCTTTCGGGATTCCTCCAAGCCAAACAGCGCCGGATACGTCGCCTTGTTTTTACTGACATCGCTTCCGACATCCTTGCCGATCTTTGCCTTATCGCCAACGATATCGAGGATATCATCTATGATTTGAAAGGCCAAACCAATATGTGCCCCGAATCGGGAAATGGCCCCAAGTTGTTGCGAATCCGCGCGACCCAGTATGGCGCCCACACGGACACACGATTTAAAAAAGAAACCGGTTTTGTAAATATGAATGTATTCCAGTGTAGAAGCTTCGATCGGCTTCCCTTCCGATTCCAAGTCCACCACCTGGCCGCCAATGACCCCGGTGGAACTGAGCGCCTGAGCCATTTCATGCGATGCGCGAAGGATGTTTTCGTGCGGGATGGCCTCCATCAAAAAGGCGTTGGTCATCAATACGAATGCCTGGGTGAGAAGCGCATCCCCCGCGAGAATGGCAATGGCTTCACCAAAAACCTTGTGGTTTGTCGGCTTACCCCTCCGCAGGCTGTCATTGTCCAGCGCGGGAAGGTCGTCATGAATCAAGGTGTACGTATGGAGGAACTCGGCGGCAACTGCGAATGGAAGCACGTCCTTACGGCTGCCACCCACGGCTTCCGTCGCGGCAATCAATAAGGTAGGCCTCAGCCGTTTCCCCCCAGCGGACAAACTGTAGTGCATCGACTCATGGATGCTTACCGGATACGTATCTGGCTCCGGAAGGAACAGGGGAATCGCCTCGTCGATATATTCCTTACACTCAGCTAAATAATCCTCGGCGGGCAATGCTTCCTTATTCCCTTATATCTTATTAAATTTGCGGGAGAAACTCTTATCCACTATTTTCACAAAACAAGATGGTAACACACTTTCAACCACAGTCAACCTTTAATCCAACCCACCCATAACACGAAACCATTTGAAAAATAACCCTTTTTGCCGGATATCCCAGTCCGGGTCGGAATCGGGACGTTCCCTGCAACCATATCCGTGCGGGGATTCCTTATTTCCCGATGCCAGACCGGACCTATTTGCACGGCCTGTTTTCACCGATGCAACACCTGCAGAGCTTGGAAGCCACTCCCTGTTGGATTCGCAGGCAGCCCGGCAGGTATTATTTCATCTATTGAGTTCTGTCCTCACCAATCTCCAATACGGGGTCGAAAAAATTGGACAAAAAAAACAACTATTTCGTTTGCACACTAATAGAATTAAGGGTGGTGTGGTTGATACAATTTGGTAAAATCATTCTTTCTTCAAAGAAGAACCTGATCCAGGATTCTTTTCCTCATAATTATTGTGTTCCGGACTTTAACCGTCTGATCCCTTCCGTTCAGCGCCAAACCCCCGGATAAAAATGTAGGAGCCTCAGATGCACCAATTGACTAACACCTGGGCGGGTTATATTTGTCTCATTGCTTTTGTCGTCGGTTACTCGCTCGTGGTGCTGGAAGAAAAACTTCATTTGAGAAAATCCAAACCGGTGATCGTTGCCGGCTGTTTCATGTGGTTCATCATAGGCCTTTACCAGGCTTCCAACGGCATGGATGGCGATGCCGCGCACCACTATATAAAAGAACTCATCGCGGAAATTGGAGAGCTGTTTTTCTTTCTTCTGGCTGCCATGACCTACATCAACACACTGGCTGAGCGAAACGTTTTCAATTCCCTGCGGGCGTGGTTGTTGAGCAAGAACCTGGGTTTCCGCAAGCTGTTCTGGGCAACGGGACTCATCACGTTTTTCCTTTCCCCGCTGGCGGACAACCTGACCAGCGCCCTGCTCATGTCCACCGTAGCGCTGGCGGTCAGCCAGGGCAACGGACGCTTCATCACGCTGGCCTTCATCAACATTGTGGTTGCGGCCAATGCGGGTGGCGCATACAGCCCGTTTGGCGATATCACCACCCTCATGGTGTGGACGGCTCACAAAGTGGAAACGCACGAGTTCATTTATCTGATTATTCCCTCGTTTGTGAACTGGATCATTCCGGCGTTGTGCATGTTCCCTTTTCTTCCCAAAAAATTCCCGGACGTCCCCAAGGAGACCATTCCAATCAAACAGGGCGGCAAAGTGGTTATGGTGCTGGGCATCCTGACTATCGCCACGGCAGTCAGCTTTCATCACTTCCTGCACCTGCCACCTTATTTGGGAATGATGTTCGGCCTGGGGGTTCTGATGATCTACGGCTACTGGCTGAAAATCCGGCCGGATAAGAAGGTATACGAAACCGGGCTCTACGGGGAAATCCACAAAGGCGAGCCAAAGCATTTTGACATTTTCAACAAGATCGCCACAGTGGAGTTCGACACCCTGTTGTTTTTCTTCGGGGTGCTGACAGCCGTCGGCGCACTTCAGTACATAGGATACTTGGCTCTTGTAAGCCAAAACATGTACGAAGGCATCGGCCCCACCTGGTCGAACATTATTGTCGGGGTTCTTTCCGCCATCGTCGATAACATTCCGGTCATGTTCGCTGTGCTCAAGATGGACCCGAACATGGGGCTGGACCAATGGCTCTTGATCACCCTCACCACGGGCGTTGGCGGCAGTCTGTTATCGATCGGTTCCGCCGCGGGTGTGGCCGTCATGGGTGTAGATCGGAAACACTACACCTTCCTGAGCCATCTGAAATGGTCATGGACCATCATGATCGGTTACATTGCGAGCATATTCAGCTGGTATCTGGTCACCCTTCCCCTGCGTTGACGTCAGGCGCGGGCAAGGGTGAACACTTCCACCCGGTCCGCTCCCGCGCGTTTCAATACTTTGGCCACTTCGTTGACCGTCGCCCCGGTGGTGAACACATCGTCCACCACCAGCAGGCGGCGGCCCGCAATCCGTTCCGGACAGGTCACCTCGAACGCTCCTTTTACGTTTTCCATGCGCTCGGCACGGGTTTTTCTCGCCTGCGGCGGCGTATCGCGGACCCGGCAAAGGCTCCCTTCCACAAGGGGCAGGCAACACAGACGTGCCAGCCGGTCGGCAAGCACATAAGACTGGTCGAACCCACGTTCTTTTAATTTACGCCGATGCAACGGCACCCAGATGATTTCCAGGCCGGAATAGGTTTCGCCAATTTCTTTCAGGTTCTGTTCGATCAGCAAAGTGATATCGCCGATGGCGCCCGGATGAGACTGATATTTGAAAAAGTGCACCAGCTCCTTGAGCACCGATCCGTACACCCCCAGGGACCGTGCCCGGTCAAAGCGATAGGTATTCTTGCGGCACAATCCGCACTCGAAGTCTTCGGTTGGATACTCGTACTCCATTTCTCCGGGTTGACCGCAGGTGGCACAAAAAGGAGGGAGAATGAAGGGGACGTGGTCATGGCACAGTCCACACAGGAATTCACCGTCATCCAGACGCCTTCCACCGCAACCGATGCACGGGCGCGGGAACAGGACGTCGAAAAATTTTCGGATCCAGACCACCGTTTACCCCTCCAAAAATGCTTTTAAAATTCACCTAAAATACTATATGTTAAATGAGCAATAGTTAAGAAGGGATTCTCCTTTTCCGGCGACCCCGTCACCTCCAGCGAACCGTTACCCATGAAAAAGACCGCAAACATCATCAAGCTCACCGACAAGCATGTCGCCCGCACCTACGGACGGCTCCCGCTTGCCCTGGTCCGGGGAAAGGGTTGTTACGTGTGGGACGCGGAGGGAAAAAAGTATCTCGACTGCGTCACCGGGCTTGCGGTGGACAATCTCGGGCACTGTCACCCGGAAGTTGTCAAGGCCATCCGAAAACAAGCGGGTACGCTGATCCATGTGTCCAACCTGTACCACATCGAACCCCAGTCCCGGCTGGCGAAGGACCTGACGCGCCTCAGTTTTGCCGGCAAGGTGTTTTTCTGCAACAGCGGAACCGAGGCCAACGAAGCAGCCATCAAGCTTGCGCGCAAACACTCCACCGACCAGGGGTACAACAACCGGTTCGAGATACTCACGTTTACGAATTCGTTCCATGGACGCACGCTGGGGTCCTTGAGCGCCACCGCACAGACCAAGTTTCATTCCGGGTTCAAGCCGCTGCTTTCAGGCTTCAAGTATGTCCGGTTCAATGACATCGACGCCGTGGCCAAGGCCGTCTCCCAGAAAACCTGCGCCGTGCTCATCGAGCCGGTGCAGGGTGAAGGCGGTGTCAACATTCCGGACAAACAGTTCCTGAAAGATTTACGGCAACTTTGCCGGGACAATGGACTGTTACTGATATTCGACGAGGTCCAGACAGGTTTCGGCCGGACGGGGGCCCTGTTCGCTTACGAACGGTTCGGGGTGAAGCCGGACGTCATCACACTGGCCAAGGCGCTGGGTGGAGGCATGGCCATCGGCGCGATGATGGCCACCGACGAAGTAATGAAATCGTTCGTGCCCGGAACGCACGCAGCCACCTTCGGCGGCAACCCCTTGGCGTGCGCCGCGGCCCAGGCGGCATTGGATGTGGTGGCGCAAAAACCCTTCCTTAAAAATGTACGGGAGACGGGGGATTACTTCGCAAAACAACTGAAGTCGCTTGCAAAGCAACACCCGGTGGTCAAGGAAGTGCGGGGATTGGGAATGATGCTGGCCATGGAACTGAAAGTACCCGGCATGCCCGTCCTCAACGATTGCATGGAAAAGGGAATTCTGATTAACTGTGTGCAGAACACGACGCTCCGGTTCCTGCCGCCTTTGATCATCAAACGAAAAGAAATCGACACCCTCATTCAAACTGTGTCGGAAAGCCTTTCGCGGTTGGAATCCTGAGCGACCGCCAAACCGATTGTGGAGGACGTTCCACAATGCCCCAAATTCATTGCCTGCATTCTTTTCTCCTGTCTTGTTTCCTGCGGTATTTTCTTTTAATAGTCGTCGTTTCTCTTTTCACCCTCCCCCTTCCCTCCCCTGCCTGGGCCCAAAACAGCAACACACCTTCCACCGAGCCTTCCGCCCAGGAAAACGTCCAGAAAATGCTGTTTCTGCTGTCCAAACAGATCACACAGGTTCAGGCACGCCTCAAAGCCCTGAACGACATGCCCGCCACTCCCTCCGTCAACAAAAAGCGGGAGGATCTGCTCTCACAGATTGACGGACTGCAACGCAACTTCGAATCGCTGGCCACGCAATTGAGTGCCGACCAGTTGTTCGAAGGCGACCCGAAAAAATCCGATTGGAGCCAGAAGCTGGAATCGCTCATCATGCCACTTCTTGAAGCAACCAGCGATTTGACGGAAAAGCCGCGCCGGATCGAAAACCTCAAAACACGTATTGACCTTTTAGGCACTCAGTTACGCAATTACGAAGAAGGACGCAAAAATATTGAAGCGTTGTTGACCGCCGCCCGCGAAAACCGCCCACCGCTCAATGAGCAGGAGGAGCAGTTCCTGACCCGTCTAGAAAACCTGAAAGACAAATACAATCCGGAATTGATCCGCCTGAAACTCCTTGAAGCCCGCCGCGCTTTGAAAAAAGAAATGGCCAACAGCGAACCCTTTATCGACACCGCCACGCGCTCCATTAAAAACTTTTTCAAGCACCGCGGGCTCAACCTTCTCATCTCCATCAGCATTTTCATTGCCATCTGGTACCTTCTCATCAAACTGCGGCTCTACATCGTCGGTGACAAGAGTCTGTTCTCATTCGAGCCATGGATGCAGAAGGTGCTGATGACCGCCTACACCGGTCTGGTGCTGGTGCTGTGCGTTGTGTCCAGTCTGGTGTCACTGTACCTGTTGAACGACTGGCTGTTGCTCAGCGTAGTCATTTTGTTTCTGCTCGCGGTGGCGTGGGCGTCGCGCCAGTTCATCCCGCGGCTGTTTCAGGAGATGCGCCTCGCCCTCAACCTCGGTACGGTCAAAGAAAACGAACGCCTCATTTGGAAGGGCGTGCCTTGGTACGTGGAAGGCATCGGCCTGCAGGCGGCGCTCAAAAACCCGAGCCTGGAAGGGGGCAGTGTTCTCCTCCCCGTGGGCGAATTGGTCGGGCAACACTCACGGCCCGTGGTCGAGGACGAACCCTGGTTTCCCACCGAGGTCGGTGACTGGGTCATCCTCGCCGACGGGACTTATGGCCGGGTACAGCACCAGACCATGGAACAGGTCGTGCTGGAACTCAAAGGCGGCACGGAACACTTTTACACGACGATGGATTTTCTGTCGAAAACGCCGAAGAACATCTCACACGGGTTCCGTTACGACATCGTCTTCGGTCTCGACTACGAAACCCAGCCGAGGGTGTGCGATGAGATTCCGGAACTGTTCGAGAAAGGACTGCGCGAGAACCTGAAAAACCATTTTCAGGAGGGCGAACCGGATTTCACGCATCTGGAGATCACCTTCGACGAGGCGGGAAGCAGTTCACTCAACCTGCGCATCGTGGTTCACGTGGACGGCCGGTGTGCGGAATGGTACGATGAACTCAAGCGCGAAATCCAGGCCGCCCTGGTTCGCATCTGCAACGAAAACCAACTGCGTATCCCGTTCACACAGCTCACGGTCACTCTAGCCGGTGACAATAAGCAATCCATGCAAACTACATCCGCCCGGAAAGACGACCCTCCCTCCCGTGTTTGAATTCGAAATCCAGAAAAAACACATGCACTCGGGCGCGCGGCTCGGCACCATCACCACATCGCATGGCCGCATTCAGACGCCTGCCTTCATGCCCGTCGGGACGCAGGCCACGGTGAAGGCACTATCACCCGAAGATCTGAAAAACTGCGGGGCGGAAATCATCCTGGGCAACACGTACCACCTGTACCTCAGGCCCGGACACAAACTGATCGAACAGTTGGGCGGCCTGCACCGGTTCATGAACTGGGACCGTCCAATCCTCACCGACAGCGGCGGCTACCAGGTGTTCAGCCTGAACGACCTCGCCAGGGTCACCGAGGACGGCGTCACCTTCCGCTCGCATCTCGACGGTTCCCGTCACCTGTTGTCACCGGAACTGGCCATCGAAATCCAGCAGTCACTGGGCGCGGACATCATCATGACCTTCGATGAGCCAACGCCCCCGGACGCGGACGAGGCGCAGACGCTGCAATCCCTGGAGCTGTCCACCCGGTGGGCCAGGCGTTGCCAGGAAGCGCACACGCGCAAAGGACAGACACTGTTCGGCATCGTGCAGGGGGGCATGTTCAAAAACCTGAGAAACGAAAGCGCCCGGCAGATCATCGACCTCGGCTTCAAGGGATACGCCATCGGCGGACTCAGTGTCGGGGAGGAAAAGGCATTGATGCTTGAGCTGGCCGAACACACCGCCCCGCTGTTGCCGGAGAATGCGCCGCGTTACCTGATGGGCGTCGGAACGCCGGACGACCTGATTGACTGCGTGAAGATGGGCATCGATATGTTTGACTGCGTCCTGCCGACTAGAAACGCGCGCAACGGAACTATTTACACCAGTGAAGGCAAGCTCAACATCCGCAACGCGCGTCACCGGGACAGCGACCGGCCTCTCGATCCGGAATGCACCTGCTACACCTGCAAGCATTACTCGCGCGCGTACCTGCGGCACCTTTACATGGCAGACGAAATTTTTGCCATGCGGCTCAACTCGCTTCACAACACGGCGTTTTTTCAGAAATGGATGGCGGACATTCGACGCGCCATCGCCGAAGACCGCCCGCTGGACTGGCGTCTGCCGGAATCGGGCGAGAACAATGGCGGCTGAGTGAAGGGTCAAGATGCGCCGTGCTTGGGGTCGTCGAGGATGCCCTTGATCTTGAACTCGTTGATGATGTAACCGGAGCGGTCGGGGATCACGTTCTGGATGACCTGCTTCAACTCCATCACCTTGTCCTCGACCAGGTCGTCGAGCAGACCCTCGAACTGTTTTTCAGGAAAGTACAAAGTGAGGTTCAATCCCGCCTGCCTGTACTGGTAGGTTTGCCCGGCGCGCATGGGGCTGTTGCGGATGGGTTTGTATTCCACGACGCCCGCAGGCAGGCACTCGATCACGGCCTGCCAGTAACCGGGTTCCTCCTTCAAAGCCTGCTTGACCCGCGAAAGCAGTTCAGTGCCATCCATCAATTCGTATGTGTAACTTCGGTTGCGCCGCATGACAATACGTTTCCGGTTTACGGTTTAGATTCATTGCAGGCCTTGGGGATTCAGCCCCCCGCGTCACGCCTTCGCCGGTACCGCGCGCAATGCCAAAAAGAGTGGGATTTCCTGACGCGCCCGGTTTTCCGCTTTGGCGCGCTTGCCCGGCTCGCTGTTCTTGTGCGACGTCCACTCCTCCAGCAGGTCCACCTGCAATCCCGCCGCGTTGAGCGCCGCAAAATAATCCTGCAATGACCGATGGTACGTCGTCGTGTAAACCTGCGATCGCGCCATCGGCGGCGTGAGGATTGGGATCGTGTTGGGCGACAGGTACAGATCAACCCTTCGGTACTGGATTTTCTTTTCCTCGTCCCAGCCCCAGTGCGTCTGCCGCGGAATGCGGAAGCACGGATGCGTCGTCACCATCACAAACCGTCCCTGAGGTTTCAACCAGCGCCGCACGTTTTCGAATACCGGTTGCAGGTGCTCGATGTTTTGTATGGCCAAAAGGCAGGCGACCGCATCGAACGTCCTGTCAGTGAGCGCTTTGGAATCGGCCGCGTCCGCGCAGACAAACCGAACTCCCTTCCCGGTCCGCTTGCCGGCAAAGCGGATCAACTCCTCCGACACGTCGAGTCCCGTCACCTGCAACCCCTTTTGCGCAAGATGGCGCGACAGCACCCCCTGCCCGCAGGCAAGGTCCAGTACCTCCCGGCCCTTTTTGAGATCCAGCATGCGCTCGGTGCCGGGAAGGATGATGTTCTTCTGGTACTCACTCCCTTTAAAGCCGACCAGGGAATCGTACCACCGTGCCGCCTGGTCCCACAAAGCCGTGCCGGGTTTGCTACCACCTCGCCCCGGAGACCGCCCGGCCCCACGGCGCTGGGAGGCATCTTTCTCCGGTGCACGGCGGGGCCGTGGTGATTTGAATGATTTCGGGGATTTTGCCAATCAGGTTGCCTTTCCCAAAGAGGGACTTGCGCGGTACCGAATAACCCTATATAATTCAAAAGGTTATTTGGGAGCCACAATCCGGGTTCATCAATCTTACCATACGAGGTTTCAACATGATACGCCGCAACCCTGTCTTTCACCTTGTTTCCGGTCTCTGCCTGTTCCTTGCCCTGTCGGCCTTGCAGGCCTGCGCCACGGTGCCGCAGGAACGGCTGGAAGACCTCGAAACCATCACCCGCGCGTACAACAATTTCTTCGAAAGCCGTCATCCCGATGGCGGTGTGACTTATGTTCGCGACGATTTGAAATCTGCTTACCTGATGCAATACGCGCAGGTCAAGGACCGGGTGATCTTCGGCCAGAGCCAGCGCATCAACCAGGCCTTGTACAAGGATGATGAACTGGTGCCCTTGACCGAACAGGTGTTGGAAGCGGAACACCCTCCGTTCAACAAGGCCGTCATCACCATGCGGTATGAAGTGGCCACCAAGCCCAGCAACCGCGTACGTACGGTGGTTTATGATCAGGAATGGTTGTTGCAGAACGGACGCTGGGTGCTGGTGCCCAACCTCGATCCCTTCATCAAATAATCCGGTTTACAAAACCACATCCACAGGACGGTTCAGGGACACCGACGACGCGGTGACGCGGCAATTGTATCCGTAAAGCTCCACTCCCACGTCCCGCGCCTGCCTCAAGACTTCGCCGAAAGCAGGGTCGATGGTATCGAAGCTGGTGATCGTCCGCGTGTCCGAGCGTTGCGACACGAACAAAACCGCCGCGCGGTTTCCCTTTTTCTTCAAATCGATCAACTCCTCGATGTGCCTCCTGCCGCGTTCCGTCGGCGCATCCGGAAATTTACCCACCGTCTTCTCCACGCAACTGACCGACTTCACCTCTACGTAACAGTCCTGCCCGCCAAATTTCAATCGAAAATCGAATCGGCTTTTGCCATGCTTCACTTCGGCATCGAAGCGATCGTATCCAGGAAGCACGGCCAGCGTCCTTGACTCCAGCGCGTCGCGCACCAGCGCGTTCGCGAACACGGGATAAACGGAAACCCAGATGCGGCCATGACGCACCAGCACCAGGCTGTAATCGGTTTTGCGTTGCGGGCCGGGATTGTGGAGTAGCCGCACGCGGCGGCCGGGGATCATGAGGCCGGGCAGACGGCCGGGGTCGGGCACGTGGGCGGGAACGGTCACACCATCGACCACCACCTGCGCCAGGTACCGGTTCGGCCGCTCCTGAAACACGCCGTCCACAATGCGCGGTCCCAGTTTCATGGCGAGGGTAAGTCCGTCAGCAGCAGAGGACGGGAATCAATGACCGCCGCCACCACCCTGTGATGGAACATGCACAGTTTTCTCGATTTGGAGCAGTTTGTCCACCGAAGCGGACATGGTGTTGATGAAGGGTTTGGGGTAAAGACCGATGAACAGGATCAGGATGCACGCCGGAACGAGCAGGCCCGCTTCGGTTTCGTTGACATCCTTCAACCCCTGTGGAAGATTTTTGACTTTATCCTGCATCGATCCCTGAAACATGAAAAGCATGTAGATGGACGCGTACACAATAGTCAGCCCCGCACCGAGCACAAACAACACGGCCATGTCTTTCTGCACGGCGGAGGTCCACACACCAACTAGGATGAGGAATTCACCGACAAACCCGTTCAAGCCCGGCATACCCAAAGCCGCCAATGTGACCAGCATGAACATGCCATACAGAATGGGCATGGATTTTTTGAGGCCGGAAAATTCGTCCAGGTTGCGGGTTCCCAACCGCCGCTCGATGATCCCGACAATGATAAACAGGGCCGAGGCGATGATGCCGTGGTTGACCATCTGCAAGACACTGCCTTCGACGCCGTTGCCGTTGACCGCAAATATACCGAGCACGACGAATCCGAGATGACTGATACTGGAATACGCGACCAATGATTTGAGGTCTTTTTGCGCGATGGCGATCCACGCACCATAGATGATGCCGCCCACCGCCGCCGCGCCGATCCACGTGCCCCACTCCTGGATGAAATCCGGGAACAGCGGAAGGCAAAACCGGATGAGTCCATAGGCGCCGGTCTTCGACATCGCCCCGGTAACCAGAATGAGCACCGGTATCGGG
The DNA here is from genome assembly GCF_000341545.2 of Nitrospina gracilis 3/211. NCBI lineage: Bacteria > Pseudomonadati > Nitrospinota > Nitrospinia > Nitrospinales > Nitrospinaceae > Nitrospina > Nitrospina gracilis. Next base: position 2,794,293 of record NZ_HG422173.1, read on the forward strand.
CAGGACACATACGCATGCGGGAGCCAGCTGTGGAACGGAAAGATCGGCACCTTGATGGCGAATGCCAGAAAGAAGAACAGGAACAGGATCCATTCCAGGTCGTGGGGAACGGCAGTGTGTACCAGTTCCTGAATGTTGAAAGTCAACTCGTGCGTCGCCGTATAATGGAGTACGGTGATCCAGATCATGCCAACGAGCATGAGAAGACTGCCCACAAGCGTGAAGATGACGAACTTGGTGGTGGCGTACACCCGGCGTCCCTCACCCCACAGGCCGATGAGGAAGTACGTCGGGATCAGCATCACTTCCCAGAACACGTAGAACAGGATGAGATCGAGCGCGACAAACACGCCAAGCATGCCCGTTTCCAGGATCAGGATGAGAGCGAGGTAGTACTTCGGATTCTTTGTCTCACCGGCCGAGAAGCGCACCGCCATGATGGAAAGGAACGCCGTCAGCACCACCATCCACAGGCTGATGCCATCGACCCCGACCATGAATTGAATATGAAGTAGCGGAACCCAGTGAAAGGAATTGACGTACTGCATGCCCGGGTCGGATGCATCGTAACCGAACAGCAGGACAAGCGTTCCGAGAAACGTCAGCAGAACGGCGATGGTCGCCGTTTTCTGGATGGCTGCCACCCGTTGCCCGTCCATGAACAGGATCAGGACAGCCGCCGCCAGCGGAAGCAGTAAAACCGTAGTCAGCATGACGTTTCCAATACCCTTTCGTTACAGAAAAATCACGAACAGGAGGACGGTGATCATCCCCGCCACCATGTTTAGCGCATAGAGCCGGACGTTGCCGGACTGCCAGATGCTGATCTGGCGGCTCACTTCACGCATCTGTTCGCCCACCTGATCGACCGAGAAATCAATGCCGAATTTCTCCGCCCGTTCCTCCAAAAACTTGCCTATGGCCTTGACCGGTTTGACGATCAACAGATCGTAAATCTCATCGACATAATATTTGTTGTAAAGCAGGTCGTGCACCGGGGCCAGCACCTGCTGCAGGAATCCCAACTGGCCGCTTCCCGTCATGAACAGGCCCACCGCGCCCAGGATGCCGACCAGGGCCACCACAAGTGGTGCCGTTTCGAGGACGATGTTTTCGTGGTGCACTGGCACCGCACCGCCGAATACCGGCGCGAGAAACGTATCGACCGAATGGCCGAAGGCGCCGCCCAACAGGGAAAACACTGCGAGGATCAACAGTGGTCCCGTCATCACCAGAGGCGACTCGTGCGGATGCGCGGTGGGATGGCGGAGATTGCCCAAGAACGTATAGAAGAACAGGCGGAACGTGTAAAAACCCGTCAGGCCCGTCGCCGCTACAGCCATCAGCCAGAAAAACCAGTTGCCGTATTCTTCGGCGAACCACGAATGCATGATGATGGCCTCTTTACTGTAAAACCCGGCGGTCAGCGGGAATCCGGTGAGGGCAAGCGATGCGATTAGAAACGTGCCGAAGGTGATAGGCATGGAGCGGGCCAATCCACCCATTTTGCGGATGTCCTGCTCGTCGTTGAGGGCATGGATGACACTGCCGGCACCGAGAAACAAAAGCGCTTTGAAAAAGGCGTGGGTCATCAGGTGAAACATGCCGGCACTGAACACGCCCACGCCCACCGCAAGAAACATGTAACCGATCTGGCTCATGGTGGAATAGGCGATGACGCGCTTGATGTCGTATTGTGTCAGCGCGATGGTTCCCGCAAAGATTGCCGTTGCCGCTCCGACAAAGGCGACGAAATACATGACCCACGGCGCCAGCGTATAGAGGGAGTTGCACCGCGCCACAAGGTACACGCCCGCGGTGACCATCGTCGCCGCATGGATGAGCGCGCTGACCGGCGTGGGACCTTCCATCGCGTCCGGCAACCATGTATGGAGCGGCAACTGCGCCGACTTGGCGAATGCCCCTACCAACAACAGAAGGGTGATCATCAGGATCGTCCCTTCGTTCGGAATGAACCCGGACTGCGTCTGCTGAAACACTTCCGTGTAGCTGAGCGAACCGAAGCGCTCGAAAATCATGAACGCGGCGATGACCATACCGACGTCGCCGATGACGTTCATGACAAACGCCTTGCGCGCCGCAAGGACCGCCGAACGTTTTTCCGTCCAGAAGCCGATCAACAGGTACGAAGCGAGACCCACCAGCGCCCAGCCGACGATGAGGAAGAAAAAGTCCGCCGCCAGAACCAGCACCGACATCGAGAAGATGAACAGGTTCATGTACGAAAAGAAGCGGGCGTATTCCGGGTCTTCGCGCATGTAGCCGATGGAATAGACATGGATGACAAAACCAACTCCCGTCACCACCAGCAACATGAAGATGGACAGGCGGTCCACCAGAATAGCGAGGTCGAGCGTGAACTTTTCCGACTCGATCCAGTGGTAAAGGACCTCGACCGAGCCGCCGGGATCGCCCTCGCCCCCGGCCATGCTGGCGAAAATCAGCAGCACCACGCCGAAGGCCGCGCCGATGGTGCCGCTTCCACCCCACCCCACCCAGGTTTTAGGCAGGCGCGAACCGAACCAGCTCAGGATCAGAAACCCGAGAAGCGGAAACAGCAGTATGAGCCAGGCGATCGAATACAACAGTTTATCCTTTCAGCACATCGATATGGTCCACATTGAGATCGTGGCGCGTCCGGAAAATGGTCAGAATGATGGCGAGCCCCACCACAACCTCCGCGGCGGCAACGGTCATGATGATCAGGGCGAAGATTTGTCCGTCCAGCGACTGCAACTCGCGCGAGTAACCGACCAGCAAAAAGTTCACGGCGTTCAGCATCAGCTCCACCGACATGAACATGACCAGCGGGTTCTTGCGGATGACAAACCCCACTGCGCCAATCGAAAAAATGGCGGCGCTGACAATCAGGACGAATTCGCTTTCCATGGTGAAATTACCTCGAGCGCTTTCTCACGGGACGATAATGGAACTTGGCCAGGGTGATGATGCCCACCGTGGCGACCAGGAGCAGAATTGACGCCAGTTCGAACGGAACGATATGGTTCGAAAACAATTCGATGCCGATGGCTTTGGCGGAACCGACTTCCTTCAGCACTTCCGGGGTGATGTTGCCGGTGACGGGGCGGTTGGCGCCGATACGCAACGTCATCAACAATTCGCAGAACAACGCGCCGACAAACGCGAACCCGGCCATGGCCTGCAGGTTCAATTCCGGCTTTTCCTTATGGGCGCCCAACAGGGCTATGATGAAGAGAAATAAGATCATCACCGCGCCCGCGTACACCACAACCTGCACGGCCGCGAGGAACTCCGCACTGTATAGAAGAAACAGCATCGCCAGGCACACCATGTTGCCGATAAGAAACAGTGCGGAATAAATGGGGTTGGTGCAGAGGATGACCCCCAACGAAGCCAGCACGGCAGTCATGCCGACGACAAAGATCACCGTCTGGTAAAACAGATCAAATACAACTTCCCGCGGCAGGTTGAAATTCAACGCCTGCTCCAGCATTTCCATCACGGTGTGATGCTCTCCTCTCCTTCAACCGCCCGGGATAGAGACAAAAATACCCAGTTGGGTGAATGTCCGGCGCCCTCTACTGGACATTGTTGGTTCACCACGGAGCGAGAATCCGCCCCGCAGGATTGGTTGAGAAAATTACGTTCCCCCGGTGAACTACTTCTTGTTCACCACGCTGGTATTGCCCAGAAAGTTCACACGGAACTGATTGGGTTCCGGGTACACCAACAGGTCTTCCTTGGTCGCAATGTAATTCCGGCGGTCGTAATCGGCCAATTCGTAGTGCTCGCGGAGAACCACCGCGTCCACCGGGCACGCCTCCTCGCAGAACCCGCAGTAGATGCAGCGCAGGAGGTTGATCTCGTACACCTCCGCGTAACGCTCTCCTTTTGACTTTGGATTTTCTGGATCGTTCTCCGCGGCGACAACATGGATGCACCCGACGGGGCAGTTGACGGAACACAAACTGCACCCGATGCACTTCTCGTAACCTTCCTCGTCCTTGTTCAGGAAGTGCCGCCCGCGGTAACGCTCCGGCATGGTCCGTTTCACTTCCGGATAGCTGAACGTCGTGGGTTTCGACACCATATTGCGAAAGGTGACTCCCATACCGATCAACAGGTTTTTGGCTCCATTGAATACGGTTTGTAGCATAAACGATCCCAATTCAAAGAGTGCTGACTTTAATAAAGCTGTACACCAGCATGTTCACAAGCGACAACGGCAAAAGAAACTTCCAGCCGAACGCCATGAGCCGGTCATAACGGATGCGCGGAAACGTGGACCGCAACCAGATGAACACGCACAGCAGTAAAAACACTTTAAGCGCGAACCAGACGAACGGAATGTCCGGCAGAACGTATGCGTGCCAGCCACCCAGAAACAGCAGGGTGATGAGCGCGCTCATGGTGATCATGTTCACGTATTCGCCAAGAAAAAACATGGCGAATTTCATGCCCGAGTACTCGGTGAAGAACCCCGCCACCAGTTCCTGCTCCGCTTCCGGCAGGTCGAACGGGGCGCGATTGGTCTCCGCCACACCGGCAATGAAAAACAAAAGAAACGCCAGCGGCTGGGTCACGATGTTCGGCAGTGTGGCCTGGTCGTTCACAATATCGATGAGGCTCAGCGACCCGCTCATGATGATGACGCTCAGTGCGGCCAGGCCCAGCGTCAGTTCGTAACTGATCATCTGCGCCGACGAGCGCAGTCCGCCCATCAGCGAATACTTGTTGTTCGACGAAAGGCCGGCAAGCACGATGCCGTAAATACCCATCGACGAGATGGCGAAGATGAACAGGATGCCGATGTTCAGGTTCGCCCCCCACATGCCGATTTCCTGCCCGAAGATCGTGAAGCTTTCACCAAACGGGACCGCCGAAAACGTGACGATCGCCGTGAACACCACAATCGATGGCGCGAGCAGAAACAGAAACCGGTCCGCGGACTTGTGAATGATCTCTTCCTTAAAGAGCAGTTTGATCGAGTCGGCAATTCCTTGTGCCAGACCGAAAGGCCCAACGCGGTTCGGTCCCAGCCGCACCTGGAAGCGTCCCATCAGCCGCCGCTCCAGCCAGACAAGGCCTGGAACCGTGGTCAACAGACCGATCACGATGATCACCGCCTTGATGATCCCGATCCACAAGTAGGCGTAGGACGCCAGAAACTCAGTGATGCCGTCGATCAATCCTCAAACCTTTCCTTATAATCCGCCGTTACTTTTTAATCTGCACCCAGGCTACCGTCTGTCCCGGCTCCATGAGGCCGGCCACACGCTGTTCGTCGGAAACACGCGGCAGGACCACCGAACCCGGATTGCACCGGTTGGAGATCACCACCTCGGCCTTCACCTCGTGACCGTTACCGGACACCGTGACCTCCTGCTCGGCCTTGAGACCCAGCCGGTCGGCGTCGGCTTTATTCAGGTGAACCGTGGACGGCTGAAACTGGTGCGCGAGCCGGGATTCCGCATCGAGAACCTTGTCATGGCAGAACAGCACTTCCGAGACGCGCAACTTGAAGGCGTCGCCGGAACCACTTGCAACCTGCGTCTCGCCTGCCGGTGCGGTGCCATTGACGGCGGCGACGGGCTGGCGCTTGTGCCCGGCTTTGCGAATCGTCTTCTGCCGGATCTCGGAATAACCGTTCACTTTTTCCGCGATCTCCTGCGTGACTTCCCACACCGTCTTGTGTTTCCAGTCCGCGCCCAGCGCTTTCGCCATGGTGGTGACGAGCTTCCAGTCGGACGGATTGTCCGTGGTGAGACCGCGCTTGCGCATCTGCACCCGCGCGGCGAGGCTCGTGGTCGTGCCTTCGTCGTAGCCGGGACCGTTGGACGGAATGACGTAGTCGGCCATTGCCGCGGTTTCCGTTTCCATCATGTCATGCACGACGAGCAGGTCGAGTTTTTCCAGCGCCTGCTTGACCTTGTTCCCACCGGGGAAATTGAGCAGCGGGTTGGTGCGGAAAACCACCAGCGCCTTCAGTTCGCCGGACGCCGCCTTTTCGATCATCTGCAAGGCCGTGAGTCCCGGTTCCAGCGGAGCGTTCTCGCCCCACTTTTCGCGGATGGCCTCGGCCTGCGACAGGTCGAGTCCGCCGGGATAACAATCCGGAAGCACGCCCATGTCCATCGCCCCCAGCGCGTTGGTCACCGGCGCGGCGGGCATGGCCCCGACCGAGGTATCCGGCAATGCGCCCATCGTTTTCAGCATTTGTTTGAGTGTGTGGATGGACGTCCCCGTTAGCGCCGACGGGTTGAACACCACCGTGGTCTTCTGGCTGGCGCGGATTTTATCCGCCAGCGCGCCGATGCGGTCGGCTGCAATCCCCGTCTGCTTTTCAACATCACTTGCGGGAGCCGTGCCGCTCAACGCCGAGTTCAACGCGGCGAACAGCGCACCGTCGGAGGCAACGTCGTAGCGCAGGGACAATGTTGCATATTTGTCCATCAACGTCGCCTGATCGTTCAGTACCACCATCTCGACACCCAGTTGCGTGACGGCTTTTTTCAGCCGCAGATCGAGGATCGGCAGTTCTTCCGTCGGGTCGCTGGCGATCACGACAATGAGCTTGCTCGACTCGATGTCCAGCATATCGAAGTTCGGCACCGGCAGGCCCGGCGTGTCCAAATAGGTTTTGTGATCGATGTTGTTGGTGCCCAACTGTTCGCGGAATAATTTCTGATACAGGTACAGTTCCTCGTTCAGGCCGTAACCGGAACCGATGAAGCCGACGCTGCTGGGTCCGTGCGCCTCGACGGTCTGTTTCAGTTTCTCCGCCACCTCGCGGCAGGCGTCCTGCGCTGAAATGGGATCGTGCAGGCCTTTTTTCCGTACCTTGGCGATGCGGTTTTTGCTTTTGGTGAAATCGTGCCCCCACCGAGCCTTGTCGCAGATCCAGCCGTCGTCCACCGCATCGTTCGGCGACTCCGGCGTGGTGACACGGCGCAGTTCGTTGAGCCGCGTGCCCAAGATCATGTTGCAGTTGCAGGCGCAGTGCGCGCAGAGCGTCTTGGTGTTGTCCAGGTCCCACGACCGCGCGGTGAAACGGAATTCCGTATTGGTCAACGCGCCGACGGGACAGATGTCGATGACGTTGCCGGAAAAGCGTGTGTCGTAGGGCCGGTCGTTGAACGTCGAAACGCGGTTCTGGAATCCACGGTGACGCATGACCAGCGCCTGGTCTTTTTCGATGATGTCGCTGTAGCGCGTGCACCGCTGGCAGGCGATGCATCGTTCGCGGTCGATGGTGATGACGGGAGACAAGGGCGTCGCCTTGTCGCGGTTGTAACGCTCAAACTGCATGCGCGTGTCCGGCGGGCCGAACTTGAACGTGTTGTCCTGCAGGGGACACTCGCCGCCCTTGTCGCACACCGGGCAGTCCAGCGGATGGTTGAGCAGGGTGAACTCGAGCACGCCCTGCTGGGCTTTCTCCACCTTCGGCGTGTTGGTGCGCACCACCATGCCTTCGCTTACCTGGAGGGTGCAGGCGGTGGCGAGTTTGGGCATCTTCTCCACTTCCACCATACACATACGGCAACAGCCGAACGGCCCAAGCTTTTCGTGGTAGCAGAAGATGGGGATTTCGATGTCCACGGTCTTCGCCGCGTCCACCACCACCATGCCCTTGGGAACGGTAACCACCTTGTCGTCGATGGTCAGCGTGACGGTATCCTGTGCAGTCTTGGTTTCCATAAATATCCGAACCTGTATTTTTTATCCGACGGCGTCGGCGGTTTTCAGGGATTCGATCAGCGCTTCGTAATCTTCGCGGAAGTACTGGATGCTGCTGGCCACCGGCCCCACCGCCGCGTCGCCCAGCGGACAGAAACACTTGAAGGCCATGTTGTCGCAGATGTCGTTGAGCAATTCCACCTGGTTGGGCTTGCCCTGCTTGTGAATGATCTCGGACAGGATCTGATGCATCCAGCGCGTGCCTTCGCGGCAGGGCGTGCACTTGCCGCAGGACTCGTGCATGTAAAAGTATGCAAGACGCAGGGTTTCCTCCACCACGTTGACCGTCTCATCCATGACGATGAGCGCGCCAGAGCCCAGCATGCTTCCCGCTTCCATCAGCGACTCGTAATCGTAAGGCACATCCGCCTTGTCCGCAGGGAGGATGGGCACCGACGATCCACCGGGGATGAACGCCTTCAGCTTGTTACCGTTTCTCATACCACCCGCCCACTTGTCGATGATCTCGCGCGTCGGCGTGCCCATCGGCACTTCGTAGTTGCCCGGCTTGTTGACGTGACCGGACACGCTGACCATCTTCGTGCCCTTGCTCTTCTCGGTGCCGATGGCGGCGTAGGCTTCCGGTCCGTTGTTGAAAATGTAAGGCACCGCGCACAGCGTCTCGACGTTGTTGACCACGGTCGGCTTGCTGTACAAGCCTTCCACCGCCGGGAACGGCGGCTTGAGACGCGGCTCGCCGCGGCACCCTTCCAAAGACGTAAGAAGCGCCGACTCTTCACCACAAATGTACGCCCCCGCGCCGAGGTGCGAATGAATGTCGAGATCGAATCCCGACCCCATGATGTTCTTGCCCAAATACCCGCGGGCATAAGCCTCTTCGACGGCCTTGTCGAAAATGTCCGCCAGTTCCGCAAACTCGCCGCGCATGTAGTTGTACGCCGTGTTGATTTTACATGCGTACGAGCAGATGATCATACCCTCGATCAATAGGTGCGGGTTCTTCATGAGCAGTTCGCGGTCCTTGCAGGTGCCCGGCTCGCTTTCGTCCGCATTGCAGCAGAGGTAGCGGGGAAACACGTCCTTCGCCAGAAACGACCACTTGAGGCCCGTCGGAAACCCCGCACCGCCCCGCCCGCGCAGGCCCGACGCCTTGACCATCTCGACGATCTCTTCGGGCGGAGTCTGGAACAGTTTCTTCAAGGACTGGTACCCGCCCAGCGTCTTTTCATACACATCGATCGTCGTGAGGTTGGGCGTGTCGATGTCCTTCATTAAAATGAGTACGGGTTCTTGCATGGCTTACTTGTACGTTTCCAGAATCTGGTCGATTTTGGTTTCATTGAGGTTGACGTGGTAGGTCTTGTTGACCATCATCATCGGGGCCTCCGAACACGCGGCGAGACACTCCTCTTTCAACAGGGTGAACCGCTTATCCGGCGTGGTTTCACCGATCTGGATGCCCAGCTTCTTCGCCGTGTATTGCATCAACTCATCCGAGCGGTTGAGCTTGCAACTGATGTTGTGGCAGAAGCGGATGACATTGCGCCCCACCGGCTTGGTGAAGTACATCGTGTAGAACGTGACCACGCCTTCGACGTACGCCGGCGAGACGTCGAGCCTTCGGCCGACTTCCACCATCGCCTCCGGCGTCACATACCCTTCCTGATCCTGCGCCAAATGCAACAACGGCAGGATGGCGGATTTCTTGCGTTCCGGCGGGTATTTCGCCATGATCTTTTCGATTTTCTTTTCCGCCTCGTCGGTGAACACGAACATCAGCGATCGACCTCCCCCATCACAATATCAATACTGCCGATGATGGCGACAACGTCGGCGATGTACGCCCCTTCCATCATCTTGCACATGCCCGGAATGCCCATGAACGACGGCGCCCGCAGTTTCATGCGCATGGGTTGGTTCGATCCGTCACTGACCATGTAGAACCCGACCTCGCCGCGCGGCCCTTCCGTCGGCACATACGTTTCGCCCTTGGGCACGTTGATGCCTTCCGACACCAGCTTGAAGTGATGGATGAGCGCTTCCATGCTGGAGTGCAGGGTGTCGCGCGCGGGAAGGGACACCTTGTTGTCCGGGATGCGGTAAGGCCCGTCGGGCAGGTTCTCGATGGCCTGCTTGATGATCTCGCGGCTCTGCCGCATCTCTTCCATGCGCACCAGGTAGCGATCGTAAATGTCGCCGTGCTCCCTGACGGGGACATCGAACTTGAATTCGTTGTAGCGGGAATAGGGACGGAGTTTGCGCCAGTCCATGTTGATGCCCGCGGCGCGCAGGACGGGTCCGCTCATGCTCCAGTTCAGGCATTCCTCGCGGTTGAAGATACCGACGCCCTGGGTGCGGTCCAGCCAGATGGGGTTTTTGGTCAGCAGGCTTTCGTATTCATCGACCTTGGAAGGAAAAATCTCGACGAACTTTTTGACGTGGTCGACCCATTCCGGCGTGGCGTCCTTGGCAACCCCGCCAATGCGGATGAAGCTCGTCATCATGCGCACGCCGGAGAGCATCTCGTTGAGGTCGAGGATCATTTCCCGCTCGCGCCACGCGTAAAGGAACACCGTCATCGCGCCAATGTCCAGCGCGTGTGTGCCCAGCCAAATGAGATGACTGCCGATGCGGTTGAGCTCCACCATGATGACGCGGATGTAATCGGCGCGCGGCGGCAGTTCGCCCAACTGCAATAATTTTTCAGTGGTCAAACAGAAAGCGAGGTTGTTCTGCGGCGGGCTCAGGTAATCGAGCCGGTCGGTCATCGGGATGCAGTGCTCGTAACGCTTGGCCTCGCCGGTCTTCTCGATGCCCGTGTGCAGGAACCCGATGTCTGGCTCCGACGACTGCACCTGCTCGCCATCCATTTCCATGACCATGCGGAACACTCCGTGGGTACTCGGGTGTTGAGGACCCATGTTGAGGGTCATGGTGTCTTTTTCGCGTTCCAGCAGGCCTTGCTCGGTCACTCCCATGGCGTCGGACTCATATCCTTTTTATCTTTAATCAGTTCCTGCTTGTGCTCGGGGTTGTGGGAGAACGCCACTTCCTCGACCACCAGCGGGTAATCCTTGCGAAGCGGATGCCCTTCCCAGTCCTCCGGCATGATGAGGCGCTTGAGATTGGGATGCCCTTCCACCTGGAAGCCGAACATATCGAACAGTTCGCGTTCGGGGAACAGGGCCCCCTTCCATATTTCCGAGACCGTCGGCACCTTCGGGTCGTCTTCATCCAGCCCGACACGCAGGCGGATGCTGTCGCCGCGGTCCAGGTTGTGCAGTTCGTACACCGTCTCGAAACGCGGCTCGCGTTCCTCTTCCAGGTAATCGACCCCGGTGATGTGCGACAGGTAATGGAAATCCAGCTCCGGGCTCTCTTTAAGGAAACCCGCAACCTTCAACAGGTTTTCCGTATCGACGTGAACCACCGCGTCGCCAAGCGTGACTTCGGCCTTGATGATGGCGTCCGGCAAAGAGGCCCGCACTTTTTCAACGAGTTCCTCGCCCGTCATGCCACCCTCTGTTTGGCGCGCTCCGTGCCGGCGTCGTTCATGATTTTTTCCTGGAGCTTGATGATGCCATAGATGAGGGCTTCCGGACCCGGCGGGCACCCCGGCACGTACACGTCCACCGGCACCACGCGGTCCACGCCCTGCACGATGGCATAGTTGTTGAAGATGCCGCCGCAGGAGGAACACGCGCCCATGGCGATGACCCACTTGGGTTCCGGCATCTGCTGGTAAATCCTTTTGAGAACGGGTGCCATCTTCTGCGACACGCGTCCGGAGACGATCATCAGATCCGCCTGACGCGGCGAAGCGCGGAACACTTCCGCGCCGAATCGGGCGGCGTCCCAACGGCTGTTTGCCATCGCCATCATCTCAATGGCACAACAGGCCAGCCCGAAGGTCGCAGGCCACAGGGCGTTTTTCTGCGCCCAGCCGATCACCTTCCCCAGCTTGGTGGTGAGGATGGTGTCGTACAGCGCGCCGGAGTAATCCGCGGAAAGCTGATCCCAGGCGTCTTTGGCATTCAGTTGCAGGTTCTTGACTTCGGTCTCAAAAGCATCGACCGCTTCATCCATCAATCCCATTCCAAACCTCCTCGCCCCCAGATGTAAACATAGGCGATAGCCAGAATCGTAATGAATATGACCATTTCCACCAGGCCAAACAACTTCAGCTCATCGAGCGCGACGGCCCAAGGGTACATGAAGACCACTTCGATATCGAAAATAATGAACAACATGGCAATGGTGGCGAAACGGACCGGGAACCGGCCCTTGGCCTCTTCGGAGGGGAGCATACCGCACTCATAGGCAATCTGCTTTTCAGTGTTGGCCTTGCGCGGGCCCAGAACCATGGAAAGAAAAAGGATTCCGAGCACAATGACCAGCGCCACGACGGCGAATACGCTGACAAAAATATATTCGGTCACTTGGAGTTTCCGTTTGTTTCTTCGGGAGGGGGGATTGCCAACCTAAGTGAGGCAATATCAAACAACTCCACCCTCCGGTCAAATGTTCCTGGAAGGTGAGTAGCCGGGTGTCTCCCATCCTTATGGACCCATTTTACCCAAAACCCGTTTCAGGGTTCCAGAAACTACTGGAATGGGCGATTATATTAGCACCACCATACCCTGTCAATTACTGTTTTTTCTATCTTTACAGGGTGGAAACGGACACCCCCAAACCCCCATAACCACTTATTATTCAAAGTATTTTAATTTGAAGGCGTGTATACAGCGGGCGTGAGGGGGGCCCGGAAAGGCGCATGGACCGATACGGAGGTGAAAGAGGGCCGTACGTGGCTTGCAGTGTCCGGAACAGGTGGATACCCTAATTTGCGGATTCCCCGGGCCGGATAGCGATCCGGCTCAACCCTCCAGATATTCCAGGTGCAGACGGTAAATCAGGCCGGAAGGGTTGTCTTCCGGCGCAGCGGCATCGGGTTTGGCGTAGTTGATGACCTCGAAATGGATTTCGTTGGTCCCTTCGCGCAAAAAGTCATCGCAGTTGATAATGAACGGCTCCGGGTACTCCGCCCCGCCGTAATCCTGTTTCAGGCCGACATCGTTCACGGTGACGCGGCAGACATCATCAGCGCGCAGGAAGAGCTCCGCCCGGGGCATGGCTTTGGTCCCCGGCGGGATGTCGAATTTCAGGCGGAAACCATGCTGGGTGCCGGTCTTCGCTTCCTCCAGCGTCACCTGCTCCCGAATCCACACCCACATGCTTCCTTTAATACCGCGCCAGTCGTCACTGCCCTGGCAGATCTCGGCAGTCCGCCAGCTTTCGGTTTCCGGATCGTGCACCTCCGTGTCCTTGCCACTCGCGAACACCTGGGTCCGGGTTTTGGGACCTTCCCCCACCAGCCAACTCGGGGTGAGTGGCTTGCTCTCCAGCCACATGGAGTCGTTGAGGTCGCGGTAATGATCGTACAGACCGTGTTTCTTGTTGATGAGGACAATGCTCGGTCGTTGGAAGTTGCGCCCGAGGTAGGGACCGATGTCCGCCACTATGAGCCCGCCCGGTTCCTGCACATCCAGAGAAATAAACGAGTGGGAGGGAATGAACCGGTAGGTGTGCACAACAAACTTGCCCTTGGTTGGCGACTCCACGGACTCGATCTCCTCCTGAAGTTTCTGCAAAAGCAGGATGGAGGTTTTGATCTCGTTCAAAAAGGTCGACTTGCCGTGCGCCTGCCGGCTGATGAGATCGACCACCGGCGATTGCGGGTCCATTAACAAAAGTTTCACATTGACCCCGCTCAATACCTTTTCACGCAGCAGGTCGCGGCTTCCGGTGGAGATGGACAGCAACGATGTCCCGCCAATGTAGATTTCGTGCTTCACCCGTTTGAATAGCGTCTCAAAGGAGGTGGCGTTGCCCAGTTCCGACCGGTTCTTGTAAATCCCCTGAATGCCCAGGCGCACCGCATCGGGATTGACAATTTCCTGCAGTGCATCCTTGTATTCATTAAAGGTGAGTTCTCTCAGGAACAACTCATAGCCTAAGGACACAACACCGATCATGGCAATCAGCAGGGAGAACTCCTTGACGGGGTGGAGCCAGATACTGTGGGTCGGAAACACCTGGGGAGAAAGAATGTATGCGGCCGCGCCGAATCCAAAAATGATGAGCGCCAGAAACACAACGCGGTCCCGAATCCACATCCGGAGGGCCGGACCTTTGCTTGTTTTCTTGTCTTCGAGCATTTTTAAATGAGCCTGAACGGGTAAATAGTATTGAAATCGATGTTAACGCAAGGCAGTAGGATTCACAAGAAGGTTACGGAAGTCTCACTCATTTCTCATGCATTCTCAACTCAACCCGGACTTGCGGCGAAGGTACCACTCTAAAAAGAGAAACCCGAGTATCAACCCGTATGCCGCCCACGTATCCCACAACGAGACGAACAGTTTACTGGTTTTGATTTCCACCTCTGGATTGGGGAAGGCCAACGTATCCAGCCGCAGGTCAGGCCGCAGAACCCGGTAACTCCCTCCGGAAACCTCGGATAGCTTCTGGAGGAACTCAGGCTGAACACGCGGTTTCTGGAACTCCACCTGGGGGCTGGTGACACTGAACAATTCGCGTTCGGTCAGGGTGCGGTCGCCCTGTTTTAAGGAAACCTGCGCCGCGTAGAATCCCTCGCGGCCCGGATAAAATTCGTAACGACCCTCGCCGTTTTCGTCGGTGGCGATGGATTCCGTCTTCAACGTGCTCCGGTCAGGCCAGGTGGAGAGGGTCAATTCCGCCTGTTTTCCGGCCAGGGGATTGTAATCCTCCCCCACCAGCTTGAACTGCACGAGCACCTTCTCCTGTTCGCGGTACTTTTCTTTGTCGGTCTCCACCTTGAGCAGACGGGTTTCGGGATCCCTGGTCAGCCAGGCGAGGATGTTCTCCCACAGCTTCTGGTAATGCCGGCCACTGCCCCCCTCCCCCACGCGGCGGAAGTTCCAGTACCACGCGGAGTCGGTGGCGATCATCAGGGTGCGGCCTTCGCCTACTTTCCGGGCGGCGAGCACCGGCAGGTTTTTCTTATCCACCTTCGCCGTGGCCAGAACCTGCGCCTCCCCTGCCGCGGTCAAACCCATATTCAATCCCTGAAGCGGAGGCAGGGATCGCCAGGCTTTTAAATTCACCTCTTTTCTACTCTCCAATTGAAGAATGGGATGATTGTTCAAGCTACCCGGAACGTCGATCGCATAGAATTTATCGACGAACGGTTGCGATGCATGCTTCAATTCCACGGGAAGGATTTCCTCCACCGGCGTGCGTTCGTACCCCCCCCTTGAAACGACAGATCGCCGCCGATCATCAGGAACGCACCGCCTTCCTCTACATACGATTTCAAGTTGGACAGGTACTTTTTATCGAGAAACGGTTTGTACCGGAAGTTGTGAAACACAACGAGATCAAAGGAACTCAGGTAATCGCTGAGCAACAGGTTTGACGGAAACGGAATGAGGCTGAGTTCGGTAGTCGGTGCATCGACATCGTCGCTCAGCGTCCTCAAAATGAAGAAAGAAAGCAGGTCCACCTTCGGATTGTTGATCAACACCTCGCGCAGAAAGCGCGAGTCCCATGACGGCCGGCCGTTCAAATGCAGAACGCGCAGGCGGTCGCGCACCACCTTCACCTGAAAATCCCAGCGGTTGTTCGTCTCCACCGCCTCCCCCGCAAACACAGGCACCGTCACCGAATAAATGTGCTTGCCCATGTTCACCGGCATGAACTCCATATCCACCCGGTAATCCTGATCGTCCTCCTTTAAAGAAACGACCTGCGACACGAGGATCTTGTCCCCTTCTTTCACCACCACGGGGATGTTCTTGTTGCCGATGGCGTACGCACCCAGCTTGACAGACACCTTGACCGGCTGGTTGACGAAACCGAAATCCGCCGCGTCCACAGTCTCGATTGCAAGGTCCTTGAACTCGTCGTTGGTACCCGCCTGAAGGGTATGTATGGGGCCGTCAAATTTAACCAGTGTCTGTTCGAAGTCCTCAGAAAAGTCGGCCGGATCCTGGATGAGATCCGCCCCGTCGGAAAACAGGAGAACGCCCTGCAACGATTTATTCTCATAATGCTCGAGCACCTCGCGGAACACCCGGGCGAGATCCGTATTGACGTTGTGAGGCTGGTACCGCGCCGCCAGTTCCTCGGTACGGACGGGATCGGTATGATCTGAAACGAAATAGTAATCTACGTCATAGTTTTGCCGCAGGCCCGTCAGCCAGTCCTTATTCCGTGCCAGGGCGTCGCTCACCAGTTGCATTCGCGGAACTTCTTCTGGAAAGGTTTTGATCGACATGCTTTTGCTGTCGTCGACCAGCACGGCAATCGTATTTTTGAGCGGCTGGATGTTTTTCAACTCCAGGCGGGGTTGAAGCATGAGAAGCAACAACAACGCCAGTGTCAGAACGCGCAAGGTGTAGAGCACCGTTTTGCGCGGAAGGCTACGTACCTTGCGCAAGCTGGCCCAGAAAAACCACAGCATCAGCGGCGCCAGCACCGCAAGCGCCATCAAGGCCCATCGGTTCTCGCCCAGGGCCCAGTGCAGCTCCCATGCGTTGTACTCTTCCCAGTTTTGCCCGAACAGCTTTCCCAGAAAATTCATCGGCCGGAATACCTCCGAAGCCGTTCAAGAATGATGGGTAAGTGCACCATGTCTTTTTTATAATCAAGGGTGAGCGCGTACATGACGATGTTGACTCCGAGGCGCAGACTCAGTTTGCGTTGGCGATAACCGCCGCCGACCATGTCAAAATTCCAGTGGCCAAGCTTGTTTTTCGACCACGCACCGCCAAGGTCGTTGTTTGAGTACACGAGCACCGTACGTCCCTTGCTGGTAACGCCTTCCAGGTAAGGCTTCACCACCACGCGCCCCACCACCTGATTGATCAGGTAGAAAGAACGGAAAATCGAGTGATCACGCGGAATGCGTTCCAGAGGGGTGTTGGGATACAGTCTGTCCAGCAGGCGGCGCACGGACGCATCGAATCCGGAGTTGGGCCTGCCGGAGTTGTCGTCGATCAAAAGGAATCCGCCGAAGTTCAAGTAATCGCGGAGAGCATTGACGGAATCGTCGGAGATCGGTTTGAACTCGCGGTCGCCCGCAAGATAAAGAAAGGGATGATGAAATAAAGTCGGGTCGGTGGGTGCAAGGTCCAGCGGTTCGCGCTTGACCTCAATCGACGTGCGCTTCGCCACCTGGGCCAGCAGGCTTTCCACCGCATCGGGACGCGGCTTGTACACGCCACCTTCGTACTTCACCTGCGGGATGACGAGTTTCGAGCCTTCCCCTTCCGCCTGGCCGAAAGAAGGGGCATAAAGAATCCCGAACCCGACGAGGGCCCAACAACCCAACTGCTTCAAAAAGGACAACAACAAACTCCGGTTCGGGTGGCCTGCGCTTAAGTTATTAATCATATAATAATGTTAGCAAATTAATAAAGCCCCCGAACGCGATTTCAATTCGTTTGGTTCACTCCGGATCGGGTGTTATAGTGGGGCGATTTTCCTAAAGGTTACCGCATATGAACCGCATGATCCTGCTGAATCCCGGCCCGGTCAACGTCACCGATCGCGTACGCAAGGCTTTATTGCATCCGGACCTCTGTCACCGCGAACCGGAGTGCGCCGAATTGGTGCAATCCATCCGCCAGAAACTGCTGGAGGCCTTCGGGTTGGAGGGAGTTTTTCTGACAGCGCTCATCACCGGGTCCGGCACCGCTGCGCTCGAGATGGCGGTGTCCTCCTGCGTCGCGGAGGGGCAAGCCATGCTGGTGGTAAGAAACGGGGTGTACGGCGAGCGCATCGCCACGATGGCGGAGTCCCACAGCATCCCCACCGTGACCGTCGATTGCGACTGGGGCGTCGTACCATCGCTTGATGCCATTGAACGGGCTTTGAAGGAACATCCCGAGATCGGGCTGGTGGCGCTGGTGCATCACGAAACCACAACCGGCCTGCTCAATCCCGTACACGAAGTCGGCGAACTCGCACACCGCTACGGCAAGAAACTGTTGATCGACGCCATCAGCAGTCTGGCCGGCGACACGCTCGATTTTGAACGCAGTCACGTCGATTACTGCGTCGGCACCGCCAACAAATGTTTGCAGGGGTTCCCCGGTGTGTCGTTCGTCCTGGTACGCAAAGAGGAGATCGACTCACTCGCCACGCACCCGGCGCGGTCGGTTTACTTCGACCTGAATAAAAACCTGAAAGCACAGGAAGCGGGGGAAACCCTGTTCACCCCGGCAGTGCAGGTGCATTACGCATTTGATGCGGCACTGGACGAGTTGATCGAAGAGACGGTGACCGGGCGCATCAAACGCTATGCCGGTGCGTCGACCTTGCTTCGCCAGGGTTTCAACGAAATGGGACTCGAGTACCTGGTCGATCCCGCGCACCGTTCCAACAGCCTGACCGCGATCAAACTGCCGGAGGGAATCACTTACGAGTTCCTGCACGATGAGCTGAAAAAGCAGGGGTACGTCATTTATGCGGGTCAGGGCGGCCTCAAAAAGTCCATATTCCGCATCGCCAACATGGGCGATATCCAGACCGGGGAATTTCAGCGCCTGCTGGAGGTGTTGAAAACCTGCCTCGCCAAATCGCCCTCGTTACGGGACTGATTCATGGAACTGTACGAGGTGATGAAAGAGTACGTCCGGTCACAGGGCGTGGCTCCGGCACATGAACTACCGACACCGGAACTCGGCAAAAGCCTGGCGCTGTTCCATTCGTGCCTGATGGAATCCGGACTCGAGTACGTGGAGTTCCCCGACGGAAGAAAACTGATTTCCTCACCGATGGAGATCAATCTGTCGCACCTGAGCCGGTTTGTTGTGGGTTTCCTTCCATTCAATTCCATTTCCACCAAAACCGAAACCAACGAAGTGCTGTTCGATCTGTATTCATTTTTCCGCTGGATGGACAAACGCGACCTCAACCACGGGCTGCAGGGCATCCAGTTGGACGCGGTCATCCTGAAACTGACCGAATCGCAGGACCGGTGTTTGAAACTCAGCCACCACCTGGACGAAGCCACTGGGGACACCCTCAAGGAAATCACCCACATTGTCGAAACCATCAACGACATATTCTGTGTCACCAAGATCGACCACGACTTCATCCATTTGCAGGGGCAGAACCACGATGACCCCATCCGCGTGCGCCTTCCGCTGGACATTGTGGGGCTCATCCACCTGAAAGACAGTCTCGACCTGGTGGTGGGTGACACCTCGGACCGCTGGGTGATCCTCGAAGCCGGACAGGTTTACCCCGAACTGGGGCAGGGGGAGGGTTCCGCCCCCTCCGCACCCGCAGGTTAAAAGACGGAATAAACGGGCTTTTCCCCACCTCCCCCACCCTGCCGGCAGACCAAACTTTTCTTGAAAATCGGGGGGAAATGATTTTAAAACACGCACTACGCGTGAACCGGGCTCACCGCCTCATTTTGATTCCAACCCCAGAATTACCGGGATACAGCACACTATGACCGCCAACATCAATCTCGAAGACATGAACTGGATCGCCATCTCGCCGGAACTGATCCTGATGGCGACGTCGTTCCTGCTGTTATTGATGGGTCTGAAAAAAGCATTCAACGAAAACTCGTATCTGGCCAAGGCGGCCACCGCGGGCATCGTCACCGCCCTTCTGCTGTCATGCTATTTGTGGATCGGGGCTCCCACCGTTGCCGACGGAGCGGACCCGGAAATGTTCAGCCGGGCGCTGATAAACGACCGCTTCTCGCAGACTTTCAACCTGATTTTTCTGGTGATGTCGCTGTTCGCCATCATCGCTTCGTTCCGCTACCCGAAGCCCGACCACCAGAACAAGGCTGAATACTTTTCGCTGTTGCTCATGGCCGTGGTGGGAATGATGTTTCTCGCCAAGTCCGGCAACCTGATCACCGCGTTCATCTCGCTTGAAATCTTCTCTATTTCGCTCTACATCTTATGCGGGTTCAATGCCAAGCACGGCACAGGGCGCGAACAGCCAGGCGACGTGGACAACTTGCCGTGGGAGACGGTGGCGTCGCAGGAGTCCACCGTCAAATACCTGCTGATCGGCGCGTTCGCCTCCGCCATCCTGGTGTACGGCATGGCCCTCATGTATGCGGGTACCGGGACCACGGAAATCCGCCTCATTGGCAAGCTGTTGCAAGAAAACCCCTACACGCACAATCCGCTGGTGTACATCGGCATGGCGCTCATGTTCTGCGGACTGGCATTCAAAGTCTCGCTGGTACCGTTCCATTCATGGACGCCGGATGTGTACCAGGGCGCGCCGACACCGATCACGGGCTTCATGTCGGTCGCCACCAAGGCTGCGGCGTTCGCACTGATCGCGAGAGTGTTTTACATCGCCCTTCCGGAGTTGCAGGAAATCTGGATGCCGTTCCTGTTCGGCGTTTCGGTGATCACCATGCTGGTGGGAAACATCGCCGCCATTTTTCAGGACGACGTCAAACGCATGCTGGCGTATTCCGGCGTGGCCCATGCCGGGTACCTGCTGATCGGCATTGTCGCCAACAGCCAGGACGGCGTGGCGAGCATCATCTTCTACCTGGCCGTGTATCTGTTCATGAACGTCGGCGCTTTCGCCGTGGTCTTCATGGTGGAAGGCGAAGGCAAGGGATCGAATTCCATTTACCGCTTCAAAGGACTTGCCAAGCGGAACCCGCTGATGGCCGCGGCGATGAGCCTGTTCATGTTGTCGCTGGCCGGGTTCCCTCCCACTGCTGGTTTTTTCGGCAAGCTCTACGTCTTCGTCGCCGCCATCAAGCAGGATTATGTCCTGATCACGGTGCTTGCGGTGCTGGCCAGCATGATCGCCGTTTACTTCTACCTGCGGATCATTGTGATGATGTACTTCCACGAAAGCGAGCCGGAAACCGAAGTGGTGAGCAACCGCGGCATGACCGCACTCGTCACCGTCAGTTCCGCCGCCATTCTGGTGATGGGTATCTTCCCCTCCACCTTCATGCAGCTGGCCCTCTCGGCAATTCCCTCAATTCCGCATTGATCGGGACCATTCAAGAACTTACCTTCCTTCGCCGTTAAGTCTTGCAGGCCCATAGGATACCTGCGATTCTAAAGTCATGAACCGATTTCTGACGGTGTGCGTCGTCCTGCTTGCCATTGCGGCGTCCGCCTGCAACGATTCCCACACGCAATACCAGCGGCGCATAGCCGAGTACGCGTCGCGCCTGCAAACCGATCCGCAGGACGCCGACGCCCATTTCCAGCTGGGCATCGCCTACCTTTCCATGGGCAACTGGAAGGCCGGGGCGAGTCATTTGAAAGATACGATCCGCCTCAACAAAAACCACACTCAGGCGTTGCGCGACCTGGGCTGGGCCCTGTACCAAATGGGAGACCTCGCCGCCGCAGAAAAATGGTTGAGGCAATCGTACCGGTTGAATGCCAAGGACCCGAAAACCGTCGCCAACCTGGGAGCGGTGCTGATCGCCCGGGAAAGGTATTCCGCTGCGGTAGCGGTGCTGGACAACAGCGTCCCGGGCGGGGACCCGGCCCATTTCCAGATTCACAACAACCTCGCCATCGCCTATCGGCATCTGGGAGAGAAAACCAAAGCCGCGAATCAACTGCGGATCGCCTCGCGTCTGGCCCCGAACGTTGCCAGGGTCCACAGCAATCTCGGTGCATTGTATGAAGCATTGAATATGGATGAAGACGCGTTTCAAAAATACAATCTGGCTCTGCGTCTCGATCCGGAGGAACCGATCGCGCATTACAACCTCGGCGCCTATTACGCACGGCGTGGCAACAAGCTGCTGGCCCTCGGACACATGCACGAAGCACAGCGGCTGAACCCATCAGACGCGACCATCCGGATCGGTCTCGGCCGCGCTTTCGCCGACCTCAGGAAATACGACAAGGCGCTGGAGCATTATGAGGCCTCGCTTCGCTACCGCCCCGGAAATGCCGACACGTACCTTGAAATGGCGGAGTTGTACCACCTCAACCAGCAGGCGGAGAAAGCGGTGGAATCGTACGAACTCGCCATCAGTCTCGACCCCGACCGGCCCCAGGCGTATTACAAGCTGGCTTTGTTGTACGATCAGTTGGAAGTGGGGAAAAGTGCACTGCTGTACATGGCAGTGGCCGAAAAGGAGTATTTACAGCAGGACAAACGGAAAGAGGCCGATACCAGCCGCCAGAACCTGCGCGTGTTCGCGCGCAAATACCAGTATGGCGACCGCGCACTGAAACGCCTGCTCAAGCGGCACGATCTGAACAGAAATCCGGTCAACGCTCGAGGATGAAGGTCACCGGACCGTCGTTGTGGATTTCCACCTTCATGTCGGCGGCGAACCTGCCTTCCTGCACGCTCAATCCGGTGGTCATGAACCGGTCCACGAACAGGCGATAAAGCCGTTTCGCTTCTTCCGGAGGGGCGGCGTTGTCGAACCCCGGCCGCCGTCCCCGTGAACAATCCCCCGCGAGGGTGAACTGCGACACCACCAGCACCTCGCCCTGGATATCGACACACGACCGGTTCATTTTGCCCACCTCATCCTGAAAGATGCGCAGGTTGGCGGCCTTCTCCACCAGCCATTCAACCGCCGCGTCAGTGTCGCCCTTTTCCGCCCCAAACAAAATCATGAGCCCGCTTCCGATACGCGCGATCTCAAATCCATCCACCGAGACGGCCGAAGCCAAAACCCTCTGCACAACCAGTTTCATGGAATAAAAGAAAAAAGATTGATCAATGGGCGCGGAAGAACCGCTGGTCGGTTCCGCCGGGACCGATCAGTACACGCACCTCGCGGGAACAACGCGGGCAACGTCCTTCATACGCGTTGCCGTCCTTGTTGAGGTAAATCCGGCGGTACACGTTGCAACATTCGAATAATATGCCGAGAAACTTTTTCTTTTTTGTTCGGGAGTCATGATCCATCAAATCCCCAATCCTGGAACCGGAAAGCGAAATGGTTCCAACACGGTTCCCGTACTCACCGCCCGCGCAATTGATCCAGCGCCCGAACCTTGGACGCCTTGAACGCGCTGTGCGGAATGCGCAGGGCTTTGGTGATGCGCCGAATTTCCTCGGATTCCTCGTGCGAAATAGTGCCGTCCGCCGCCGCCACGGCAAAGAAACAATCCACCGTAGCCACACGGTCGTTGTACGAATAGAGCTTGTTGAACTCCCGCGTCACCTCGTCGAAGTCATAGCCCCGCTCAGCCTGTTCGGAAACCACTACCAGCAATAAATCCAGTTCCTTCGGAGTGAACTCGAAACGTTTTTTCAATTCCGCCTTGAGCGCCTTTTTTTCTTCTTCCCGAAAGTCTTCATCCACGTGCGCCACAGATGCCAGCAAGGTGCCAAGCAGGCAAATGAAATACAGGTCGTCATCGGGGATTCGCCCTTTTTTCAAGCTGCCGTTGGATTTCAACTCGATGCTTTTCAAAATCTGGTTGCGGAAATACTGATGAAGTTCCGGATTCTTTTCGTAAGCGGGCTGGAAAATGGTGCTCTCGAAAAAATTGCGGATCTTGCCCACAGTGCGCTTGGTGATCGACGATTTTTTGAGATGCTTTGCAAAAGTTACCAGCAGTTCGCGTTCCTCGTCCTTTAATTTTTTGTCGGCGGACGCCATTTCCTCCATGACTTTCACCACCCGCTCCCGTTCCTGACCGGAACCGAACTCATGCGACAATTTCACCAGCAGCCGATCCTGCTCCTCTTTTGAAACCGGGGATAACAGATACGGTTTCAGGCTGTTCATTTCCTTATCCGTGAGGTGAAACTTGCGATAAAACCGCTTCAGGATATTTTTTTCGGATTCGCTCATTTCCCCATCAGCCCAGGCAATGGCGGCAAGCGTTTTCAGGAGGGTCATGTTTTTAACGGTAGCCATATCGCACTCTCTGTTTTGAAAGGTGTCACTTAAAGCTGTTTATCCACAAATGGCCACGGCCGTTCTCACGAACGATGCCAAATATATCCAAATGTCCGTCGTTGTTGACGTCCGCGAACGTCAATTCTTTAAAATGCAGGTTGGCGGGAAGGCGTTTTGCCCCTTCACTTAAAAAGCGCCACTTACCCAGGCCACGCTGGTAGTGAATTCCCTCCCGGCTCAATATAATGATATCAGGAATTGAGTCCGCATTGGCATCGAGCAGGTAAACAGCACGGGACGGGTAACCCGGGAAAGCGCGCAGGGGTCCTTTGCGAAAATATCCGTGTCCGTTGTTCACGAGCACATAACTATACTCGTTTTCATACGAACGAGAACGCGGATCGATCTCCTCGTTGACCACCAGGAGGTCGTTGTCGCCATCCATGTCGAAGTCTGCCCAGTCGGCGAAATTGCTTTTACTGCGGAGGAACGGGACCAGTTCGCTGGTGCGGTCCGTAAACTGGCCCAGTCCGTTGTTTAGCAGCAGGCGGTTGCGTCCGGTGTCGTAAACAAGGAAGATGTCGATCACCCGGTCGCCGTCATAATCCGCGAACGAGGTTCCGCGAATGCCAGCAGGCAGTGGCGGCATGAGCAGTTGGGTCGCGTCGCGAAACTGCGCGCGGCCGTTGTTCAAAAGGAACTGCACCTGATGCGGGTCCGGCTCCCCCCGGTTGAGCACATGGTGCCCGGTGAAAAACAGATCGACATTGCCGTCCTGGTCCACATCCACCAGGTCCACACGGTCGAGCCCCGTCTTGAACGGCGGCAGGTGAAATCCCTGCGGCGTGTAAAAATAACCGCGGCCGTTGTTGATGAACACCTTCACGGAATCGCCGTCGGCAAAGCGGCCAATCAGCACCAGGTCGGCGGTGCGGTCGTGATTGAGGTCCCGCGCACGCATGGCCACGATCGTGTCGCCCGGCTCTCCCACCCAGCCGGGGCGCTTCAGTTTGGACAACCGCTTGCCTTCGCGGTTTTGCCACACGCGGACCACCGGTGCGCCATTGGAGTTATTTTCCACCACCAGCAGGTCCGGAAACGGGTCGCGGTTGATATATGCAAAATACGCGTGCTGGACCGGTTGTTTCTGCAGACCGGGTAAAAATCCTTCCGTCAGGTCGAGGTACCGCTGACGGCCGGGATCCTTTTTAAACAGCCCCTTGTTCGGACCGCATCCCGCAAGCACCAGGCACAAAGCGAGAACCATGCCATACAAATACAAATATTTCCGGGTCACGGGAATCGGGAGTCTCCCTGGAGGTGATTCAGGTTCAGGATCATCTTGCCATCTCTGCGGTGGCGCGATGGTGTTCCAGCAGATGGTCCGCCAGGCTTCGCTCGGCATGGGTGAGTTCCGCCGTCTCCCACATTCCGTCAAAATGCGTGGTCATACCCGTACGGAATGCGTCTCGCACGGTTTGAAACGCGATGGGATGCCCCGTAATTTCATTGAGTGTGGTGGTGGAAGCCTTCAATTTTTCCAGGGATCCGGTTACAACCCCCGAGTGGCGGTGGAGTAAAAGGGAATGAAACAGGTCGTGATCGGTGGTGATCAGCACCGACCCGTGCTGCAGAAACGCCTGTTGCGTGCGGCGTTGGGCGCTGCCGACCAGTTTCCTTCCATGAACGGTGATTTCACAATGGTTGAGCGACGCAAAGCAGGCGGGCGAACGCTCCCGCCGCGTGGTTCCATACTGCTTTTCCTTGTTGATGTGGGCATCGGCAATGTGAAGTTCACGGAGGCCGCGCAGCAACGCCTGGCTTATGACGGAGAACGTGGCTTTGAGTCCGCCGGAGAACAACGGATGCGTCACCGGACCCACCATGGAATACGTGAGTTCCTCCAGGTGCAACAGGGCACGCCCACCTGTGGGGCGCCGAACCCAGCCAACGTTTTTTTCCCGGCAACGCAGTAGATCGATCTCCGCTTCCAATGGCTGTGAGTATCCAATGGAAAGCGTAGGGTGGTTCCAGCCGTACAGGCGGAGCGTCGGCACAAAAGACGGATCGCTCTCGCAGGAGCGAAGCAGAGCCTCGTCGACGGCCATGTTCCAGGCCCCGTTTTGCTTGTCGTCTTCAATGTACCGCCAACGGTTCACGCCATTCCTCCGGCATTTAATTTTGACTGGTTATTTTTCCTTATTATAGAATCCAAAGAAACCCGTTTTTTATATATAGGTGAAAAACGGCCCAATAACAGGCTCATTTCGCAATTTCATGCTCCTCCAATTTTCATTCAGGCACATAAAAACCGTGTTTTTTGCAGCCATGGTTTTTTCCACCGACGCCTCTTTTGCGTTTGAGAGCCTGAAAGGTCACGCCACCGCCAAAACCACCTGCCAGACGGCGTGCCATCAACCGGAAAACCTCGTGCGCGCCAAACTCGACAAGTTCGACAAAACCGAATGCCGCGCCTGCCACTTAGGCCCCGGGACGGTGGCCAAACAAAATCCATTCAGTACGCAATCTTTGCATATCCAACCTGAGGATGCCATCCCCAACCGCCGGGTGCGATCGTTGCGTGGACCGGTACTGGCGGGCAAAGCCACCGGCAGCGGAGGAAACAAAACCGCATCGTCCGGAAAGTCCATTCCCGGCATGGTGTATGTTCCCGCAGGCGAGTTCATCATGGGCTCCAACGACCGCTGGGACGACGAGTCGCCGGAACACATTGCATTGACCGAAGCGTTTTATATCGACCTGTTTGAAGTGACCAACGGGGATTACCGGGAATTCGTGAAAGCCACCGGCCACGAAGCGCCGTTTCACTGGCCGGACGGCAATCTGCCAAAAGGCAAGGAGAAACACCCTGTCACTTACGTCAACTGGCTCGATGCAGATGCGTACTGCAAATGGAAAGGCAAGCGCCTTCCCACCGAACAGGAGTGGGAAAAGGCCGCGAGGGGTGAAGATGGAAATATCTATCCCTGGGGCAACGTATGGGTGCTCACCAAATCCAACAACCCCTACAAAGGCTCCACCGGTACAGAACCCGTCGGCAGTTATCCCGATGGACGCAGTCCCTACGGCCTGTTCGACATGTCCGGCAATGTTTGGGAATGGGTGGACAGTTACTACCTGCCGCACCCGGGCAACCCAATTCCGAAAGCGGAGTACGGCCGTGAAAAACGCATTCTCAAGGGGGGATCGTGGTTCGACTGCCTGTCTTACGGTTGCGGGTTGAGCGCACCGACCTTCAACCGCGCCTTCTTCAATCCGGAGGTGCGCAACAACAGTTTCGGTTTCCGCTGCGCTCTGTCCGCAAAACCGGAGAAATCCGTACAATCCCAGTCGCCCTGACGGGCGGAATAAGGAACGCACCCATGGGCAACCGATTTCGCGAACGCAACCGGGAATTGCAAGATGCCGGGGAGCGTTACAAAGTTCACTGGTTCCGCAAGGTTCTGGTCTGGCTGCTCATCATTGGCTTCTGGATTCTTTTTTACTGGAGCCGGTCCTGACCCACATCTCCCCTATTTGAGGCGGGATTCGCGCTGGTTGAATTGATGCCGGAGGATGGCAGGGTGCTCGTTCAGCAAATCCAGAGGCGGTTGGGGCGACGGATTCAACTTCAGCATCGTTTTCCCTTTGACATCCAGCAGGACCCGCGTTTCGGGAACGGGTTCGGTTTCCAGCTGTTCCTCTACCTGCTCCGGCGGGAGGGTTTCCGATTGGCCCACCGTCTCCATGACGATTCGGGGCGGCAGCCCCGTGGCCCCCGAATGAAAAAGCACACCCTTTTTATAAGGGGACGCTAATTCCTCAGAAACGTTTCCATATTCAGGCAAATCATCGAGAGGCAACAGGTGCGGTTCCGGGATAGGTAAGGTATTCAGGCGGAATGTCAACCCCTTGTCCGGCTCGAACCGTCCGATCTCAAACCCCCGTCCGGCCAGCACCAGACCTTTGTCATGCACGCGGGTGGATCGAGGTACAGGGCGATTCTTTTCGACCCAAAGCGATCTTTTGGGAGGAGATTGCAGGACTTCCGGCAAGAGTTCGTATCGATTAATCTGGCGGTAATCGGATTCAGTCTGGGTGACCCGCTCCTTCACGGGGTAGTTTTTCGGTTTCGGCTGAAAACGTTGTTGCCAGTCCGGTGGCAGGGTGGAAGTCTTTTCTTCTTTTAAAGGTTCGGGGGAAAGGGGTCCCGGACCGGGCTCCGTGTACAACTGGGCCACGATGGGAGGAAGATCCACCGGTTCCAACCGGGCGTTCCAGACGAGGAACGCCAATCCTCCAGCCAGCCCCACAAGCACCTTCCACGTCGTTGAGCTGACTTGAATAGGCTTGGGCGGCGCAGGAGGAGGAGCCGTTTTCTCCTCCTCGAAATAATACCGGCGCTGTGGTTTTTCCTCCGGGGGAGGTTCCTGAGTCAGATCCATAAATTGCCTATCAATCCAAATGAGTCCTTTTTCCCCATCGGCTAAATGAAGGAAAACGTGACTCCCAACCCAATAAGGATGGAAGAAAAGTTTTGGGTATTCGGGATCCCTCTACCCCGATCCCTTCAAAAGGCCCGGGTCAGACAACACCCCCTGGTTCAGAGGCTGGCATGGTTCTTGCTTTTATTTCAATTATAAAGACCCGCGTCAAAATTTTGAACCCAATTCAACTGGAACCTTTATGACTACAATGGATACCGCCATGGCCAAAAAACCAGATCTCAAGCAATACCTCGACCCCACCGGGGTGCAGGTGTTAAAAAAACGGCTCGTCGCCGGACAGATCACACCGACGGTTTTTAAACAAACCCTCACACGGCAGATGGTGAGCCAGTTTTTCCTGGAATACACACACCCTGTGGACCGGGCGTGGGAAAAAATGACCGGCATTTTGAGACGGGAGCGGTCGCTGATCCGTCACACGGCAAAAAACCGGAAACAATTGGAGGATGCCGAAACCGGATTCAGCCAACCGTTTCCCCTGCCCAGTTCAAAAAAATGCAGTGAGTGAGTGAATGACCCTCCATAAAAGGTCTGCCCCACAAGGGGTACTGCATCACCCGCTGCCAGTTGGGTTTCTGGCGATGCGTTGAAATCCCCGGTCAATTTTGCTAGTAATGGAAAACAGCCCGTATTCTACAAGTCCCTCAGGGGTATCGGGCTGTTTTTATTTTTGCAAAGGAGGCCCTCCATGGATTTTGAGTCCCTCATCCATTCCATCATAGAAAACCATTCCTACATCCTGCAGGCCTTCGTTGTCGTTTTCGTGACGCTCCTTGTGGACTATTTCCAGAAAAGGGCGTTCGACCGGCTTCAGAAGCGTGCCGAAAGGTCGGCAAAAATCTGGGATGGAGCCTTGATTGATGCCGTTCGCAAACCGCTCCGGCTCGCCATCTGGACCATCGGCGTCTACACCGCTTCGGAAGTCATCGAGGAGGAAATCAGTTCCGTCGTGTTTGAAATGATGGGGCCGGCACGGGACACGCTGATCATCGGCAGCATCACCTGGTTCATCGTGCGGCTGATCAAAAACGGCGAAGAAGTGTTCTTGGAAAAAAGGGAACCAACCTCGACCGCACCACTGCCGACGCCATCGCCAAGCTGCTGAAACTGTCGGTGGTCATCACCGCCTTTCTCGTGGTTCTGCAAACTCTGGGATTCAGCATTTCCGGGGTGCTTGCTTTCGGCGGCATCGGTGGTATCGCCGTCGGTTTCGCCGCGCGCGACCTGCTCGCCTAATTTTTTCGGGGGATTGATGATCTACCTCGACCGCCCCTTTGTTGTGGGTGAGTGGGTGCGTTCCCCCGACCGCGAGATCGAGGGGGTGGTGGAACACATCGGCTGGCGGCTGACACGCATCCGTACCTTCGACAAACGTCCGCTTTACGTGCCCAATGCGGTGTTTGCTTCCATCACCGTGGAGAACCCCAGCCGCATGGAGAACCGGCGCCTCCATGAAACCATCGGCATCCGCTACGACGACGTTTCCAAAATGGGAACCATCGTGGAAAAGGTCAAAACCATGCTGGAGAACCATCCTGAAATCGATACGGGCAGAACCCTGATGGTCAACTTTGATAAATTCGCCGCGTCGTCTCTTGATTTTTTCATTTATGCCTTCACCAAAACGACCGATTGGGAGCACTATCACGAAATCAAGCAGGACATTCTGCTGAAAATCATCAACATTATCGAAAAAGAGGATGCCGAAGTGGCCTTTCCCACTTCGACAATCCATCTGGCCAACGGCTGGAAGGTGCCTGCGGAAGAATCCGCAGCCCCTGCAAAAGGGTACCAATGATTTAATAAGGACCTGGTGTTGCAGGCGAATTGCCGCAGCCAAATCAAATTGACAACCCCGGAGGCGATTTGTAAACTGTGCTGGCCATAAGGACCTTTATAGCCGTTCTCGTTCCGTCCATCACGCTCAACACCCTCAGCGCCATTCAGGACCGATTCAAAAAACTGGGGTTGCATGCGACCTGGACACGACCCGGAAACATTCACCTGACCTTGAAATTTCTCGGGGACACCGACCCCCAACGCATTCCTGAAATCACCAAGGCACTGGACGGATTGGCCGCTGGGCACAGGCCGTTCCAGGTTTCGCTGGGCGGCTTGGGCGTGTTTCCGGGATGGAAAAAACCCCGGGTGGTCTGGGTCGGGTTGGATGACCGGGATGGGCATCTGGCCTCGCTGCAGTCAGGCGTGGAAAGCGCTGTGGAACGTTTGGGCTGGCCGCGGGAAAATCGTCCGTTTTCTCCACACCTCACGCTGGGTCGCATCAAGTCCCCGAAAGGATGCGAACGATTGAAAAGGGAAATGGACGATCTGGGCAATATGGATGCAAGCCCGTTCCAGGTCGCATCGTTCAGCCTGATTCAAAGCGAGTTGACCCCCAAGGGTTCGAATTACACGGTATTGAAGGAAATCTCACTTCAGGGCCGGAGTCCGGACCCCTGAATCGTACGCACCTTACCTTTCTATTAGGAGACGCCATGTCCATCGATCCGGATAAGGAAAAAGCCCTCGACCTCGCTTTTTCTCAAATTGAAAAGCAGTTCGGTAAGGGATCCATCATGAAGCTGGGTCAGGGTGAAGCGCAGAAGGTCGCCACCATTCCCACCGGTTCCCTTTCGCTCGACGCGGTATTGGGGATCGGGGGCGTGCCACGGGGCCGCGTGATCGAAATTTATGGACCGGAGGCGTCGGGAAAAACCAGCCTCACCCTGCACATCATTGCCGAAGCGCAGAAGGCGGGCGGGGTCGCCGCATTTATCGACGCCGAACACGCGCTCGATCCGCAGTACGCGCGCAACCTGGGTGTCAACCTGGAGGACCTTTTGTTGTCCCAGCCCGATACGGGCGAGCAGACGCTGGAGATCGCCGAGGTGCTGGTGCGCAGCGGCGCGGTGGACGTGATCGTCATCGATTCGGTGGCGGCGCTGGTGCCGAAGGCGGAGCTGGACGGCGAAATGGGCGACTCGCACATGGGACTGCAGGCCCGGCTCATGTCGCAGGCCATGCGCAAACTCACCGGCGTCATCAACAAATCCCGCACGGCGCTTATCTTCATCAACCAGATCCGAATGAAGATCGGCGTCATGTTCGGCAGTCCGGAGACCACGACCGGCGGCAACGCCCTGAAATTCTATTCCTCGGTGCGACTCGACATCCGCCGGATTTCCGCGCTGAAGGACGGTGACAAGGTGATCGGCAACCGCACGCGTGTGAAAGTGGTGAAAAACAAACTCGCGCCTCCCTTCCGTGAATGCGAGTTCGACATCATTTACGGCAAGGGCATCTCCCGCTACGGCGACCTGCTGGATCTCGGCGTGCAGAACGAAATCATCCAGAAAAGCGGCACATGGTTTTCCTTTGGAGACGAACGCATTGGCCAGGGCCGCGAAAACTCCAAGAACTTCCTGGAAGAGAATCCCGACATCGCGCAAAAAATCGAAACCCAGATCCGGCAGAAACTGGACCTGCCGGTTCACGGAGCCCCTCCCACCGAAAACAGTGGAAATAACGGAGGAGAAGAAGTGGAGCCGAAAACTTCCGGTAAAGGCAAAAAGAAGTAGTCCACGCGGGACCTGCCTCCGATGCCGGACGACGACGCACTCAAACAGGCCCGCAACCGGGCTCTCCGTTTCCTCACCTACCGCGACCGTACGGAGCGGGAAATGCGGACCTACCTTCTGGGTAAGGACTTCGATGCCCCCACTGTGGATTTGGTCGTCGACTATCTCAAACGCCTGGGCTATCTGGATGACACCCGCTTTGCCCTGCAATGGGGCCGCTACCGCATCGAAACCAAACGGTTTGGCCGTTTTCGCCTGCAACAGGACTTGCGCCTGAAAGGGCTTGCCGATTCCATCGTCGGGGAAACCCTGCGCCAGCTTTATGGCGAGGTCGATGAAAAAGAACTGGCCCGCGAAGCGGCCGAAAGCAAACTGGTTAAATGGAAAAACCTCGATAAGCAGAAACAAAGGCAACGCCTCGCCGGCTTTCTGCAACGCAAAGGTTTCACCAGCGAAATCGTATTTGATACGGTAGAACGATTGATTCCTTACTGATTCTGCCTGACAATGGAAGTGGCGGTGGTTGTGCCGGATGACTCCTTTTCTCGTTGAGCCCGCATGGATTTCTCCACATTCGCTCTCATTCCCCCTCCCCTGCTGGCGGGTATCGGCTTCTTGTTCGGCCTGGTGATCGGCAGCTTTTGTAATGTATGCATTGCGCGCCTTCCCAGGAAGGAATCTGTCGCCTTTCCCGCTTCACACTGCCCCCACTGCAAAACCCCCATCCGCAAGCGAGATAATATTCCCGTCCTGAGCTACCTGATTCTCGGCGGCCGCTGCCGGAAATGCAAGGAACGTATCTCGCCGGTGTATCCGGCTGTGGAGCTGGTGACAGCTCTTTTATGGGCCGGGGTGTTGTATAAATTCGGTTTCACATGGACCAGCGCGATTTTCGCGATCGTCATGCCGACTCTCGTCATCATCACCGTCATCGATATCCAGCACCAGATCATTCCCGACAAGATCACACTTCCCGGCATCGCGTTTGGTTTGGTTGCGGGCACCTACCTGAATGGTTTCATGGATTCCCTGATCGGGCTGGTGGTGGGGGCGGCCTGTTCCTGTTTCTGGCAGAGGTGTATTTCAAGGTACGCGGGGCAATGGGCATGGGCGGCGGCGATATCAAGTACATCGCCGCGGCGGGAGCGCTTCTGGGATGGGCTCAGGTGCTGCTCGTCATTTTTCTCGGAGCGATTTCGGGAGCGTTGTTCGGGGCGCTCGGCATGACAACCAAAAAACTTAATTTCCTGAGCCGGATTCCTTTCGGGCCGTTCCTCGCCTTGGCCACGGTTATTTCCATTTTCTTTGGGGATGACATTTTAGGCCTTTACCTGAGCCTCATGGTTGTGGAACAATAGCCCGCATCCTGAAAATTCTTAGCTGAGGAAAACCATGGAATCGCGTGACGAGAACCTGGAGCCCGATCGTTCGTCCGAAAACGGCGAAGACGGCTCCCCCGCCCCTTCCCCGATAGAAGAAAACGACAACCAGGAAATCGGTGCCGCCCCAAACGAGACCCACCCGGAATCCGAGGTGGAAATCCTGCGTGCGGAAATCAGAAAAAACCGGCGGGAAATCACGGTCGTCAAAACCATGCTGTACATCAGCATCCTCGCCGTCCTTGGGGTCACCTTTTACACCATCAACAAAACCCAGGTTTTGCACCTCAAGGACTTGGGAACGCAGTTGACGTTGTCCCAGAGCCAGGCATCTCTCAATCTCGGCGTCAAACAAAAGACCATGGACGAAAGAATCAAGGCGCTGGAGACGGCCCTTCAGCAGGTCCTGCTGGACATGTCGAAAAAGCCGGAGCCACCCACCCCGCAGATCGACCACCCCGGACAGGTGAACCGGTTGGAAGAAACCATGACCGGTATCAATGGATCGCTTTCTCTGTTAAAACCGGAAAGCCCGATGGTCCGCGCGAAAGTGGAGTTGGTAAAAGAAAAGACCGAGGATATGGTTAAAACATACAAGGAAGTTCTTCAGGAACCCACACCCTGATCACGAGACGGTAAAAATTTCGTCGAGCCGCTTCCCAACATCCTCATCCAATTCCCACCCAATGGCCTGAACGTTTTCTTCCACCTGCTTTTCGTTTTTGACGCCGATCAAGGCCGTCGTTACCGCGGGCTGGCGCGTGACCCAGTTGATCGCCACGTGCGTGCAGGTTTTCCCCAGTTCACCAGCAACGTTTTTCATTTTCTCCACTTTCTCCACATTGCGCTCAAACGCCTCACCCGTAAACTCGCCGATGATTCCCTTGCTCCGCCAGTCTTTGAACCTGGTGTCCTTGCCGTACTTGCCCGTCAACACGCCGGACGCCAGCGGGCTGTACGCCACCACGCCAATACCGTTTACCAAACAGAACGGTACGATTTCTTTTTCGATCGACCTTTGCAAAAGGCTGTATTCCGGCTGCAGGGAGACAATTGGCTTCACTTCCAGACACTCCTGCATCTGCTGGACATTGTAATTGCTGACACCGATGTGTCGGATCTTGCCCTGCTCTTTCAGCCGCATCAGGGCTTCCATGGTCTCGGCCTGCGGCGTGTCCACATCGGGCCAATGCACCTGGTAGAGATCGATCACGTCCGTCTGCAAACGTTTGAGGCTCAGTTCGACTTCCTCTTCGATCGACGCCCGGGACGCCACCTTACGAATGGAGCCCAATGATTCTTTTTCCCAACGCAGGCCACATTTGGTGGCGTAAACCAGTTTGTCACGGTGCGGTTTCAGGGTTTTTCCTATAATTGACTCCGAATGACCGAATCCATATACCGGAGCGGTGTCGAAAAAATTGATTCCCAGTTCCACCGCCTTGAGGAGAGCTTTCTCGGAGGCACGGTCCCCTTCTGTCGTCCAGAAAGGCGAACCGCCGATACCCCACGCACCAAAACCCAACACCGAAACCTTCAAATCGCTCGATCCCAACTGTCGATATTCCATGCCTTCTCCATCTATCCAGAAGTTTTTATTTAAGATTTCCGCACTGTCTGGTCTAATATTGAACCATGGACCTCAACAGGGTCAAGCCGCCATGCATGGCAGAAACCAAAAAAAGACAACGCTGACGCACACGCATCATGAAATCCCTTCTCCGGGTTTTGGGCTACCTGAAACCTTACAAACCTTACGTGGCATGGACTCTGGGATTCGCCATCCTGACCACCCTTCTGGACCTCGTTCCGCCCTGGCTCATCAAGATCATTGTCGATCAACTGGTGGAGGAACAATCCGGCAGTGCGATCTACTGGGTCGTGCTGGTTCTCGTCCTGTCCTACTTCGGCCGTAATTTTTCAAACTACAAACGCATCCGCCTCAACAACGAGCTCGAGCAGAAGGTGGTTTTCGACCTGCGGTCGCACGTGTACCGCTCCCTGCAGAAGTTGTCGCTCAAGTATTACGAAAACCGCGCCACCGGTGAGATCATGTCGCGCGTGAATGATGATGTGACCTACGTCGAGCGCATCTTCATCGATGGTATCGAGCAATTGGTCACGGCCGTCCTGACGCTCATCGGGATCACCATCATCATGTTCTTCCTGCACTGGAAACTGGCACTGGCATCGATGATCCCGATCCCCCTGCTGATCCTGGGTGCGTGGAAGTACACGTTCAAGGCGCACGACCTGTACCACATGGTGCGTGAACGCGCGGCGAAGATGAACGGTATCCTGCAAGACACCATCTCCGGTATGAAGGAAACCTTCGCCTTCAACCGGCAGAACCACGAAATCGAACGGTTTGAAAAACGGAGCGACGCCTATTGTAAAGGGACGCTGGAGGTGATGAAGCTGTGGGCGTATTACTCACCCAGCATGATGTTCCTGGGGTCGATGGGTACGGTGCTGATCGTGCTTTATGGCATCGGCCTGGTGCGTGGTGGTGAAATCACCGTGGGGACGCTCGTTGCCTTCATCGGCTACCTCGCCCTCTTTTATACCCCCATCAATCAATTGCACTCGCTCAACCACATGTTGCAACACGCACTGGCCTCCAGCGAACGGCTGTTCGAAATCATCGACGCCCAACCGGAAGTGAAGGAACCGGAAAACCCCGTTGTGCCCTCCATCCACGTGCGTGGTCACATCGATTTCCGCGACATCCATTTTTCCTATGTGGAAGGAAAGGAAGTTCTGCACGGCGTTTCTTTTGACATAGAGCCGGGAGAGACCATCGCATTGGCGGGACATACGGGAAGCGGCAAATCGACGCTGGTCAAACTGCTCATGCGGTTTTACGATCCCACGGCGGGTGAGGTGCGCATCGACGGCTACCCGCTTCGCGAACTCAGCCTGTCGTACCTGCGCGAGCAGATCGGGCTGGTGTCGCAGGAGCCGTTCCTGTTCAACGGAACCGTGGCCGACAACATCCGTTACGGCAACCTTGAGGCTTCGGATGAAGACATCCGCCGCGCTGCGAAAGCGGCCAATGCCGCGGGCTTCATCGAAAAGCTGCCCAATGGATACGATACGTTGATCGGAGAACGGGGTGTGAAGCTGTCCGGTGGGGAACGCCACCGACTCGCCATCGCCCGCGTTTTCTTGAAAGATCCGCCCATCGTGGTTCTGGATGAGGCTACAGCATCCGTCGATTCGGAAACCGAGTTGCAGATCAAGTCAGCGCTCGGCGAGCTCATGGCTCACAGAACCACTCTCATCATCGCGCACCGTCTGTCCACGCTGGAGGATGCGGACCGCATCGTGGTCCTGCAGGAAGGCACACTGGTGGAATCGGGAACGCATGAAGACCTGATACAGGGAAACACCAGTTACGCGAATCTGTTCCGGTCGCAACTCCACCTTTAATTCATATTTATCCGGAAATGATCATTCCTTCACCGGGCCGGTGACGAACTCGCCCAGATTGCGAAATTTTTCCTGCCGCTGCTCAACTAGCTGTTCGGCGCTCATCTGCGTCAACGCGTTTAGATGCACACGAAGGGCCTTTTTGAGCAGGATGGTGGCGCGTTTGTGATTGCGATGCGCGCCGCCGAGAGGTTCGGTCACAATCTGATCGATGACCTTCAAGGTGATAAGCTGTTGCGCGGTCAGGCAAAGCGCATCAGCAGCCTGCTTCACCTTTTCTTTATCATCCCACAAAATTGACGCACAGCCTTCCGGCGAGATCACGGAATACACTGAATGCTCCAGCATGAGCACGCGGTTGCCCATGCCTATGGCCAACGCACCGCCACTGCCGCCTTCGCCGATGATGGTGGCGATGATCGGCACCTTGAGCCCCGCCATGACAAACAGGTTCTGGGCGATGGCTTCCGACTGGCCCCTCTCTTCCGCATCCACGCCCGGATACGCACCGGGGGTGTCGATGAACGTCACGATGGGCAGGTTGAACTTTTCGGCCATCTCCATCAGCCGCAAGGCCTTGCGGTAGGCGGACGGTTGCGGCATGCCAAAGTTGCGAAGCAGTTTTTCTTTCGTATCGCGACCCTTTTGATGACCGATGACCATCACAGTGAGGTCACCGAATTTCGCCATGCCGCCGATAATGGGAGCACCCAGTCCCCCATGACGGTCGCCGTTCAGCTCCTGGAAATCGGTGAAAATCCCGTTGATGTAATCGAGCGTGTACGGTCGCATGGGGTGACGTGCGACTTGGGTCTTCTGCCAGCCGTCCAGGTTATTGAACGTGTCGTACTTCATACGCCGAAGCTTTTTCCTGAGTTTGGCGATTTCGTGAGAAATGTCGCCGATGCTGTCATACATGTGCGACAGCGAAACAAGCTCGCGAATCTGGTTCTCGACCGCAAAAATTTCCTTTTCAAATTCGAGTATCTGCGCCATGAGTCGTGTCCGGGATCAGTAAAAGCCGAAGATGGGATAAATGAGGTTTTTGAGATAAGGAGACTGGTCGAGAGCTCGCGCTCCCTCGAAGCCGATACGGTTCTGCCCCAGCCGGAGCATTTCCAGCTGTGACAGGTGTTCCGCCTTCGCCAGCGCAAACGCGCCTTCATCGCCGATGTAATTGAAGTTCAAATCCAGATTTTTCAAATTACCCAGGGATTCGGATTTGGCCAGCGCTTCCGCCCCGCGGTCCGTGATGTAATTGCCCGCCAGGCGGAGCGATCGAAGCTTGCTCACTTTGGAGGAGTTGGCAAGCGCCACAATGGCCTCGTCCGTCAGGTTGTTGTTGCTCAGGTTCAATTCCTGAATCTCACTGATATAGGGCGACTCCAAAAGGATCATCACCCCTCGATCGCCTATGTAGTTCTTCTCAAGATTTTCAAGAGAATCGGTTGCCTTCCATTCCTCGATCTTCTGCCGCAGGCGGAAATCCTTCAGCGCCTGCGCACCTTCCTTGCCCAGCTTGTTGTAAGCGAGGCCGATGTGCACCAGTCTTTTGAAACTGGAAGAGTGGAGGATCGCCAACGTGCCCGCATCCCCCACTTCATTGTAGTTGAGATTGAGATCAAGAAGCCCCGAAAGCGTTTGCGACTCCGCCAGGGCCTTGGCCCCCGCATCGCCGATCTTATTGTTGAACAGGTTCAGCGTCTCCAGGTTGCCGAGATACGGAGACTCCGCAAGGTAACGTGCCCCGACATCGGTCACACCGTTGTTTTCAATCGACAACTCTTTCAGGTTTTTCAGGTAACGTGACTGCGCCAGCGCACGCACCCCTTCGTCGCCGATATCCCCTTTATAAATCTTGAGCACCGTGATGCTTTCCAGAAGCGGGGAGTTGGCGAGGAACTTTGCGCCGGACTCATGAATGATTTTTTCATTCAGCTTGAGCGACCGGTCATTACGGCGCAGTTTCTTTTCTATATATTGCCCAAGATCTTCCGGCGTCATTTCCCAGACCGCGCCAGAGGTCATGATCCCGAGGCCCACCCACAACAAAAGTGCCTTGCAGGTCGATTTCATGTTTCGATCTACCTTCCAGAATGACAAAAGCTCGCTAACATACATTATGTCCTTATTTTAGCAAGCGCTTTTATTTGTTTTCAATCTCATTCAGGCGTTTTTCCAATTCCCTTAGTTTCTGCGCCATTTCCGGCAGTTTGGGAAACATCGTGACATATTTTTTCCATGACATGCCGGAGACGGCAGGACTGCCACCGTAAAATCCCGCGTTCGGGATGTCCTTGCTCACACCCCCCTTGGCGGCAACGATCACCTGATTGCCAAGAGTCACGTGATCGGCCACCCCCACCTGGCCGGCGAGGATGACATGGTGCCCCAGTTTGCAACTTCCCGACAATCCCACCTGCGAGACGAGGATGGAGTGCGGGCCGATGTCGCAATTGTGCGCGATCTGCACAAGGTTGTCGATTTTCGTTCCCTGCCGGATGACGGTTTCGCCGAACGCCGCGCGGTCGATGCAGGTATTCGCCCCGACCTCGACGTTGTCTTCAATGACCACCCGGCCGACCTGCATGATCTTCACATGTTCGCCTTTCTCGTTCGGCGTGTATCCAAACCCGTCCGCCCCGACCACCACACCGGCGTGCAGGATGACATCGTTGCCGATCCCCGTATCGCGATACACGGTGACGTTGGCGTGCAGGATGCAGTCGTTGCCGACACGGCTCCCATCGTGCACCACCACACCAGGGTACAGCACGGTGTTGTCGCCGACGGTCACGTTTTTGCCGAGGGTGACAAAGGGAAACACGGTGACATTTTTGCCAAGCTTCGCTGTTGGGTCCACAGCAGCGCGCTCGTCGATGCCGGGTTCGGGTTTCGGCTCAGGATGAAACGCGGCGAGGGTTTTGGCGAACGCAAGCTGGGGCGCGGGATGAATGACCTGCACCATGCCGGTTTCCATCGGTTCCTTGACCAGCACCGCCGAAGCCGGAGACGTTGCCAGCTTGTCCTTGTATTTTTTATCGGCGAGGAAGGTGATGTGTCCGGCCTGGGCATGGTCGAGTCCGCACGCATCGGTGATGTCGATCTGGTCGTCGCCTTGCACGGTGCCGCCCACCTGCGCGATGATGTCCTTCAGTTTCATACTGCCTCTTGGGTGTGAAAGGTTACAGAATCAATTCCTTGTCGATCGGTTTGATCTCGCCGTCCACCAGCTGCAGGACCCGGTCCAGGCTTTTGGCGATGCGTGGACTGTGGGTGACGATCACGAACGTCTGGTTGGACTTCTTGTTGAGATCGCGCACCAGGTCCATGAATGCATCGCTGGACTTTGAGTCGAGATTGCCCGTAGGCTCGTCCGCCAGCAAAAGATCCGGTTGGTTGACCAGGCTCCGCGCCAAGGCCACCCGCTGCGTCTCACCGCCGGACAACTCCCCCGGCTTGTGGTGCAAGCGGTCTTTCAATCCCATCTGAGTGAGCAGGCCCACGGCTCGATCGCGAAGCTCCGCCTCCTCCTGCCCGGAAATGAGACCGGGAAACAGCGTGTTCTCCAACGCGGTAAAATCCGGCAACAGATTGAAGAGCTGGAATACGAATCCAATGTGCCGGTTGCGGAACTGTTCGAGGAAACCGTTTTTCTGCGCGAAAATGTCCTGACCGCGAAACTCGACTTTCCCTTTCTGCGGACGGTCGAGTCCACCCATGATGTGCAACAGCGTGCTCTTGCCCGCACCACTGGCGCCGACGATGCCGAGGATTTCGCCTGTCTTCACCTGCAAGTCGGCGTCCTTGAGCACCTCGACCGACTCCGAGTTGCGCCGGTAGGCTTTCCAAACACCCGTCACGTTGAGCAGAATGTCACCGCGGGAATCATTCATAACGCAAACCGTCCGCCGGGTCCAGCCGCGCCGCCCGCCACGCGGGATACAGCGATGCCGCAAAACAGATGAGAATCGAAAACACGATGATCAAAAACGAATCGAAATACTGAATCTCCGACGGCAGGCGGTCGAGATAATACACGTCGCTCGGAAACGCCTGGATGCGGAATACCGATTCGATGAACCCGACGATCTCATTCAGGTTGGGCACGATGGTGAAGCCCGCCACCACCCCCAGCCCGGTGCCGACCAGGCCGATGATCAGTCCCTGCATGCTGAAAATTTTCATGATGCTTCCGCCGGTCGCGCCCATGGATTTCAAAATCGCGATGTCCTTGGATTTTTCCATCACCACCATGAACAGCGTGCTGATGATGTTGAACGCGGCGACGAGAATGATGAGGATGAGAATGATGAACATGGTGATTTTCTCCAGCTTGAGCGCCGAGAACAAATTCTTGTTCATCTGCATCCAGTCGCGGGTGATGTAGGGGAACTCCAGCTTTTCCTGTATCGCTTCGGCGGTTTTCCATGCGAGGTCAATGTCCTCCACCTTGATCTCCACGCCCGTCACCGTGCCCTTCATATTGAACAGCTTTTGTGCGGATTCGATCGACACGAACGCGAGGTTGGCATCGTATTCATACATGCCGGACTCGAACAGCCCCACCACCTGCACCATCTTGATGTTCGGGATGACACCGAGCGGCGTCATGCGCACCGAGGGCGCGAGCATAC
The DNA here is from genome assembly GCF_000341545.2 of Nitrospina gracilis 3/211. NCBI lineage: Bacteria > Pseudomonadati > Nitrospinota > Nitrospinia > Nitrospinales > Nitrospinaceae > Nitrospina > Nitrospina gracilis. The sequence goes on from NZ_HG422173.1 coordinate 2,835,414, forward strand.
CAATGACATCTCCCACCGACGCGCCGAGCGAGCGTGACAACTCCACCCCGAGAATGATTCCCTGCCGGTGGATGCTTGATTTTCCGGCGGTCGAGCCCGCAAGATCTTCCAGCTTGCCCTGAACCATGTTCTTTTCAAGATCGGAGATGTCACCCTCGCGTTTGGGATCGACACCGCGGACCACCACACCGGAGGTGCGCTGGCCGTAGGTGAGCATCACCTGCTTGAGGATGAACGGCGCCGCCGCCTTCACCTGCTCGACTTCCTTCACCGTGCTCACGATTTTTTCGTATTTGGCAATGCCCTCGCGCTCGAAACTCGTGACGACGATGTGGCTGTTGGTGCCGAGGATCTTGTCGCGCAGGTTTTTGCTGAAACCGGACATGACGGCGATGACCACGATGAGCGCCATCACGCCCAGGGCCACCCCGCCGACAGAGATGAAGGTGATGAGGGAGATGAACTTGTGGGATTTCCGGGAGCAGAGGTACCGCCAGCTGACTCGTAATTCGTAACCCATGACGATGGCAAGTGAGGTTGACCGAAACCGGACCGCGGTCCGGATGATTAGAGTACGGCGTTCAGGATTCTTTTTTCAACTGCGGGAACAGAATCACGTCCCGGATGGACGGAGAGTTGGTGAACAGCATGGCCAGGCGGTCGATACCGATGCCCTCGCCCGCCGTCGGCGGCATGCCGTATTCCAGCGCGCGGATGAAATCGAGGTCCATCCAGTGCGCTTCCTCGTCTCCCGCGTCCTTTTGCGCCACCTGCTGTTCGAAGCGCGCTTTCTGGTCGATGGGATCGTTGAGCTCCGTGTAGGCATTGGCCAGCTCCCGGCACCCGACAAAAAACTCGAAGCGCTCGACCAGGTTCGGATCGTCTTCCTTTTTCTTGGACAACGGCGACAGTTCCAGCGGGTAGTCGATGATGAACGTCGGCTGCACCAGTTTTGGTTCGACAAAGTGATCGAACAGCTTGCCCTGAACCTTGCCCAGCGTGTCGCGTTTTTCCAGCGGCACCTTGTGCTCCAGCGCATAGCCGGTGATCTTGTCGTAATCCTGAAGTACGTCCGCAGGCACGCCCCCCAACTCGGTGATGGACTGAAAGAACGTGTACCGCTGAAACGGTTTCGACAAATCGAGGGTTTCGGTACGGCCTTCCTTGTCGTTGATCGTACAGGGGAA
>NZ_HG422173.1:2836700-2840518 GCF_000341545.2 Nitrospina gracilis 3/211
GACAAATCGAGGGTTTCGGTACGGCCTTCCTTGTCGTTGATCGTACAGGGGAAGGTGAGCGTGTTGAACACGGTGGTACCGATGAAACGGAACAACTCCTCGGTCAGGCCCATCAGGTCCAGGTAATCCGCGTAGGCGGTGTAGAACTCCAGCATGGTGAACTCGGGATTGTGCTGGGTGGAAATGCCTTCGTTGCGAAAATTGCGGTTGATCTCGTACACCCGGTCGATGCCGCCGACCACCAGCCGTTTCAGGAACAACTCCGGCGCCACACGCAGGTACAGTTCCATGTCGAGCGCATTGTGGTGTGTCTTGAACGGTTTCGCCGTCGCGCCGCCGGGAATGGACTGCATCATCGGCGTTTCGACTTCCAGGTAACCACGATCGTTCAAAAAAGTGCGGATGGCCTGGATGATGCGGCTCCGCGCCACGAACACATCCTTCACCTCGGGATTGACGATGAGGTCCACGTACCGCTGACGGTAACGCAGTTCGACATCTTTCAGACCGTGCCATTTTTCCGGAAGCGGCAGGAGCGATTTGGAAAGCAGGGTGACCTTCGTGCAGAACAGGGTGAGCTCTCCCGTTTTGGTTTTGGACAACCGCCCCTCGGCGCCGAGGAAATCCCCCATATCCACCTTGCTGAACCATTCGTAGTTGTCCGCGCCGATATCATCCTTCTTCACGTAAATCTGGAACTGTCCGGTGCCGTCCTTGATGTGGCAGAACGTGGTCTTGCCATGCTTGCGGCGGGTCATGACGCGCCCGGCGACGACAAAATTCAGATTTTCCTCATCGAGCGTTTCCTTGCTTTTATCCCCGTGAGCGGACAAAAGGTCGCCGATATGTGCGTTGACCTTGAAGCGGTTGATGTAGGGGTTGACACCCATCTGCCGCAGTTCATCGAGTTTGTCGCGGCGCTGTTGTAGAAAATTGCTGGTCTCTTCCATGAATTCGGAGGCTAGGGAATTTGAAGGAACACACCCGGGTTCAGCAAGCGGGTGCATGGGAGTTTTCGGATTGCTGACGGACCGCCGTTATCAGCGGGCGATCTGCACAAAGCGGGATTCGCGCACCACGGTGATCTTGATTTCGCCGGGGTACGTCACTTCCTTTTCGATGCGTTTGGCCACGTCCTTGGACAGCAGGATGGCTTCCTCGTCGGTGATATTGTCGGGAACGACGACGATGCGAACCTCGCGTCCGGCCTGGATGGCATAGGTCTTTTCGACACCCTTGAACGAATCGCCAATTTCTTCCAGCTGCGACATTCGTTTTACGTAGGTCTCCAGCATTTCGCGGCGCGCGCCCGGCCGGGACGCGGAGATCGTATCCCCGGCCGCAACCAGCACGGCGTAAATGGAATCCGGTTCGATGTCTTCGTGATGCGCGCCGATGGCGTTGACCACGTACTTGTGCTCGTTGTAGCGATTGGCTATGTCCACACCCAGCGCCGTGTGTGTGCCGTCGGTCTGCCGGTCGATGGCCTTGCCGATGTCATGCAGAAGGCCGCAACGTTTCGCCAATTGCACGTCCAGTCCCATCTCGGATGCGATCGCGCCGCACACCCAGGCCACTTCCTTGGAATGCTGGAGCACGTTCTGCGTGTAACTGGTACGGTACTTGAGGCGGCCGAGCAGTTTTACCATGTCCGGGTGCATCCGGTCCACGCCCACGTCCATCACCGCCTGCTCGCCGGCGTCGATGATGTCCTGGTTGATTTCCTTTTTGCACTTGGAGACCACTTCCTCGATGCGGCCGGGGTGGATGCGTCCGTCCAACGTGAGTTTCTCCAGCGCGCGGCGCGCGATCTCGCGGCGGATGGGATCGAAACTGGACAGCACCACCGCGCCCGGGGTGTCGTCGATGATGAGATCGACTCCCGTGCTCTGCTCGAGTGCGCGGATGTTGCGTCCTTCGCGGCCGATGATGCGGCCTTTGATGTCGTCGTTCGGCAATTCGACCACGGAAACGGTCGTCTCCGCCACGTGGTCGGAGGCCAGCCGCTGCACCGCCATGGAAATGAGGCGCCGCGCTTCTTCTTCCGCATTGGTGCGTGCCTCTTCCTCAATGCGTTTCACCTGGCGGGCCGCATCCTGGCGCGCTTCTTCCAGCATCTGGTTGCGGATCGCCTCCTTTGCTTCCTCGGCGGTGTAGTTGCTGATGGATTCGAGTTTTTTGATCTGTTCGACGACCAGCGTTTCGTATTCCTGTTTCTGTTTCGCAACCGCGGCTTCTTTTTCGTCGAGTTCCTTGCCGCGGTATTCAAAATTGCGTTCCGCCTGGCGGTTTTTTTCGATGAGGTTGTTCAGCTCGGTTTCTTTCTGGCGAATGGCCTTTTCCTGCTCGCGCAGTTCGCCCAACTCGCCTTCCAGTTCTTTCTCCATTCGGGCCCGGATGGCAATCTGCTCTTCCTTGATTTGGAGCTCGGCTCCTTTCTTAATCGTCTCCGCTTCTTTTTCCGCTTCGTGAATGATCTTGGCGCCCAGTTCCTCCGATTCTTTCAACTGAAACTCAGAGAGTTTCTTACGCAGAAGGTATCCGGCGAAAAACCCGATACCCAGAGTTCCGGCCAGGCTCACAATCAATGTCACCAAGCTCAGTTCCATACCACCCGTTGCATTTCCCATAACGTAACCCCTGTTTATATCTCAAAACATCCTGCCCGAACGGAACCCTCCGCTCAGCAATGAATGATCTCTTTCTCAGTGATGATTTTGTGAACGCGCCGGTCCAAAGGGCTTTGAGGCAGGGTGTCGTGAATCTGGAAATCGAAAGCCAGTGCAATCCTGCCTGCGCGGTCGTTCAACCGGTCCAGAAACCGGTCGAAGTACCCCTTGCCATACCCGATGCGTCCCCCTTTCCTGTCAAAAGCCAGACCCGGCAACAAAACCAGATCGATTTCCTCCGGCGGCACCCGCTTCTGGGAACGGTATTCCGGTTCGCGGATGCCAAACGGTCCGGTTTGGAACTCAATGTCCCATCCCGGCAGGTGCATGGCGGTGAGCTCGCCCCTCCGGGAGTCGATGACCGGCACACACACCCGCTTGCCGGCATCCAGCGCCGCGCTGACCAAGCCGTCCGTTTCCACCTCACCGGGAATGGACAGGTAAATCAACATGGTACCCGCACGTCGGAACGCGTCCAGTTTCAGCACCGTTTCGGTGATGCGGCCGCTCAACGCTTTCAGGGTTTCCGGATCCAGGGTCCGGCGATGGGCCAGAATCTTTTTCCGGATGACTGCTTTCGAATGCAAAGAGCCCTCAATATTCCGCGGGTGAAACCAAATGAAAGAGGGTCAGGCTCTGGAGGAGTCGGTGGAAGCGGTCTGCCGCGTCAACCGGACCCTTCCGAATCACGGGAAGAATCGGGTTTGCGCTGGCTTGTGGCACCCGGCCGCACTGCAAAAGGCGAGGACCTTCCGGCAAACCGTTGGGGAGTTGTCCAGATTTTATATTTAATAACGTATCCCTGATTCAAGATCCGTTGATCCTTTTCAAAATTCAGGCCGGTTTCACCGGGTTTTCAGTTCGCCCCCTTGAAGGGAACCGGCGACCGGATTAAACGCCTTCACACCCACAAAAATATTCAGAAATGCTTCCCCGTGTGTACCGTGCCAAAATCAGTTTTTGAACCTGCCAAGGACAGGTGGGTTCTCCGTGAACTGTTTCAGGCTTCCTCCGACGGAGGCTTGCTCACCACAGCCAGTTTCGATCCCGTTGGTTAATGTTGGCTCAAGAATTGATTTTATACTCGAGCACCACAGGGAAGCACTGTACCCTAATTTTCGATCAATCGTAGCACAACCCCCGAACCCC
>NZ_HG422173.1:2840618-2854824 GCF_000341545.2 Nitrospina gracilis 3/211
TCAAGCCTATTCTTTTGTGTCATTTACCGGGGTTTTCGCGGATGCGCACCAGTTCGTTTTCCAGCTTTTCGGAAAGGGACCGGGTCCGTTCCTCCAACTCTCTTTTTTCTGCTTCATTTTCCGTCTTCAGGACCTGAAATTGTTGTTTCAATTCAAATAAGTCCTGCGCAATATTGAGCGCGGCCAGCACCGCCACATCCGCAGGAACAGTGCGGCTGGTAGACGAAAGCTCCCGCATGCGGGAATCCACATAATCCGCGAGTTCCTGCAAAGACACGCTGGAGGAGGTAGCTTTGACGGTGTATTTTTTTCCGTAAATCTGGATCTGCGTGCCGGGAGCCATGGCCGTCACTCCGCGGGAATGCGGTGGAGCTGTTCGAGAATACCACGCACTTTGGTCCGCATGGTTTTTCGCTCTTCCTCCCAGCGTTTCTGCTCCGCTTCCAGACTGGCCAGCCGGTTCAGTTTCACCTGGGTGCCGTTCTGTTGCTGCGAGAGGGATTCCACCTGCTGGCGCAGTTGCCGGATTTCAGTTTGCAAGCGAACGTTTTCTTCCCGCAGGGCGCGGGCGGTCTCGATCCATTCGGAAACGAGGTGCTCCAGCTTGTCAACCGGGTACGTGGACATGGGCGAATCGTATCACCGGGCGACAGGGGTGTCAATTGCATGGGAACAGCCTGGCAGGGCCTTTTACTGGTCGCGGAGAGTGGCTCCCACCCGGCCGTCCAGCGCCTTCACAATATTTTGGAAAACGGGGTTCACTTCCTCGTCGGTCAAGGTCTTGTCCGGCGACTGAAACGCAAGGGCGTATGTGAGGCTTTTCTTCCCTTCCGGAAGTTTCTTTCCCTCAAATTGATCGTACAATTCCACCCGACTCAATAACGGCTGTCCCGCCTCACGAATGAGGTCGCTGATCTCGCCCGACGCCACGGGCTTGTCCACCAGGATGGAGATGTCGCGGTAGGTCTCGGGAAACTTTGGCAGGGGCTGAAATTTTTTGCGTCCGGGCAGAACCTCCGCCAGCAGACCGACGTGAATCTCCAATGCAAAAGCAGGGGTGTCGAGTCCCATCCCCGAGGTCAGCTTGCCTTCCACTTTCCCGCAATAGGCAATCTCCCGGTCTTCCACGGTCCAGGCCGCCGACTGCCCGGCATCGAGAAACGTGCGGGTGGCGGGCCCGGTCTGCGCTTTCACCCCAAAGCCGTCCAGCAGCGATTCCAGCACGCCCTTGATATCAAAAAAATCATGAGCGGCATTGGCCCCCTTCCAAACGCTTGTTGGATGCGGTCCGGCAGCCAGCACGGCAATGCAGGTATTCTGAACCGCCTCCTGTCCGCCGTTGGGTTGGTGGAAGATGCTGCCGGTCTCAAACAGGCGCACCGATTTGTTTCCTTTGTTAATGTTGCTGATGGCGGTTTTCAAAAGACCGGGAACAAGGCTGGTGCGCATGGTGCCGAGGTCGGCGCTGATCGGGTTGTCGAGATCGATCGTCCCGGCATCCTCGGGCGCGAATGCCGTCATGAAATTTGCCGCGTATTCCTTCTCAATGAAACTGTAGTTCACCGCCTCGGCGTACCCCAGGTGGCATAACCGCGCGCGGGCTTCCTGCACGAGGGCGCGGGTCGGTGAATCGATCACCGGCGACAACGCCCCCCTCGGGCTGGTGACGGGGACCTGGTCGTAGCCGTCCAGCCGGGCGATCTCTTCGATTAGGTCGATCTCGCGTTGCAGGGTCGGGCGGAACGCGGGCACTTCCACCAGCACCCGTTCGCCCTTCTGCTCTTCTTTGACGATCTCCAGTCCCAGCCCCCTCAGGTAATCGAAAATTTTATCAGGTTCAAATGCAGTGCCCAGCACCTGGTTGGTGCGGGAGACGCGGAGTGCGATCTGTTTGCGCGGCACGGGATTGGGGTAAATGTCGAAACGGCCGTTTAAAATCTCGCCGCCCGCCAGTTCGCGGATCAACAACGCCGCCCGGCTTTGTGCGGTGATGACCGCCTCGATATCGACGCCGCGCTCGAAGCGGTAAGAGGAATCCGAGCGCAGGCCGTACTTTTTGGATGCCTGCCGAACGGTGACCGGATCGAAGTACGCGCTTTCCAACGCCACGGTGGTCGTTTCCTTGGTCACCTGACTGTTGGCGCCGCCCATGATGCCGGCAAGGGCAATGGGCTTCTCGCCATCGGCAATGACCAGCGCGTCGGGATCAAGCCGCAGTTGCGTGCCGTCCAGCGCCACGAAGGCTTCCTGCTTCCCCCCGCGGCGTATCAGGATGCGCCGGTTCTTGAGCAGGTTCAGGTCGAAGGCATGAAGGGGTTGTCCGTACTCCATCATCACAAAATTGGTGATGTCCACAATATTGTTGATGGGACGGAGTCCGATGGCAATCAACCGTTCCTGCAACCATTGGGGCGACGGCGCGACCTTGACGTTGTCGATGACCAGGGCGGCGTAACGCGGGCACAACCCGGTCTCTTCGTTTTCCACTTGCAGGGCATCGGCGGCCGGGCTCGAAGTGAATGCTTTTTCCAGCTCGGAGTCCGGCTCCGGCGAACGGAACGCGGCTCCGGTGAAACCGGCGATCTCCCGCGCCACGCCAAGATGACTCAGGCAGTACCCGCGGTTGGGGGTGACGTTCAACTCCACCACTTCGGTGGTTTTGCCACTGCCCAGGTCCACCGGTTCGTCGGCTTCCACTTCCAGTCCGCCCATGGTCAACAGGTGGCACAGGTCTTCCTTCGACATGTCCCACTCCACGTATTGCCGCAACCAGTCCAACTGAACTTTCATGTCTCAAACCCTTGATTCGTAAAAACTCAAAGGATTATAGGGGAGTTGTCTTTAAAAAGCAAAACGCCTGAACGGGTAGGAAAAAAGTTTTCCGTTGGCTCCATCCGTTTCGGTTTCGCCGGGTGCGGGTTGGTGTTACGATGGGAGAACATTCTATTCTCGGCCTGTCCTCTTTATGGAACTCAGCGAATCCGTCGTTCTCAAACTCCTCCACGAAAAAACCAACCGGCCGATGAAGTTTTCCGAATTGATGAAAACGCTCGGCATCCCGGAAACGCAACGCCGCGAGTTCCGCCACCTGCTTAAAGACCTCGCCGGAGAGGGCTCCGTCGTCAAACTGCGCGGCGGACGCTACGGCCTGCCGGATGAGATGAGCCTCGTCTCCGGCCTCCTGCACGGCCACCCGGACGGCTACGGCTTCCTCATCCGTGAAGGCGAGGAGCCGGACGTCTATATCAGCCGCCAGAAAATGGGCGGTGCCATGCACCAGGACAAGATCGTGGTGCGCATCGAGTCGCAATACCGCGGTTACTCACGTCCGGAAGGCCGCGTCATCCGCATCCTCGAACGCCGCACGCAGAAACTGGTGGGCCTGTTCGAAGCGCTGAACCGCGACGGCTGGGTGGTGCCTTCCGACGCCAAGTACTTCCAGGACGTGTTCATCCCCGGCAAGGATATTTTGGGAGCGCAGTCCGGCGAGATGGTGCAGGTGGAGATCGTCGATTACCCGACGCGGCACCATCCCCCGGTGGGACGCGTCATCCAGGTGCTGGGCCCGGCGGACGACCCGGCGGTTGAGTTGCGCTCAATATTCCACAAGCACGACGCCCGGCAGGAGTTCCCGCCCAAAATCCTGCGGCAGGTAAAGAAACTGGGCCTGGAGATTTCTGATGAAGAACGGTCCCGGCGGCGCGACCTGACGGATCAGATGATTTTTACCATCGACGGCGAACGCGCCAAGGATTTCGATGACGCGGTGACGTTGACCCGCGAAAAAGACCTGTACCGCCTCGGAGTGCACATCGCCGACGTCAGCCACTACGTCACCGAAGGCTCGCCGCTCGACGAAGAAGCGTTCAAGCGCGGCACCAGCATCTACTACGCCGAGGGCGTCATCCCCATGCTTCCCTTTAAACTGTCGAACGAGGTGTGCAGCCTGCGGCCCAACGAGGAACACCTGACGCTCAGTTGCGACATCGTGTTCAACAGCAAAGGAGAAGTCGTGGACTACAACATCTACGACTCCATTATCGAAAGCAAGATTCGCTTCACCTACACGCAGGTGGCGTCGCTTTTGGAAGACGGCGACCCGGAAGGGCAGTTCGACGAGGTCATGCCCATATTGAAGGACATGGAAAAGCTGAGCCGCATCCTGCGCAAGAAAAGGTTCCAGGAAGGCAGTGTCGATTTCAACATTCCCGAGGCGGAGATCCTGATGACGCAGGACGGTAAAATCCAGACCATCCGCAAAGCGCCGCACAACATCGCGCACGAGATCATTGAGGAGTTCATGCTGTCGGCCAACCGCGTCGTCGCCGAAGACATGGCGAAGAAGAACCTTCCTGTCATTCACCGCATTCATGAAGAACCGGACGCCGACCGCATTCACCGTTTCGGCGAGTTCGCCGCGGACTTCGGTTACCGCCTGCCATCGTTCAAAAAGGTGAAATCCACGCACCTGCAAAAACTTCTGGAGCGCGCCCGGGACAAACCGGAGGAGCGCGCACTCAATTACGTGCTGTTGCGCTCGATGAAAAAAGCCGTGTATTCGGAAAAAGACCCGGGACACTACTGCCTCGGTTTTGAGCACTACACGCACTTCACCTCGCCCATCCGGCGCTACCCGGATTTGTTCACCCACCGCGTGGTGAAGGAGTACCTCGGCAGGAAAAAATGTTCGCTTAAAGAGCGCAAGCAGTTGATGAGCAAAACCGCGAAGGCCGCCGAGCAGTCCACCGGCATGGAGATCAAGGCCATGGGCATCGAGCGCGAGGTCAGCGACCTGCGCCGCGTGCAGTTCATGGCGGACAAACTGGGCTCCACGCACAAAGGCCACATCTCGAACGTCACTTCCTTCGGCTTTTTCGTGGAGCTGGATGATGTGTTCGTCGAGGGACTGGTACGGGTGTCGACGCTGTCGGACGATTACTACGTGTTTTTCGAACATGAGCATGCGCTCAAGGGCCAGCACAAACACAAGGCATACCGGCTTGGCGACCAGGTCAAGGTGCGGGTACAAAGGGTGGACATGGCAAAGAAACAAATCGACCTGGCGCTGGTGGCCCGGTAGCCCCAAGGCCCACGGTTATGGGACCGTTGCTTCCTTATTTTTTATTTTATCTTTCGGGAATTTTCCTGGCCCATCCCGCCTCGCGCGAGTTCCTGTTTCCCTTTGCCCTGCCCTTCGCCGCTCTGGTCCTCGCCGTGTGGTGCGCCCGGCGGCTCCGCATCCGCGCCACGTGGCAGTTCATTTTGCTGGCGATGCTGTTCGTGTTGGGGGCGACGACGTCTTATCGCGCCAAGGCATTGCGTCCCGATCACCACATCCTGAACCATGTCGAGGACAGCCGCCGCGGCGATATCACCGGCGTGGTCATCCAACCCCCGCAGTACTACCCCGACCGCGTGCGGGTGCACCTCGATCTCGAATCCCTTCAATACCACGACACGCCCATCGGGGTCACCGGAAGCGCCCGCATCACCGTGTACGAAGCGAAAGCGGATCTGCGCGAAGGCGATCGCATCCGGGTCCACCAAGTGCGGTTGAAACGTCCACGCAATTTCAAAAACCCCGGCCGGTTCGATTATGAGCACTACATGCAAACAGAAGGCCTCGACGTCACCGGTGGCGTATCGAAAGCGGAACGCGTGGAGCGCATCGACGCGACGGAGTCCACCACCCTCTCCCGCTGGCACGAAGCGATGCTTCATTCCGTACGGGCATTGCTTGACCGCAACCTGGATGCACAAAAAGGGGCGTTGTTGCGGGGCATGGTGCTGGGGGAGAAAGAGTTTCTGAGCGAGGAGATGCAGGAAGCATTTCGAGCCACCGGCGTGGCGCACCTGATGGCGGTGTCGGGTCTTCATATCGGTTTCGTCGCGGGCGCGACGTACTTTATGATTCACCCCGTGCTGTGGGGACTGTTTTCATACTATCGCCCGCGCTGGGTTTACCTCGGCCACACACAAAAATGGGCGGTGGCATTCTGCTTTCTGCCGGTGCTGATGTACCTGATGCTGGTAGGAAACAAGGTCTCGGCCCTTCGCGCCGGGACGATGGTGATCCTGTTTATGATCGCCGTGCTCGCCGACCGCGAACGCAGTGTGCTGAACGCCCTGCTGGTGGCGGCATTCGGCATTTTGCTGTGGAGTCCCGGGGCGTTCCTCACTCCCGGTTTTCAATTGTCCTTTGGTGCGGTGTTCGCCATCCTGTACCTGCACCGCATGCTGATGCAGGTGCAAGGGGATGCGGTCGATCGTCTGGGCGAACCACCGTGGTACCGTCGCCTGCCGGCATTGCAGGATGAACACGGCGGGGCGATCGCCTCCGTCCTGCGCTTTGTCTACGGCACTGCGTTTGTCTCCGCCGCCGCCATCCTCGGTACCTTTCCCGCGCTCGTGTACCAGTTCAACCGGGTGAGCGCGATCGGGTTCCTGCTGAACCTCGTGCTGGTCCCTCTGGCATCCGTGCTCATCCCGGCCACGTTGTTGATCGCCCTTCTCAATGCCGTGTTGCCGACGCTCGCCGATTTTTTGATGAGCGGCGTCGATGGACTCCTGGGCGTGTTTGTGACGCTCCCGATGTGGGCCGCATCGTTTGATTTCGCCTCGTTTTACGTGCCGACCCCACCCGACTTCTGGCTGGTGTTATATATCTCGCTGACGCTGGGGGTTCCCGCGTATCTGTATCGTTACCACCTGACCGCGATGACGCCAGAGGAGACGCCACCTCAAAAATTTCTGACACCACAACGCAGTCAGGCGGCAGGGCTCGCGGCTTGTGCTCTTGGCGTTTTTGTCTGGTGGATGTGGCCGCAGTTCCCCAGGTTCCAGACCGACACCCTGAAAATAACCATGCTCGACGTCGGCCAGGGCGAAAGCGTGTTCGTCGAATTCCCCAACCGCGAAACCCTCCTGATCGACGGCGGGGGCTTTTACCGTGACGCCCTCGATATCGGCAAGGCGGTGGTGGGCCGTTTCCTCTGGCACCGGGGCGAGCGCGGCCTCGATTATCTGGCCGCCACACATTCGGACCACGATCACATCAGCGGCCTGCTCTCCCTGTCAAAGCTGGTGGAGGTGGGACATTTTCTCGACCGCAACCCGCCCATTGCCGACGCGAAAATCGATCAACTGCGTCATACACTTCAGGAAAACGGAGCAAAGCGTCACATTCTTGTGCCGGGAGAAACCGTCGAATTTGGAGAAGTGCATCTCACCGCCCTGCATCCGGCCGGACCTTTCATTCAAACGGTGGGCCTTCCACTCCGGCGCATCGACAACGACCTGTCCTGGGTGTTGCGTCTTGATTTCCGCGAGTTCAGCCTGTTGTTGACCGGCGACATCACCGCCGAGGCCGAGGCCCACCTGGTCGCCTCCGCGGAGCCGCTTGAGGCCGACGTGCTGAAAGTGCCGCATCACGGAAGCCGTTATTCCAGTTCCCCGGATTTTTTAAAGGCCGTCGGGGCCAAGGACGCCCTCATCTCGGCGGGCCACGTCAATCCCTTCGGCCACCCGCATGATGAAACCCTGAAGCGACTTGCAGAGCAGGGCACCCGCGTGTGGCGCACCGACCGGCATGGCGCCATCACCCTCATTACCAATGGACACGACTATCAATTCAAAACCCACGAAGGCCTTTAGCGCAAACGGGCGGCCCCGGCCCGGCTTCCCCCACCCGTCCCTCCGGTTTTCCCGTTGTCCTCCCTAGAAGGTTTGCGGAAAGGCCGGAAATCTGGTATAAACGAGCCCCAATCTCAACCCTTTACCCAATCGAGGCAGACACAACCATGGCAACGAAGGAACAGTTGAAAGGCCACATCGACAAGGCCAAATCGGTAAAAGAGGAAGCGCAGAAAAAAGCGGGCGAAAACAAGTACGATCCGGACCTGCGCCAATCCAAAAAGAAATTCAAGCGCTTGACCCGCAAGGTGGCGAAGATCGACTACAGGGAAAAGATGCTGGCGGAAAAAGGCAAGAAGAAGAAAGAAGGCTGATCCCGCGAAACTGTCCCACCTTCTCTTTTCCCTTTGATTCACACAACATCATGTCCCACGACAACGTCGACATTCAAAAAATCGCCCACCTGGCCCGGCTGGAGCTGACCCCGGAAGAAAGGGAGAAGCTCGGCCCGCAATTCCAGAAAATCGTGGAATATATCGACCACCTGGGCACGCTGAATACCGAAAACGTGGAACCGACCTCGCACGTCCTGCCGCTCCAGAATGTGCTGCGTGAAGACGAAGTGGTGGCGCGTTTTCCGGAAGCCGACTACCTGCGGCTGGCGCCACGCGCCGCCAAGGGGCATTACGAAGTGCCCAAGATCATCTCGTAGTCATGCAGAGACCCAGCCTGGCCGAGGCCCGCAAACACCTTAAAGCCAAATCCTACTCCTCGCTCGACCTGCTGGAAGAGTATTACCAGCGCATCGACAAGGTGGATAAAGACATCGGCGCCTACGCCCATCTGACGCGCGAACTGGCAGAAGAGCAGGCCCAGGCTGCGGACGCGCGCATCGCCAGGGGCGAAGACGCTCCCTTGCTAGGGGTACCCATCGCCGTCAAAGACCTCATCTGCGTGAAAGACACCCGCACCACCTGTTCGTCGCGCATCCTCGACAACTTCGTCGCACCCTACGACGCGACGGTGGTGGCGCGCCTGAAAGATGCCGGGGCCGTTCTGATTGGCAAGACCAATATGGACGAATTCGCCATGGGCTCGTCCAATGAAACCGCGTACCACCATGTCACGCGCAACCCGTGGGACAAGACCCGCGTCCCAGGCGGATCCAGCGGCGGATCGGCGGCGGCGGTGTCTGCCAACGAATGCGTCGCCGCGCTGGGGTCGGACACCGGCGGTTCAATCCGCCAACCAGCCAGCTTTTGCGGCATCACGGGACTCAAACCCACATACGGCCGCGTGTCCCGCTTCGGCCTTGTGGCGTTCGCATCGTCGTTCGACCAGATCGGCCCCATGACAAAGACAGTGGAAGACGCCGCGACCCTGCTCAACGTCATCGGCGGACACGATGCGATGGACTCCACTTGCGCCAACGTGGAACGACCCGATTTCACCGAAACACTCGCCCGCGACGTGAAAGGATTGAAAGTGGGCGTACCGCAGGAATACTTCAGCGACGGCATCGACCCGCAGGTGCAGGCGGCCGTGGAAGCAGGCATCCGGCACCTGGAATCGCTGGGCATGGAACGCGTCGAGGTCAGCCTGCCGCACACCCAGTATGCCGTGGCGGCGTATTACATCCTCGCCTGCGCCGAGGCCAGCACCAACCTGTCACGCTACGACGGCGTGAAGTACGGCTACCGTTCCGAAAATGCGGAGAACCTGCTCAACATGTACACACAAACCCGCGAGGAGGGATTCGGAGAGGAGGTCAAACGCCGCATCCTGCTCGGCACATTCGTTTTGAGTTCCGGATATTACGATGCGTATTACTTGAAGGGACAGAAAGTGCGGACCCTGGTCAAGCAGGATTTTGATGCCGCTCTTAGGAAATGCGATGTTCTGGCCGCGCCTGTTTCGCCCGCGCTGCCGTTCAAGCTGGGAGAAAAACTGGACGATCCGTTGCAGATGTATCTTTCCGACCTGCTCACCCTGTCGGCCAACCTGGCGGGCATTCCCGCCTTGTCGGTTCCCTGCGGCCTGTCTCAAGAGGGATTGCCCATCGGCCTGCAACTCATGGGTCGCCACTTTGACGAAGCACTGTTGTTGAACGTCGGCCACCGCTTCCAGGTCACCACGGACCATCACCTTAAAAACCCGCCTGCATGATTTTAGAAGTACCGAATATCCCGGTCCTCAATTTTTCTTCGGACAAAAAGCTTTCAAGTATATAATTTATATGACCGATAGAGGATTGGGGCCTCACGTTCGATACCCCATTTGGGGTGGAGCAAAATTATGTTTACTGACGAATTTCTGGACAACCTGCCGGACAACCCGGTGGATGCTCTGGAAAAACTGATTGGCAAGTTTCAGGAGTGGGAAAGCGCCAACCGCTTCAAAATGAAGAAGCATCCGGATTTCAACGGACATTATCCGGACATGCTGAAGGCTTATGCCGTGCTGCAGGCGTATTCCGAAGCCCACGATCTTAAAATCGTGTTTCCCGATCTGAACGTCAACAACAAGGACGAAAACGTCCTCAACATCAGCAAGGCCTTCAACCACTACGCCAACAGCAAGCTCCGTCAGCTCAAGATGGTCCAGGAAAAACTGGACTTTCAGTTGATCAAGGACCAGTACGCGCAGAAATTCGGTCGGAGCTTTGCCTACCAGTTCTCCGACGGCGACCTGCGCAAGACGCAGAACCTCCTGCGCCTGCTGGGGCACATCGTGTCCCGTTCCGACTACCTCGACGAAAACCACATGAGCCGGCTCATCAACCGCATTCAACGGTCCCTGCAGATTTTGCACAAAAAATCGGTCAACCTCGATCCCATCTGGGGGCTGATCGGCGACGCCGGCGTGGTCATTTCCCGCTACGGCTCGAAAGCCGATTCCATCGCCAACCGCATCTTCGAGATCATCGAGATCATCTGGCGCACCCAGGCCATCACCGAAAACCTGGAAAGCGGCATCAACAACCCTTTTCTGGGCGACTGACACCCCCCCACAAAAACAGGCCTGCTCACGGGTCATTCAGCTTTTTATTTTTCCAATCAATTCCTGAATAAAAAGATCCAGGTACTGCGGCGAGGCTGCGGACAGGTGGGGCTGTATGAGGACGTTGTCGAAACCCCAGAGAGGCGACGATTCCGGCAGCGGTTCCTCGTCGAACACATCGAGGTAAGCCCCGGCAATCTGCCGGGTCTCGAGGGCCCGCACCAGGTGTTCTTCCCGGTAGGGGTTGCCCCGGCCCACGTTGTACAGGTGGCAGTGCGCGGGGAGCCGGGCAAAATGGTCGGCGGTGAGCAATCCATCGGTCTCCTTCCCACCCGGCAGGACAAGGACGAGGTGATCGGTTTCCGGCAGGACTTCGTCGAGGCGATCGACGGGGACGACACGGTCGGCCTCATCAAAGTAATCCGGCCTCTCATCCGCCCGCCGTCGTACGCCCGTTACAAGGCTCCCGAAGGGTTTCACCGCCCGCCCAATGGTCCGGCCGATCCGGCCGAAACCGAGGATGGTCACCCGCGCCCGGTAGAGGGACGAGATCTGTTGGGAGAGTTTGATACGCGCCCACTTCTTCTGTTTCTGGAAGTTGCGGGACGCCTCGAAGGCCTTGCAGAAGTAGAGCATCGCACCCAGAACGCTCTCCGCCATCATCAATCCGTGGAAGCCGCCGTGGTGGATGGTGATGCTGGATTCAGGAGGCAGGTCGATCCAGTCGCTCCCGGCTGCAGGGGTGGCGATCCATTGCAGGCGCGAGGCCCGGCCCACCCATTCGCGGCGAAAATACCAGCAGATCGCCGCGTCCGCTTCCGAAATTCCTTCCAAAAATTCCTTTGAATGCAGGCATTTTACAATCCGAAACCCCGGAAACTGTGCACTTAATTGCTCAACGTGCCGGTCCTGCAGGTTCCACACCCCCACATGCGGGTGAGTCAGGTAAATCAACAGGTTCTTCATAGGCCAAATTCAACGGATATCAACTGTTCACTTTCTTTCAAGCCGATTTATGAAAAAAGATAAATAAATTATCCCCTCGCTAAAAAGGCTTTTTTCAAAACATTCAGAAATCAAGGGGTTATGCCGTTAAGACTGCATTGGCACGGTTCTTGAAGTCATAGTGCGAAACCAACTTTTTTCCAATGGGGGGTAGCAATGATTCGATCCGATCTGGCCAACAAGTTAGCTCAAAAACTGGACATTTCCAAGCAGGAAGCCGACCGCATTCTGCTTACGTTTGTGGAAGGCATCATGTCCAACCTGGAAAAAGAAGGACGCGTGGTGATCCAGGGATTCGGTTCCTTCCGGGTGCGCGAATACCCGGCCCGCATCGGCAAAAAACCGGTGACCGGCGAGCCCATCGAAATTCCGGCACGCAAGAAACCGGTGTTCCATGCCAGCAAGGAACTCAACGCGCTCATCAACCGCGAAGGCAAGGAAGTACCGATCGCCCGCGTGTTCGTGGAATCCGCACCGCTGTACGTACAACGTCCCTGAGGCAAAACGTCCTGAATGGGAACTCTTGTAACGTCCATTCACCCTTGTGCTATAATGACGGTTGATATGATGGCAGGGGGAGGTTTTCCTCCCCTCATCCATCGACCTTTTACAGGAGGGGCCCGGCATGAGCGATCCCAACGCATGTTCCAAATGTGGCGAGGCGAGTATCCTGAAAGGCGACATCGGTCTTCGTACCAGCCGGGACCTGGAACTCATCATGGTCGTGCGCAAGGACCACGGCATCGAGAAGAAAGTGCCGCTCCAGCCCCGCGTGTGCGGCAAGTGCGGATTCGTCGATCTTTTCGTCGAAGAGCCGAAGAAGCTCATGATCACCCGCAACGATAAACCGGTCGACCCCGATTACAAACACCGGCCGCTCCTCGAATACGATTTCTGAATCCCCCCTGTTTTTCCCACCCTCATTGATGCGTCGAAAGCGGCGTAATTAAATCGTTCCCCTGCACACCTCAATCGCGTAAAATGAAAAATGAGATCCGTCTCTACGGGTCCGTTTGCCGAAAGGAGCGCGCCCTGTCATACGCCCGGTGCGTCCCTTGGGTCGGCAATTCAAGTAAGAGCGCGGCGGTTCCAATCTTCTTCACGTGGACGAGACCATGGGCGCGATCCAGCGAGGCCAGGCGCATTTTCTTCTGCTGAAAATCCACTCCCTGACCGGTCTCATCCCCATCGGCATCTTTCTGGTCTTCCATCTCGCGGTCAACAGCCTGCGCACCGTCGGCGTCTTTCCCTACCAGCTCAGCATCGACATCATCAACAACCTGCCGTTTCTGATCTGGATCGAAATCTTCGTTCTCTACATTCCCATCCTGTTTCATTCGGTGATGGGCTTCTACCTGACCTCCATCGCAAAGTACAATTTCATTCGATACCGTTACCCGCGCAACTGGATGTACACGATGCAACGGCTGACCGGCGGCATCGTGTTTGTGTTCCTGGTTTACCATATGGGCACCACCGTCGCGCCGAAGCTGTGGTACGGCCACAACGAGTTCCAGGCGGCTCCGTTTCTGATCGGCGTGATGAACGACGAATTCCAGACGTGGACGGGACGCATCATCTACCTCATCGGCATCGTCGCGGCGACGTTTCATTTCGGCAACGGATTGTGGGGATTCTGCATTTCGTGGGGCATCATCGTCGGTCCCAGGGCGCAGAGGAATGCAGGCATCGCGTTTATCCTGATCGGGCTGGGGCTGACGGTACTGGGCCTCGCCACCGTGGTTGAGTTTTCACTGAACCCGGTTCCGGTGGAACCCACCAAAGTGGGAGGCCTGTGATGCCGAAGCGTCAACCCAAATTCATCGTCATCGGCGGGGGCCTCGCGGGCCTGTCTCTCACCATGAAGCTGTGCGAGAACAACGCCCAGGTCGTGCTGGTTTCCTACCAGCCGGTCAAGCGGTCCCACTCGGTGTGCGCGCAGGGCGGCATCAACGCCGCCATCAATTCCAAGGGCGAAGGCGATTCGCCGGACATCCATTTCTACGACACGGTCAAAGGCGGCGACTTCCTTGCCCACCAACCGCTGGTGCGCGACATGTGTTTCCAGGCTCCGGCGATCATTCATCTCATGGACCGCATGGGCGTCACCTTCAACCGCACCCCGGAAGGTCATCTGGATTTCCGCCGCTTCGGCGGCACGCTGTACAACCGCACCGCGTTTTCCGGCTCGACAACCGGCCAGCAACTTCTTTATGCCCTGGACGAGCAGGTACGACGGTACGAGTCCGACGGGCTGGTGACCAAACTCGAATGGCACGAATACCTGGGGGCGGTGATCGATGAGACCCTGACCTGCCGGGGCGCAGTGATCCATGACCTGCACACGGGCGAGATATTCACCCTCGCGGGCGACGGCGTGGTGCTGGCCACCGGCGGGCCGACGCAGGTGTACGGCAAGGCCACCGGCTCCACCGTGTGCAACGGGGCTGCGGCGATGTCCGCCTACCTGCAGGGCGCCCGCTACGCCAACGGCGAGTTCATCCAGATCCACCCCACAGCCATTCCCGGGCAGGACAAACTGAGGTTGATGAGCGAGTCGGCGCGCGGC
>NZ_HG422173.1:2854924-2906469 GCF_000341545.2 Nitrospina gracilis 3/211
AGGAAAACCATCCCCTGTTCGGCAACCTGGTGCCACGCGATGTGGCGTCGCGCGAGATCTACGACGTCTGCATCAACCAGGGACTGGGGGTCGGCGGCGAGCAAATGGTTTATCTCGACCTCACCCATCATACCGAGGACTACCTCAACGAGCGGCTGGGCGGCATTCTGGAAATTTACGAAAAGTTCACCGGTGACGACCCGCACAAGGTACCGATGAAAATCTTTCCTGCCGTGCATTACTCGATGGGCGGCATCTGGACGGATTACGAAAGCGAGACACATGGTCTCATCGACCACCAGTCGCCGCGCAACCAGATGACCAACATCCGCGGGCTCTACGCAGCGGGGGAGGCGGATTACCAGTTTCACGGCGCCAACCGTCTGGGTGCCAACTCCCTCCTGAGTTGCATCTATACGGGACTCATGATGGGTCCGGGCATGATCCAGTACAGCAAAAACCTCGACATGCACCACGAGGACGTGTCGTCGCAGGTATTCGAAGACGCGCGCAAACAATGGGAATCGCGTTTTCAAGACATCAAACGCATGAACGGCAAGGAAAACCCGCATATTTTGCAAAAGGAACTGGGCGATATCCTGATGAAAAATGTGCTGATTGTCCGCGAGAACTCCAAGCTGGAAAAGGCATTGACCCTGATTCATGATATCCAAACGCGGTTTCGGGACGTGAAATGCCTGGATACGACGCACTGGTCCAACCCGGCTCCGAGCTTCATCAACCAGCTGCACTGCATGATCCACCTGGCAAAGATCATCACCATCGGGGCCCTCCGGCGTAACGAATTCCGGGGGGCGCATTATAAGCCGGAATTCGACCTGGCACAGCCTGACAACTTTGACCCGCACGAATACGTTGATTACCTGGAAAAAAGCCAGTACGGCGAGGTCGACGAAACCGAGTTCCGCCCCGGACATCTGGAATACATGAAACGTTTTGAGGCCAACAACAAAGAGTGGCTGAAAACCACCCTCGCAGAGTGCAAGGACGGGGAGCCCGCGATCCATTACGAAGACGTGGACACGTCGCAGATCACACCGCGTCCCCGCAAATACGAATGAGGCCGCAGACCATGAGCGAAAAGAAAACAGTACGACTGAAAATCAAGCGGCAGGACACCCCGGATTCCAAACCGTACTGGCAGGAATTTGAAGTGCCTGACCGGGAAAACGCCAATGTGATCTCCTGCCTGATGGACATCCAGAAGAACCCCGTCACTGCCAACAGCCAAACCGTGACGCCCGTGGTTTGGGAGTGCAACTGCCTGGAAGAAGTGTGCGGTTCGTGCACCATGAACATCAACGGACGCGTGCGTCAATCCTGCACAGCGCTGGTGCACCAGCTCGAACAGCCAATCGTGCTGGAGCCGATGAAAAAGTTCCCGGTGGTTCGCGACCTGGCGGTGGACCGCACCCGCATGTTCGACAACCTGAAAAAAGTCCACGCGTGGATCACCATCGACGGCAGTCACGACATCGGCGAAGGTCCGGTGATTTCCGAAAAACAGCGCAACTCCGCCTATTCCCTGGCCGAGTGCATGACCTGCGGCTGTTGCCTGGAAGCCTGCCCGCAATTCGCGCTGGACAACGACTTTCTGGGGGCCTCCACCTTCAGCCAGGTGCGGCTGTTCAACATGCACCCCACCGGAGCCATGGAAAAAGAGGAACGGCTGGAAGCGGTGATGGGAAAAGGCGGCATCGCCGACTGCGGCAACGCGCAGGTTTGCGTGGAAGTCTGCCCCAAGAACATCCCATTGACCGAAAGCATCGCTGAAATCGGCCGCCAGACCACCTGGCAGATGGTCAAAAACCTCATTTTCAAGTGACTCCGCAGGTATGGGAAAAACCGTTTTTTATTCCCATACCGCCTGCATTCTGTTATGATTTTGAACTTAAACTGTTAACGAAAAACCCACTTCCGGGTATTCACTCCACATTTCCAGAATAAGGACGGACGATGAAAGTATCCCTCGCAAGTGCGCTCGGCACCTGTTTCGGCGTCAAGGACGCCATCAATCTGGCGATGGAACCTCAGTTCAAATCCGACCTCACCATCGTGGGTCAGCTGGTCCACAACCGTCAGGTGAATGAATCGTTGAAACGCAACGGTGTCGATCTGGTCAACGGCATCGATGATCTCGATAAAATCAAAACCAAAAAAGTCATGATCACCGCCCACGGCGCCGCCGAAAAGATGAAAGAGGCGCTGGTGGAAGCCGGTCACATTGTTTACGACGCCAGTTGCCCGCTCGTCATGCGCGTGCACAAAACCGTCAAGAGCATGGTTGAGCAGAATTACTTCCCCGTCGTCATCGGGCAGGAAGAACACGTGGAAGTGAAGGGCATCGTCGGCGATCTCGACGACTACATCGTCATCAACAACGAGGAAGACCTCGAAAAACTGCGTGCCGCGCCCACCAAGCGGTTCGGCATCGTCAGCCAGACCACCCAGCAGATGGAAAAGGTGGAAAACCTGGTGCGTAAAATCCGCGAGATGGACTGCGTGGAAGACGTCGCCTTCGTCAACACCATCTGCCAGCCAACCCGCGACCGGCAGATTGCGGTGCGCGACCTGGCGGACCAGGTGGATCTGATGATCGTCATCGGAGGTTACAATTCCTCCAACACCAAGAAACTGGTTCAGGTGTGCGACGAGAAAGATGTCGAAGCGCATCACATTGAAGCCGCCACCCAGTTGGACCGGAGCTGGTTCACCAATAAAAAACACGTGGGAATCACCGCCGGAACCAGCACCCCGGAATACGTGATCAACGAAGTCCACACTGCCATTTTGAAAATCGCGCAGGAAATGGAAGAAATGTCACAGGCCACACACCAGGCCTCTTGACTTCATTCCGGAGGGTCACCCCACATGACGGGTCCCGTACTTTGGATACACAATGCAGGATTGGGAATATTGCAGACAGATGTTGCCGAAGGTCAGCCGTACCTTCGCTCTCAATATCACCGTTCTCAAGGATGACCTGCACCGCAGTATCCTGACCGCCTACCTGTTCTGCCGCATCGTCGATACCGTGGAAGACGCAGCGGAGCTCGATCCCAAAATCAAAATCCGCCTCCTGCAGGAGTTCTCGCACATCATTGAGGACCCCGACCACCGTGCCCGGAACCTGGATCGCTGGGTGGAGGATTGCCGCGCCGTGGACGGCTCGGAAAACGATCTTGACCTGCTGATCAACACACCGCGCGTGTTCAACGTGTTCGACTCTCTACCCGTGAACCATCAGGAACAGATCGTTCCCTCAGTCTCGCGCATGGCACGGGGCATGGCCTACTTTCAGCAGAAGTTCTCATTCAACGAAATCACCCTGCTTGAAGACGAGCACGAGCTGGAAGAATACTGCTACTTTGTTGCCGGGTTGGTGGGCGAAATGCTGTGCAACCTGTTCTTCCAGGAGATCCCGAACCTGTCGCCAAAATCCAGGGAGACGATGCAGCGTACTGCGGTTTCCTTTGGACTGGGATTGCAGATGACGAATATCTCAAAGGACATTATTGTGGATCGTGGCCGCGGCTGGTCGTACATCCCGCGTTCATATATCATCGGGCAGGGGCTGACGGTAGAGGAGTTCAACGCCGGCACCTCCATCAATCAGAATCTCGAAGTGATGGAACGCCTTCTACACAAAACCCTGGGCCACCTGGAGGATGCCCTGCGTTTCACTCTGGCCATTCCGCGATACCAGACGCGTATCCGGCTGTTCTGCATCTGGCCGTTATGGATGGCTATGGAGACCGTTGCTGTTCTCCACAACAACCAGTCGTTGCTCAACTCCGATGATCCGGTTAAAATCTCGCGGTCCACGGTACGCCGTATTCTGCGACGCACGCGTTTGTTGTGTTACTCGGACCTTCTTCTGAAGTGGGCCTTTGGAGACATTAAAAAACGGGCGCAGCTGAAAAACCCGCCACGTTTCGATCTCGATGCCCTCAATGACCGGCTTAATAGAATTTCCCTGGATTCCCTCGGAAACGAAACTGCACTTTCGCACTGAGACCATGAGCGATAAAGAACGATTCATCGATAACGGCGACGGCACCATCAAGGACACCCTTCACGACCTGCTGTGGACAAAGGAAGACTCATGGCAGGCCGAACAGAAATGGCTGACCTGGGACGAGGCGCTGGAATACTGCAAAAAGCTGACGACCAACAAATTTGCAGGTTACGACGAATGGCGGCTTCCGGAGGTCGAGGAGTGCAAATCGCTCTTTGAACCCGATCCGTTGAACCGCGACAAGTACGACCATGAAATCCACCTGAACCCTGTGTTTCCCGCCGGGCCCCTGCCCTACATGTGGACCACGGAGGGAATCGGGCAGGACGGGTACCTGGTGGACCTGAGAAACGGCGAGACCCGCCTGCTCTATAAAAGCAAAAGCGGACGGATGGCGACCCGGCCCGTCCGTGGCAAACCGTTCAGCGACCGCAAGCCCAATCCCTGAACGCAGGCACAAACCCTTAACCCGGCCCGGCATCTGGTTTTGAGACACGGGCGGCTGGAAAGCCATGACATCATGACTAAAAACCAACTGTACACGCTTGCGGGCAGTATCTGGGGCCTGGTGGGCCTGTTTTTGCTGGTACGCGGCATCGGCATGTACTTCCTTGCCATCGAAACCCAGGGCTCGTCCCAGAACGCGGTGGTCATCTCGCTCGGCGTGGGGCTTTTGATCGGCGCGGTGAAAGGCAAATTCGTGCTCACCAAAACCGCGCGGCGCAACAAGAACCGTATTGACAACCTCACACCTCCGCTCAAGTTCCATCATGTTTACGCAAAACCGTTTTATATCTTTATTGCGGCCATGATGGGCGTCGGCTTCATGCTCCGCGCGTTGAACGAACACCTGGGGGGATATGTGGTGGTGGCGGCAATCTACTGCGGCGTCGGCATGGCCCTCATGGTCTCCAGCCTCGTTTACTGGAAAGCCGGTCCGGACAAACCGGCGATTGAGAACAGTCCCTGATCAAGTCACACGGAGCGGTTTCGAATTCATGAAAAATTTCTTTCTAACGCTTCATATGGTTTCCATGTGCCTGGTGGTGGGCACACTGTTTCTGCAATCCCTCACCGTGGTGTTCCGCCTGAGACTCAAGTCCGCGGAGGAACGGGACGGCTTGCGCAAAACCCAGAAGCGCATTCACAAATTCATCTACTACCCCATCCTCGGTGTCACCATCCTGTCCGGCATTTACCTTGCCGTCACCACCGGCGTGTTCAACGAATCGAAGTGGATTTATCCCAAGCTGGGGCTTTTGCTGGTGCTCATCGCGCTGGGGTTCCAGAACGGTGTTCAAATCAATAAAGACACGTTGCCGAAGAAATACGCTATGATGGTGCATATTGCGATTTTCCTCATTGGCGGCGGTATGATCTATTTCGCCACTGTCAAACCGTTCTGATTTGCGTGAGGCGTCATGGACATTCTGTTCACCATTCTGGCCAGCGTGCTGTTGCTCGTCGGTTTCCTTGTCATCTGCCGCTCCAGCGACGATGACGAGGAGGACGAGACGGAAGACGAATTGACGCACGACCCCGCCCGCCGCGACAAGACGGAAAACTCCTGAGCGGAACCGCACCATGAGCACCTCCGCCCAACGCCGTCGTTTTCTTTCCCTTTCAGGACGTGCCGCCGAATGCATTCAATGTCCCCGGCTGGCGTCCGAGCAGGCTATCCTGAGCGACCGCAACGGCAGTCTCGACGCCGAAGTGGTGTTCGTGGCGGAAGCCCCCGGTCGATTCGGCGCAGCCCGCACCGGCATCCCTTTTTCCGGCGACCAGTCGGGAAAAAACTTCGAGATCCTGCTCGCCCACATCGGCCTCACCCGCGACGACGTTTTCGTCACCAACGCCGTCCTGTGCAATCCTCTGGAAAACGGGAACAACCGTCGACCCACAACCAAAGAAATCGACACCTGCTCCGGATTCCTGGAGGAAACGCTGGAAATCATCCAGCCGAGCGTGGTGGTGACTCTGGGCACCGTGGGGTTGGAAGCCATCAACCGCCTGACAGGTATGCGGTTCAAGCTGGGCGAGGTGCTCGCCAAACCGCAGAAACTGGCGACATTCACGCTGCTGGCCCTGTACCATCCCAGTCCCCGGGTGGTCAACTGGCGCCGGCCTCTTTTTCGGCAGAAACGGGATTTCAGCCGGATCCGCCGCCTGCTGGAAAAGCCCGCCTGAATTCCAAAAATTCGTCCCAACCGGGCGCACACGGGTCTTGACCCGGCCCCACCACGATTTTATGTATGAGATATGGAAGGCAATGGAGCCTTTCAAAAAGGAGGCCCTATGTTCCAACGTACCCATCAACCCAAGGATCTGTTCACTGAAGGCTACAATTCATTACAGTGGTCGGTGTTGATTTTTGGTGTCGCTTTGATTACGCTTGCGGTTCTGATCTTCCTCTATCCGGCCCTGCTCGGATTCCTGTTCGCCACGCTGATCCTGATTGTCGGCGCCGCAGCTCTGATCGGTGGATACCGCCTGTACCGCTTCAAGAAACACATCGAGAAAGTGGAAAAGGAAGGCGAACCCTTCGCCGCCACCATCAAGACGGAAGGTCCCCATTACCGCTACCGCAGTTTCACCATGATCGTGAGGTAACATGCGAACCGTCTCCGTAAAGGGACTGGACATACCGTGGAGCGTGATCACATTCGGATGCTGGCAGATCGCACCCAGCGGCGGCTGGGGCGATTACGCCACGCCGGAGGAGGCGGACGCCTCTGTGAAAGCCGCGCTGGACGGAGGCATCACCGCTTTCGACACCGCCGAAGGTTACGGCGACGGCGAGTCCGAACGGCGCCTCGGCAAGGCCCTCGGCAGCAAAAAGAACGACGTTCTCATCATTTCCAAAATCTGGCCGGATGCGGACCTCACCCGTCCCGCCTATGAGGAGCGGCTGGACGGCACCCTGAAGGCGCTCGACAGGGATTATGTCGATGTGTACCTCGTCCACTGGCCGGGAACGTTTTTCAACTCGCCGGAAAAATCACGCAAGCTGTGCGAAATCATGCAGGCACTCAAAGACAGCGGCAAAGCCCGCACCGTGGGGCTGTCCAATTTCGATTCCACCGACCTGCAACTTCTTGGTGACCGTGCCGGCACGTTTACGATCAACCAGATTCCCTACAATTTGTTGCAACGCGAATACGAGGGTCGGACGCTGGATGCCTGCAAGCAGAACAAGATCGGGTACATGATTTATTCCCCCACCGCACGGGGACTTTTGGCGGGACGCACCGATGCTGCCGCGCGCAAGGCACCCACACGCCGGGAATATTACCTGTACCAGGAACCGTATTTTTCGAATTCCAAACCCGTTCGGGAAGAAGTGGAAGCCATCGCCCAGGAGTTGAACACCGCACCGGTGAATGTCAGCCTGGCCTGGGTGCTGGCACAGGACAACGTGGTGACGGCGGTGGTCGGTTCCAAAAAATCCGAGCAGATCAGGGAGTTCGCCCAGGCGGGCGACCTCATATTATCGCCGGGCCACATGCAACGGCTGATGGAAGCGAGCGGCCGCTTTCATGCCGCCAGTAAAATCGCCTGAAATCACCTGTCGGACGCCATATCATCCAACGGGAGAAAGCCTCTAACACCATGACTGAAGACTGGGACGACCCGCCTGAAAGCGAGGGCATCACCCGGGGGCCGGAAGAAGCCCTGGAACGTGAAATCGCCCGGTCGAAAGCGCTTAAAGTGGAGCGCCTGCAGTTGCGTGACCAGGTGGCCACCCTGCAGAAAGAGGTGGAGCAACTGACCGCGGAAAACCGGAGCCTGCAGGACACACTGGCCCAAACCGGCACGGCCATCAGAAACCCAGCTGCCCCGGACCCGAAGGCTCGAACCCCGCGCCCAATGGTGCCCCGAAGCTGGGCATGGTCTCTCCTCATATTCAACCTGCTGGCCTTGGGGATTCTGTTGATCTTTCTCCTTGGACGCTGATCCGCCGCTTCATCCTGTGGCTGGAAGCAAGAAAATCCGTTCGGGCGCATTTAAATCGGCCCATTTTTCCCAAAATTTTCCAAATTTGATGAATCCCTAACCCCGATTTTCCATCTTACTTCTAAAATGTCTGTCCGTCCTCATTCGGCCCAGAGCTTGATTCTCAAAAATCCGAATTTCATAAACCAGCAATTTAAAGGCATATATAAAGGAGGCACATTTTATGTGGGTAGCTGAATTTTTTCACGTCGTGTTCGGGATTTTCTGGATTGGCCTGCTTTGGTTTTTCAATATCATTCAGGTTTCCAGCATGCCCCAATTGACGGAACAGGGAGCTGCCAAACCTTATACCCAGGTCGTCCTGCCGAAAGCCCTCTGGTGGTTTCGTCATATGGCTTGGCTGACCGTCGTGTCGGGAATCATTTACTACGGCGTCGGCCGTGGCCAGGTGGAAGGTATTCCCAGCATGACGATTCACATCGGTATGGTTTTGGGTATCATCATGATGATCAACGTCTGGGCATTCATCTGGCCCAATCAGAAAAAGATCATCGCGGGCGAACTGGAAGGCGATGCGCTGGCCAAAGCGAAAAAGACAGCTTTTGTGGCAAGCCGCACCAATGCCATCCTGTCCATCCCCATGCTGATGTGCATGATCGTGGCCAACCACGGAAGTTGGACATTCTAAGCACCAAAAAAGCGGAATTAAAGAAGCGGCCGGGTTCGTTGAGAACCCGGCCGCTTTTTTGTTTAAATTTCATTCCCGATTCCGGTAAGCGCCGCGAAAATGCCTGACACCCGGACCTCCCGCAACCCAGAAATCCGTTTTCTCTCTGGCCAATAAACCTTTATAATTAAAGGCATGGCCAATACCCCCAAGAAATACAATTCCCCCCAAAAAGGGGCCAAAGGCAGGTCTCCGGCCGGTTCCGGAAACGCTTCGAAACCCAAGCCTCCCTCTTCCGGGAAAATACGACCGTCAAACAAGCCAAAAAGAAAATCGCCTCGGGCAAGGAGAATGATCCGCCTGGTCAAAAGGGTCATGTGGGGTTTCGCCGCAATGGTATTCCTGGGCGTTCTGGTTCTCGCCGGGCTAGCCTATTTCGTGGATGTAAAATCCCTGAAAGGGTCTCTCACCCAGACCCTTACCGAAGCCACCGGTATGAATGTGAAAATCGAAGGGCTTGCCTACGATTTTCACGACGGGTTCGGGCTGAAAGCCGACGGCGTGAGTGTTGAGTCCATGGACGGAAAGGATAAATTCGTTTCCGCCAAAACCCTTTTCGTTCATGTTTACCTCATGCCCCTGCTTGCGGGAAAAGTGGAGGTGAAGACCATCGATCTCATTCAGCCCGTGGTCACCATCTATCTCAATCAGGTCGTGGAGGAAGACAAACCCGAAGAGGCCAAAACCGAAAAAAAGACGATGATACGGTAGTCAATTCCATCCGCGGCACCTTCCGCAATTTTCACCTGGCGATCGACAACATCGGCGTCGAAAAGGGACGCATCTACTGGATCAAGCGCAAGGGCGGCAAAGCCATCGACCAGCAGATGATGCGCATGTCCGGAGTCATCCAGATTTCCCGACCCAGCAATCAAAAACTGGACCTGACGCTGACCGATCTCGATGTTTACATGGACAAACTGCATTTGTTTGGCGACCTCGCCATCCATGAAGTGCTGGCGCCCAAGGCCGAACTCGATGTGCATCTGGAACTGAACCGGTTTCATCTTGAGGACCTGAAATCCATCAATTTTTTCATTCCTGTCGACCCCTCAAAAATTCTGGAGGAATATAATCCACAGGGAAATTTTGAATTGCTTCAGGCAGAGATGCAGGTACCTCTGGACGCTCTGGAGGACGGGGACAAATTCACGAAGCAGTCGGTGATTCAGGCACATCTGGTGGGAAACAAAGTCTCTGTTAGTGCCGCCGGGCGAATTTATCCATTCGATCACATGGACAGCCACGTTATCTGGCGAGAGGGCAACCTGAACCATCACCTCGACCTGGACATGGGTGGGGGTCGGATCGAGCATTCCGGAGACCTGCGCTTTCTGGAAAACAACCCGGATCCGGTATTGAACACCACCACCCAAGTGACACAACTGGAATTCAACCAGTTGGGCATTCCGGAGGTCTCCCAATGGGCGAATGGTTTGGTGACCGGGTCATTCGAGTTGCGCGGACCCGCGACACTGGAGGGATTGACCCTCCAGGCTTCTCTTTCCGGTGACGAGTTGCTTTTGACCCCCGCCGACCTGCAAATCCCGGTCGGACGCTGGCAGGCCAACGCGGAAATGAAAAACCGCAAACTCCACAACACACTCAAGGCCACCGCCTTCGGCGGGGAAGTCTTGTATGAAGGAGACCTCACCTTCCCCGCAAAAGAGAACGAAAGCATGATTCTCGACTCCACCGTCTCCGTGAACCGCGTGGATGTGGTACGACTGCCTATTCCCAAATCAGCAGGTATAGACAAAGGCGTGCTTACCGGAAAACTGAAGGCAAAGGGTCCGGTGAACAACCCGGACAAGCTGAAGTACCAGACCAGCCTGGTTGCCGATAACGTGCTCATCAAAATCCAGGCCCTCGACAATATGCTCCTGCCCGTTTCCCGGCTGGATGCCGACGCCACAATGAACGGTCGCAACATCAAAAGCAAAATCAAAGCGGCGGTGTTGAACGGGGAACTGACCCAGAATGGAAAGATCATTCTCCCCAAACCGGATAGCAAGAAATCCGTGACCCGGCTCGACTCCGATTTCAAATTCAACAAACTCGATCTTTCGCAGGTGAAGTGGCCCCCGGAGTGGGGTCTGGTCAAAACAGTATTGTCGGGCAACATGAAGGCACGGGGCCCGGTCGAAATCGACCGCATCCGGCTCAACGGCACCCTTCAGGGGGAGAAGATGGTGCTCTCTCTGAATAAACACAACTTTTCCATTCAGGATGCGGTGTTTCGGGTGAACTCCAGACCGCCAAAATTCCCGGTTTCAATCGGGTTCAAATTGACCAAAGTGAACGCCAAGGGGTACCCTTTCAAGCGCATCACCGGCGAAGTGACTCTGCCGAAAAACAGGATTGTTCTCAGCCAGTCTGCGTTCGTGCCACGCAACGGCACCATGGGCATCAAGGGTGTTTACAACACGGCGAAGGACAAATACGATTTTTCTTTCGGCGGCAAGGGCCTTTCCATTGAGGATTATGAAAAGAAGCACCTGAAAGGCATCGTCAAGTTTACCGGCAATCTGAAGGGGCATGTCCCCAAAAAAGGTCCGGCAACCAGGGGCATGAACGGCGACCTCAAACTGCTGGTCACGGAAGGAAGCCTCAAGGAACTGGGTGCGGTGAAAGCCATTCTCACCATCCTCAATCCCACCGCTCTGCAAAAGCTGAGTGACAAGGGACTGCTGTTCGACCGCATGGGCGGAACATTTGAAATCAAAAAAAGGCGTCGTGCACACTCCGCTGATGGGACTGGAAGGCCAGTACCTGAAGGTGTACCTGGAAGGCACCGCCGATCTCAATACGGAGAAGTTCGACATGAACGGCAAGGCCCTGCCGATGGGGGATCTGGACAAAGTCTTACAGGGGGTGCCCCTTCTGGGTCGGTTCGTGGCGGGAAGCAAAACCGACGAAGGGCTGGTGGAAACCTACTTCAAGCTGGAAGGCCCCTTCAACGACCCCCACGTGGACATGGAGGCCGCCAAGTCGATTCTCGCCAAGCCCAAGCGCATCTTCGAAGCGCTGGGGGACCTTCTCACCGGTGGCGCATTCACCGGGAAATAAAAAAGCCTCCCGTCGGGGAGGCCCGTTTTTTTCCGACTCCTCCTAAAAGGTCAGACGGACTTGACCACGAGTTCGCGGTCCAACTGCTGTTTGATGAGCTTTTCGATGTGCTGGAGGGTGCCGGTCATCGATGACGGGCAGTTCTCGCAGGCGCCCTGGTAGTGGATGAGCACCTCCTTGCCCTCTAGACCCTGCAGGTCCACACCGCCGCCGTCCTGTGCCAGCTGACTGCGGATGGAGCGGTTCAGCACCATCTCAATGGCTTCCAGCTTCTTTTCGTGCGGCAGGCTGTTGAAATCGGACACATCCACGTGCGTCGTCTTGCCTGCTTCCTCGCTGGGGTACACGTCCACCAGTTCGTCGATGATGTTCCAGACCTGGGTCTTCAGCGGATTCCACCCGGCCGTGTCCTGCTTGGTGACGGTGACGAAGTTTTTCATGATGTACACGTTCTTCACCGCCGAATTCTTGAACAGGGCCTGACCCAGCTTGTCGTCACCGCAGTCTTGGGGCGTGGAATACGATTTGTTGCCGGTCTCCAGAATCTGTGCGTTCAGCACGAACTGCAGGGCGTTGGGGTTGGGGGTCTCGCGGGTGCGGATCACTTTGAGCGCCCGGTTGTTCACGGGGGTCCTTGGGCGGTCGCCGGGGGTCTGCCCTCCGGTTTTCTTCTCAGTCTGTCTTGCTATGACCTCGCTCAACTTCATAACGCTACCCCTTTCAACTGGATCGGTCGATTCCGCCCATCATACAACCCTGACCGGGGAAAAATCAACCGGACACCGCAGGTGGCCCAGGAGAAACCGGTCCTGGAGCCGCTCACGCCTCGCTGGGTGTGGGTTCAGTGCTGATTTTTCGGCCTTTCAAGGCCTGCAATCCCTCATGCCCGACAAACAGGGCGAGGCCGATGAGCACCAGCGCGGCCGTCCCCAGAAACAGGTGCGGCTCCGGCGCGGTAAAAAACCGGTACGCCTGCCACGACAACGCGCCGATGGTGGTGATCACCATGAACACCGCCGGATACAGCGCATAAGCGGTCGGCCGCTTGACACCGATGAGGTAGGTGGCGATGACGAACAGCGCGACGGCGGCGATCAACTGGTTGGTCGCGCCGAAGATCGGCCAGATTTTCTGCCAGCCGTCGCTCGCACCGATCACAAACGCGATGGCGATGACACCTGCCGTCGTGACGTATTTGTTGAGGAACAATGGCACGCGCTGCCCCAGGGACTCCTGCACGATGAAACGCGTGATGCGCACCGCCGTGTCCAGCGTCGTCATGACGAACGTGTTGAGCGCCAGCACCGCGATCATCGACGCCAGCGTGAAGCCGAGAAACGGCAGCATCTGGTGGACCACGTTGCCGTAGCCGTGGCCGAAAGCGTGGATCCAGCCCCCGGCCTTCAATGTTTCACGGAAACCGAGCTCAGCCATATCGACGCCCCCGCCCGCAGGCGCGACCCAGTACAATCCGCCACCGACCAAAAGAACCGTGACCACGGCGACCACGCCTTCCGTCAGCATGCCGCCGTAACTGATGATGCGGCCCTGCGACTCGTTCGCCAATTGTTTCGATACCGTGCCTCCGGCGACGAGGGAATGAAATCCCGACACCGCGCCGCACGCCACCAGCACAAACAGCATCGGCCACACCGGACCCTGCTCCTCAGAAAACCCTCCCATGTACGCGGGGGTGTTGAGTCCGGGCGCCACCCACAGTAACGCCAGGATGCCAAGCGACATGCTCCCGAACAACACGTAAGTCGAAAGATAATCGCGCGGCTGGAGCAACACATGCACGGGAAGCACCGACGCCACAGCGGCGTAGATCATGAGCAGGACAAACCAGAACATCAGGGGCGACAAACCGATCACGTCGCCTTCCAGCGGCAGGGGCAGTTTGAATCCCGCATAAATGCTGGCGACCAGCGCCAGTACGGCCACAATCGACGCGGCGGCCAGGTTGCCGCCTTTTTTATAGAGGAACCAGCCCAGGATCATGCTGATGGGGATGATGGCGAAGGTGGGAATGACCATCTCCGGTTGTGCGATCAGCGTCTTCGCCGCCACCACGCCGAACACGGCAATGACCAGGAGCATCGCCAGCACGAGAAACAGCGCGAATACCGATTTGGCGCGCGATCCCATGGTGGACTCGGCGATGTCCGCCACCGATCGGCCGCGGTTTCTAACCGACATCATCAGCGTCAGGTAGTCGTGCACCGCACCGATGAACACGTTGCCGACCAGCACCCACACCAGGGTCAGCGCCCAGCCGAAATGATGCATGGCGATGATGGGACCGATCACCGGCCCCGCCCCGGCGATGGAGGCGAAATTGTGGCCGAACAGCACCATCGGTTTGCTGGGCACGTAATCGACGCCGTCGTTTTCCGTTATGGCCGGGGTGTGCGATCCTGCATCCGGGCGCACCACGTCGCGGTCCAGCCGCCCGGCGTAATACCGGTAACCGGCGAAATAGAAAAACAGGCACGCGCCAATGAGAATGGTCCAGGTCAGCATAACGCCTTTACAAACCCCGGTTTATCGAGGGGGATAATGACATTCATAATTGAGCTTTATTATAAATTACAAAATGAGGTGGATGCCAGAGACTTCGATCTTTTTGAAGGGGCCGATGCCGGAGACGTACACCCGCACGGTGTCGCCGGTGTGCAGAAGCTTTGATAAATGGAGGGTGATGCCGCCCGCCTCGAAATGACGGTAACCGGTGGGATCGAGCGGCGGCTGGTGCCGGACCCGCATCTCAGGAAGCCTGCCGACACAACACGGCGTTTCCAGGTCCTCGACCTCGATGGTCAGGTCGGACCGGCCCCGCTCGTTCAGGAATTCGGCAACGTTGTCGGCAACTTCAATCTTCATCGCCCACCTCGATGCGAACGGTTAAAACAGCGCGCCCTGCGAAATGGTGTGGTCGCGGTGCGGCCCGGTGGAGATCATCAGCATCTCCACGTCCAGCAGTTTCTGCAGACCGTCGATGTAACGTTTGGCGTTGTCCGGCAGGTCGCTGAAGCAACGCGCGCCGGAGGTTTTCTCCTTCCAGCCCGGAAACTCAGTATACACCGGTTCGCATTCTTCCAGCACGCGCGGGCAGGCGGGCATGCCTTCCAGCACCTTGCCCTTGTGCGAGTAGCCGGTGCAGACCTTGACGGTGTCGAACGTGTCGAGCACGTCGATCTTGGTCAGCGCCACGGCGTCGATGCCGTTCAGCTCCACCGCATACTTCGCCACCACCGCATCGAACCAGCCGCAACGGCGCGGCCGCCCGGTGGTCGAGCCGAACTCGTCGCCGTTCTTGCGCAACTGCTCGCCGAAGCCATCGGTCAGCTCCGTCGGGAACGGGCCTTCGCCGACGCGCGTGGTGTACGCCTTGATCACACCGATGACGCGGGTGATTTTGTTGGGCGGGATGCCGAGCCCCGTGCACGCGCCACCTGAGGTGGCGTTGGATGACGTGACGAACGGATACGTGCCGTGGTCCACGTCCAGCATGGTGCCCTGCGCGCCTTCGCACAGTACCTTGTGGCCCGCCGCGATCTCAATACGCAGGATGCTTTGCGTGTCGCGGATGTATTTCAGGATGACTTCGCGGTAGCCGAGCAGGTCGTCGTACAGTTTTTCGAACTCCTGCAGGTCGCAACCGTACAGGTTCTTCAGGATTTTCTTCTTTTCCTCGTAGTTGGCGCGCATGGTGTCTTTCAGGATCGACTCATCGAGAAAATCGCACAGGCGCAATCCGGCACGCGCCACCTTGTCTGCGTAGGACGGACCGATGCCGCGCCCGGTGGTGCCGATCTTGCGGTCGCCGGAGGTACTTTCCTTATTCTGGTCGGACACCATGTGGTACGGCAGGATGATGTTGGCGCGGTCGCTGATCACCAGCTTGTCGTCGAACTCAAACCCCGCCTGCTTGAGCATGCCGATCTCCTCCACCAGTGCTTTGGGATCGATCACCACGCCGTTGCCGATGACGCACAGCTTGCCTTTATGGAAAATGCCGGACGGGATGAGGTGCAGGATGAATTTCTGGTCGCCGAAGCAGATGGTGTGGCCGGCGTTGTGGCCTCCCTGGTAACGGGCGACGACGTCGGCTTCTTCGGAGAACAGGTCGATGATTTTCCCTTTACCTTCATCGCCCCACTGCATACCCACCACTACGGAAACAGGCATGATGGTCCCTTCTTTGTCGGTTTAATGGAATCGAGCACAGGCTGGCAAGGCCGGTCGTGCGGGGTTGGTCTCAGAGTTTTGACCGGGGAGTTATTATCGGCCCGCGCCGGGGCAATGTCAACCGCTTTCGGGGCGGCGGGAAATGCAGGCTAGAGGCGGAAATCCCGCAGGTACTGCTTGATCTCTTTCGCCGGAACGGGGGGGCCTTCGCCGATGCCGGGACAGAACCCGCCCACCAGCGTCCAGTAGTTTTTGGAGTCGAGGTGTTCCTTCCAGAACGGGTAGGCACTGCACTGTTTCGGTTTCGCCGGGTGGATGGAACAGCCCTGCATGGTGAGGAAGGTGCAAGCCTCGCCCTCCTTCACCTCCATCTCCCAGTAGCCCTCGAACTTGCGCAGGCGGTACTTTTTGCGGAACTCACTGGGGTTCAGTCCCACATAGTCCGCCGCGCGGTGGACGTCATCGGCATCGAAATACACCACGCCGGGTTTCATGCAGCATTTGAAACACCCCTGCTGGCATTCGAAGCGGACCGGTTCCTTTTCCCACCATTTCGCCATGATTAAAGTATCACCAGGTCGTCGCGGTGCACGACTTCTTCGTAGAAGTCGGTACCGACGAGGTTGCGGATCGCCGGGGTCTTCATGCCCTTGATGCGGTCGAGCGCCCCGGCGCTGTAATTGACCAGCCCGCGGGCGATCTCACTGCCGTCCGACACGATGCGCACCGACGCGCCGAACTCGAACGCGCCCTCGACCTTCACCACCCCCGCCGGGAGCAGGCTTTTGCCGCGCTCGACGATGGCCTTGCAGGCGCCGGCATCGACGGTCAACGTGCCCGCCGGTTTCAACGTGTGGGCGATCCAGTGCTTGCGGTCGCGGATCTTGGTCTTTCCC
This sequence comes from Nitrospina gracilis 3/211, assembly GCF_000341545.2. NCBI lineage: Bacteria > Pseudomonadati > Nitrospinota > Nitrospinia > Nitrospinales > Nitrospinaceae > Nitrospina > Nitrospina gracilis. Next base: position 2,871,801 of record NZ_HG422173.1, read on the forward strand.
GACCAGAACAGCGTGCCCACCGCCGCCCCGGCGAAGATCCTGTCCAGTATTTTACCATCCAGCCCGTTCACCACCAACGTGGGGATGCCGAAACTCATGGTCTTCTTCGCCGCCAGCACCTTGGTGTACATGCCGCCGACGGAGAGCGGGTTGCGGCTTTTGCCCGCAAGCTGTTCGATATCCGCCGTGATGCGGTCCACGTGCGAGATCAGCTTCGGCGCGTCCGCCGCGTTTTTGCGCGCGCGGGCGGGGTCGCCGTCGAACAGGCCGTCCACGTCGGAGAGAATGATCAGCAACTGCGCCCCCGCCATGCAGGCGACGTTCGCCGACAGCGTGTCGTTGTCGCCGATCTTGATTTCATCGACCGTCACCGAATCGTTTTCGTTGACGATGGGGATGACGCCGCGTTCCAAAAGGGCTTCGATGGTGTGCTTGGCGTTCAGAAAGCGTTTGCGGTGTTCGAGGTCGTCGTGGCCGAGTAGGATCTGCGCCACCTTCAGGCCCTGCTTGTCGAAAAAATGTTCGTAGGTGCGCATGAGGAAACTCTGGCCGATGGCGGCGCAGGCCTGTTTTTCCGGGATGTCGAGGGTGGAGCGCACCAGGTTGAGACGCTGGCGGCCGGCCATGATGGCGCCGGAGGAGACGACGATGACTTCGACGCCGAGATCGGTGATGTGCTTGATGCGCCGGGCGTAACTGCGGATGCGTTTTTCGCTGAGGCCGCGTTCGAGCGCGGTGCGGCCCGACTCGTGATCGCTGATCACGCCGCTGCCGATCTTGATCACCACGCGCTTGACCGCCTTCAGGATTTCCCGCCGCAGTTCTTTTTCTTTAGTCCCCACCCGTGTCGCCATTCACCCGTTCCGTAAATAAAAACCAAAGGAAGGCATCATAAAACATCCACGGGACCCGTACAAGTGGGCAATGCGGGGACTCACTCCTTCGCGCCGTGGGCGATCAGGTAATCGACGACGGTGGTGTCCCCTGATTGTTGTGAAATCATTTTAGCAATTTCCAAAATCGATTGGTCAGCATTAATGGCAACGTTTACATCAGATCCAGAATTTACGAAGAGCTTTACTAATTCCTGGCTGACCCCCGAAACATCTTCATTGTTCCAGAAAACAGCCCAAGTAAGCGGCGTAAACCCCCAAAGATCCTTTTGGTTTATTTCGGCTCCATGCTCTAAAAGGAGTTCTGCAGATTTCACGTTTGCAACTCGATGTAGAGGAGTATGCTTTCCCCATGTTTGAGCATTGACATCCAACCCTTGCTTGATCAACCATTCAACCACTTCCGAATTTCCATAAACCGCAGCCAGGTGCAATGCTGTTTCTCCATAGATGCCGCGGGCCTTGATATTGCCTCCAGAGTTGTAAAAAGCCTTTACCTTCTTCAGGCTTTCACAGTTCTCTTTTCGCAAAATTTCCGTTTCGGGAATGGATGTGGACCCATTTTTCATCAACAGGTCAACCACATCGTCTTTTTTCAAGGTCCTGGCCCAGTACAGCGGTGTGTGGCCATATTTATCGCGAACATCAACTTTTGCTCCAAAATCAATCAATAACTGGATCAGTTCAATGTTTTCTTGACGAACAGACAAATGCAAAGGTGTAACGCCCTCATCTGCCGCATTAACCTCTGCGCCATTCTCCAATAAAACTTTAACGGGTGGCGGCTCCATTATCCCAATAAACACATTATTATTCGCAGGATAATGATCCACAGCAAGGTGCAAAAGAGTGGCTTTATTTAATACAAATGGAAATTTTGCAGAGGAAAAAGAAACTTCCGTTCTTCCATGTATATCGGCTCCTTTTTTAATCAGTAATTTTGCCCTTTTTCCAATTTGTGACGTTATTGCCATTTGCAAGGCGGTTTTTTCGCTTCGCTTATCACGAGCATTGATATCCACGCCTTTATTCAAAAGAAATTCCACCATCTCCCTGTTGTAGGCAAATGCCAGATTTCTCGCCGCATCTTTATGAATATCCGCTCCTTGTTTTATAAGGAACTTAACCACATCCATATTTTCCCCGTGCAAAGATGCCTCAAATGGGCTCCATCCTTTGTCAATATCTACATTCACATCAATTCCTTTTGAAATCAGTAAATCAATTATGGGAATATCTCCTTTAAGAATTGCAGATTTCAAAACATTCATTGGACTGGGATGTTTTAACTCAGTCACATTTTTATTCTGCAACAACAGCTCGACCATTGGCTTATTGCCCTGTTCCACCGCCAAAATGAGAGGATTGAAGGTGCCCGGAGTTTTTTCAAAATCGGCACCTAATTCGATTAACAATCGAGCCGTTTCAATGTCTTTTTTTCGACCGCACAAAACAAAATGGATTGCCCATCGGAGTTCTCAATATTAACATCCCGATCATTAGCAATCATTTCCTGAATCCGCTCGCGATCTCCCTGTTCTACGGCCTCATAAATGGTCAGGCCGGGTTTGGCCCCCTTACTTTTAAGAAAAGCCGCCACATCTTCCTTTTCATAAGATTTCGCCCGATAATACGGAGTCTCGCCCCACTTATTGATCGCATTCGGATCGACCCCCAATGCGATCAGGTATTCGGCGATTTTGACATCGGAAACGAAATGAAGCGGGGTGTCACCATTTTCATTCGGGGTTAACTGGGCTCCCGCCTCCACAAACAATTTTATTGTCTCAAATTGTTCAGCTTTGGCGTATGAAATCGCCATATAAAACGGAGTCCATCGATCATTGAAGATATAATTTACGTCTGCGCCATTTTTAATAAGAAAGCTGACGAGCGGCCATTTGTGCCTATCCAGAGCAAGAACCAATGTTGTACCACCGGTCGAAACTCGAGCATCGACGTCAGCACCAAACTTGATTAACAGGATCGCCGCCTCCAGTTGGTCATGCTCAATGGCTTTATCCAAAGGTGTATAGCCAAATGGGCGGGATCGGATATCCACATCCACACCTTGCTCAATCAACTCTTCTATGCGGTTCAAGTCTCCCTTTTGCGCGGCTTCATGCAGAGGGTGATAGTGCTCAGAAATATAACTTGGCAGGGTCAGCATCCCCAGCACGAGCAGGGTGGCGAGGGGGCTGGCCTGGAATTTGCGGCAACGCATCGGTCTATTCCTTCGCGCCCAAGGATTTGAGGAGGAGGCGCATCTGCGGGTCGAAGGCGAGTTGCATGGGCGTGGTGTTCGGCTGGCGGGTGAAGGGGTCCTGTCCGCGCGCGTGAACGTCGGCCCCGTGATCCACCAGCAACGTGACGACGCCCTGCTGTCCGCTCAAGGATGCGTAATGAAGCGGCGTCAACTCCAGCGCGTCGCGCACGTTCACGTTCGCGCCCTTCTCAACGAACAGCTTCGCCAGATTTTCGGTGCCGAACTGCGCCACGAAATGAAGCGGCGTTTTCTGCCACGAGTTCTCTTTCAATTCCAGGTCCGCGCCGTTTTCGATGAGCAGGCGCGCCATCGCCGGTTCGCCCAACTGCGTCGCCAGGTGGAGCGGCGTGAAGCCCTCGCGGTCGCGCGCGTTGACGTTGGCCTTGTGATCGACGAGGTAGCGCACGGCCTCAACGTGACCCCGCGCCACGGCCCAGTGCAGGGGCGTCCGGTGGAACGCGTCCTTGACGTTGATGTCCTCGCCCTGCTCGATCAGCTTGTCCATCATGCCGACCGCGCCGATCTTCGCCGCCTCGTGCAGGTGGCTGGTCGCTTCGTTGCCGCAGGCGGCGAGTCCGCCCAGCATCCAGACCGCCGCCGCCATCCATACCATCCAGATTTTTTTCATGGAGTCTGCTTGTTTGAAGGTTTGGGTTTGCCTTCCGCCAGCGCCTCATCGACGAATTGGTGGATGCGGTCGAAGTACGCCTGCCCGCCCAGGCGGTAGGTGTTGTTGTGCCCCGCGCCGGGGAGATCGTAAAACGCTTTCGGCTCCGCCGCCGCATCGTACAACTTGCGTCCCAGTTTGTACGGCACCACTTCGTCGTCGGTGCCGTGGATGATGAGCTTCGGGATGGTGATGTCCGGCACCTTGTCCACCGCGTTCAACTTTGAACGAATGGCCCAGCCGATGGGCAGGACGGGGAACATCGCGCCCGCCATGTCGCGCGCGTTGGTGAACGCCGCCTCGAGGATCAGCCCCGCCGCCGGGTTGTGGTGCGCGACGTCGGTGGCGAACGCCCCACCCAGCGAGCGGCCGAACAGGATCACCGTATCCGGCGGCACCTTGCGTTCCTTCACCAGCGTGTCGTACGCCGCCTGCGCGTCTTGCAGGATGCCCTCTTCGTCCGGCGCGCCTTCGCTTTTGCCGTAGCCGCGGTAATCGAAGATGAACACGTTGAGGCCGAGCGGCGTGAGACGCTGGATGTTGTCCACGCGGTGCGTCAGGTTGCCCGCGTTGCCATGAAAGAACAAGAGCGTCGCGCGCGCTTCCATGGCGGGGAAGTACCAGCCGTGCAGTTTCGTGCCGTCGGATGCGGTGAACCACACGTCCTCCACCGTCATGCCGTCCGCCGCGTCCCACTCGCCGTCCGGGTACGTGTGCGGGTGGTAGATGATCTTGTTCTCGCAACTGACCAGCACCACCGCGTAGAACACGAGGATCGCCAGGATTGCCGCCGCCGTCTCGAAAATAGGCTTTCCTTTCATCAACGCATCAACCGGATTTTTTGACCCGCACGGTGAGGCCGTCGAGCGCCTCCACCACCACCGGCTCGCCCTTGTTGATGGTGCCGTCGCACACCGCCTGCCACACTTCCCCGTGCACCATGACCCTGCCTTTGGGATTGAGCCTGGAGTAGGCCGTGCCGTGCTCGCCGACAAGCGCCTCCTGGCCGCTCACCGCCTTCAGCCCGGCGGAGCGCGTGGCCAGCCACACCGCACCCGCCGTCACCAGCACCGAGACGACGAACGTTGGGATCAGCACCGTCTTCGAAATCTGCATCGCCGGGTCGTCGCTGTCAATCAGCATGATCGATCCCAGCAACAGCGACACCGTGCCGCCCGCGGTCAGCAGGCCGAACGTCGGCACGTTGAGTTCGACGACGAACAAAATGCCACCGAGCAGGATCAAAAGCAATCCCGCGTAATTGATGGGCAGTGTCTGCATGGCGTAGAGGGCGAGGATCATGCTGATGCCGCCCAGGATGCCGGGCAGGATGAGGCCGGGATTCGACAATTCAAAGTACAGTCCCACCATGCCGATCATCATCAGGATGTAGGCAACGTTGGGGTTGGAGATGACGTCGAGGATCTGTTCGCGCGGGGTCATCTCGCGGTGCACGATGGGTTTGTTTTTGGTGTCGAGCGTCACCGTGCGCCCGTTGTCGAGTTTCACCTCCCGTCCGTCGATGGCCAGCAGGAGCGCATCGAGACTCCCGGCGACGAGATCGATCACACCCAGCTTCTTCGCCTCCTCGGCGGAGATGGACTGGCTCTGCCGGACGGCCTTCTCCGCCCAGTAGGCGTTGCGGCCGCGTTTTTCGGCGAGCGACCGGATGTACGCCGAGGCGTCGTTGACCACTTTTTCTTCCATCGGCGACGGTTTGCCCTGCTTGTCATCCTGCTGGCCGCCGCCCATCAGGTTGACCGGGTGCGCCGCTCCGATGTTGGTGCCCGGCGCCATGGCCGCCACGTGCGAGGCGATGGTGATGAACGTGCCCGCCGAGGCGGCGCGCGATCCGCTGGGCGCAACATAAGTGGCTACCGGAACATCCGAGGCCTGGATGGCCTTGATGATCTGCCGCATGGCGGTGTCGAGTCCGCCCGGCGTGTCCATCTGCAGGACCACCAGCGCCGCGCCTTCGTCACTGGCGGCCTGGATGTGTTTGCTGGTGTAGTCGGCGGAGACGGGGTTGATGGCTCCCGCAATGTTGATGACCACCACACGGCCCGAGGAGGTGCTCTGGGTCGAGGCCGAAGGCGGCGCTTGCTGGGTTTCGGTGTCTTCGGCAAACGCCCCGCCCACCGCCAGCAGGAAGCCGCATCCGAACACCGCCATCCATTGTTTCCAGTACATAGGGAGCACGGGATAAAGGATTGATTACAAATATTTTTTCAAACCCCCGGAACAAAGTCAAACCGAAAAGCCGCGTCCAAACAGGCCAAACCCAACGCCCGGGAAAATTGGTTCAAGGGCCGTACGTTTGGTGTTACACTGAACCGATTGGAAACACGGGTATTACTCATGGATTACAAAACCATTTTCATTGTCGATCCGGTCAAGTTCGAGCGCCTCCAGCTGGCCAAGTTTCTCAAGCAGGAGAGTTTCACCATCATGAGCTTTGTCAGCCTGGCCAACGCTTTTGGCAAACGCACGCCGATCCAGTGCGACCTGCTGATTTACGTGATTCGCAAAGGGCAGACGGACCTGAAGGCGCTGGAACGGGTGAAGAAGAAGGACCGGAGCCTTCATTTCATTCTGATGGTCCAGCACGCGGACCAGAAGGTGGATCTGGAACCGTACCGGGAGATGGGGTTCGAAAACATTTTCACCGCGGCCAACAACGAAAAGGTGCGGGAGATCGCCTACGGCTACCTCGCGCCCGACGGGTTGCAGTCGCGCCCGGAAACGCCGCACCCCCTGCCCCTTCCCTGAATCGGCAACGAAACCACATAACCTCGCAATAGAATTATTGAATTATGGAATCCAGTTTGAAAACGCAGGAAGTGCACATCGGCCCCATCGCCGTCGGCAACGGGCATCCGCTGGCGGTCATCGCGGGACCGTGCGTCATCGAATCCGAAAAGCACGCCATGGAAACCGCCGAGCAGTTGCAGGAAGTCTTCTCGAAGGCGGGCATTCCGTTCATTTACAAGTCGTCGTACGACAAGGCCAATCGGTCATCGTACAAATCGTTTCGCGGACCGGGCCTCGAAGAAGGCCTGCGCATCCTGAACAAGGTGAAGAAGGAACTCGGCGTGCCGGTCCTCTCCGACGTGCACAAGGAGGAGGAGGTCGATCCCGCCGCCGAGGTGCTGGACATTCTCCAGATTCCGGCGTTCCTGTGCCGGCAGACGGACCTGGTGGTGAAAACAGCCAAGACCGGCAAACCCGTCAACGTGAAGAAAGGCCAGTTCCTCGCGCCGTGGGACATGAAAAACGTCGTCGATAAAGTGAAGGAAACCGGCAACGAGAACATCGTGCTCACCGAGCGCGGTTTCATGTTCGGCTACAACAACCTCGTCGTGGACATGCGCTCGCTGGTTTTGATGCGCGAACTCGGCTATCCGGTCTGTTTCGACTGCACGCACAGCTTGCAGTTGCCCGGCGGCCAGGGCACGACCTCCGGCGGACAGCGCGAGCTGGTACCGTACCTGACGCGTGGCGCGGTGGCCGTGGGCTGCGACATGCTGTTCATGGAAGTGCACCCGGACCCCGACAGCGCGCCGTCGGACGGTCCCAACATGCTGAGGCTGGACACGCTTCCGGCGTTCCTCGACCAGATCAAACAACTCGACGCGCTGCGGCTTTCTTAAAAGCCACTCTTCTTCCCTTTCTTCCTCGGAGGTGCGGGATGAAATTCAAATGGCTCCCTTTTTTCCTGGGATGCGCCCTGCTCTTTACCGCAGGTCCCTCCGCTTCGCCTGCACAGGAAGGAAGCTGGAAAGTCCTCGCTCCCACGCCCACGCCGCGCACGGAAGTCGGCGTTGTCACTCTCAACGAGAAAATTTACGTGATCGGCGGCTTCACGCCGGAAGGCATCGCCGACAAAGTAGAGGTGTATGATCCGGCAAGTGGCCAATGGTCGGAAGCCGCCTCCCTGCCCCGCGCTCTGCACCATGTCGCGGCGGTGACGGTGAACGGCATGATTTACGTCGTTGGCGGATTCGCCACGGGAATGTGGTCGCCGGTGGACACGATTTACGGGTACGATCCGCAATCGAATGCCTGGACGGAAAAGGCGCCGATGCCCACGGAACGCGGCGCGCTGGGGGCGGGAGTGATCGACGGCAGGATTCATGCAGTGGGCGGCGCGTTCAGGAAATTCTTTCGGCTCAAGAACACCGGCGCGCACGAGGTGTACGATCCGGCCACCGACACGTGGACGGAAGCCGCCGATATCCCGACGCCGCGCGATCATTTGACCGTTTCGGTGATGAACGGCAAACTCTACGCGCTGGGCGGACGCATCGACGTCGATTTCGGGGATAATCTGGACCGCAACGAGGCGTTCGACCCGAAAACCGGAAAATGGCAGAGGCTGGCACCGCTCCCCACCAAACGGAGCGGCATCACTTCGCAGGCGGTGAATGGAAAGATTTTCGTTTTCGGCGGCGAAGCCACCGAGGGCACTTTCGACAAAAACGAGGCCTACGACCCCGGCACCAATACCTGGAAAACCTACAAACCCATGCCCAATCCCTGCCACGGCCTGGGCTCGGCGGTGGTGAACGGATCCATCCACCTCATCACCGGCGGCCCCAATCCTGGCGGCGGCGGCAGTCAATACCACCAGGTGTTCACTCCCTGACAGGGCAAGGCAAAGGAGTGGTGCCCCGCGGGCGGACGATGACTTTCCAGCCCATTCCAGACCCTAACAATTGGTCTTGATGATTTCGCCTTTGATTGCGGCGGTGGTGCAGAGGGAGGGTTCATCACTGCCCGGATGCCATTCGTCCTGATTGGCGCGCAGGCTGACGATGTGTACTTCTTCTTTCGGCAGGGCGCGACTGGCGTATTTCGCGGCAGTGAGGTTGATAGCGCGAAAACGACGCGGTGGCTCCGTCCAGCCGATCAAAACATGATGCCCCTCGACACGGACCCACGCCACCTCCGGCAGACCGCGCAGGTAGGTGACGGAATCGATCAATATCTGCCACGGCTGGCGCAATTCCCGAGCATAAGTGGACACCGGAAGCAAAAGGGCTATGGTTAACAGGGCGCAACTCATCCATCGCAACATACGCGTTCGCTCCTTTGGAAAATCATTTGAGGCAATGCAGGTATTCCTTTAAATAAGACGTCAGGTGGGCGGTGGCAAGGCGGGCATGTTTGCCGAGTTCGATCATGCCGGTGAGATCGCCGGGATGCGTCAGCACGTGCCACCCGGCTTTGAGGGTCGAGACATTCCCGTCGTCATCAACCAGGTGCGAACAGTTCATCAGGCTCTGCTCCGCCGTATCGGTGACGGAGCGCACGGACAAAAACGGGACGTCACGCCGCTCGGCTTCTTTTGCCAGCTCGAACGTTTCCATATCCACGCCCAGCGCACCATGCGTTTGCCCCAGCTTTATTTTGTCGTCGGGGTGGCTGACGACGTCGTCCGCGGTCAGCAGCGTGCCCTGGTAGGCGGTTGCACCCTCCGGGCAGGCCACCACCATTGCCTGGTTCACCAGTGCCACGGGAATGGCCATCGATTCGGTGGTCACCGCCGCTCCGTCGCGAACCATCGTGATGGTATCGGCGATCAGCAGGTCACCAACCTGCAAGGCGGGATCGAGCCCCCCGGCAAAGCCGATGGAAATCACCTGCACGAGAGGGAAGTAGTCGCACACCTGTTGAAACGCTTTGGCGGCCCGCCTGCGTCCGACACCCGACCGCACCAGCACAACGCGGTAGCCTTCCCACGTGCCGACGAACGCCGACGCGCCGTTCAGTTTGATCGACTCGTCGATCTTCATGCGGCCCTTGATGCCCGCAATCTCTTCCCGGATGGCGCCAATGATGCACAAATGATGTTCCATGCGCCCGATTGTACTCCCTTCACCCTGCCGATTGAATCCATTTTTGACGCGGCGGGCTTTGCGGTAGTATGATCGCAGACTTTTCTCACAGGGAGCACACCTTGGCCAAACAGAAACTGGAAATCCCGGTGCACGTCGGCGACGATGTGGAACTGGAAGTGGAATCGCTGGCATCGAGCGGCGACGGCGTCACCCACCACCATGGCTACACCTTGTTCGTGCCCCACACCCTTCCGCAGGACCGGGTGAAAGCGCGGATCACCAAAACCACCAAACGTTTCGGGGTGACGCGTGTCATCAAACGCCTGCACTCGACCCCCGACCGAGTGGATGCGCCGTGCGCGGTGTTCCCGGAATGCGGCGGATGCAAAATCCAGGACTGGGATTACTCAAAGCAGATGGAGTTCAAGGTCCGGCAGGTACAGGATGCGCTGGCGCACGTCGGCGGGTTGAACGTCGCGGTGGGGATCGATCCTGTCCCCGCCGACCAGCCTCTCCACTACCGCAACAAGGCCAACTACGCCATCGAAAAACGCGGCAAGAAACCGTCGATCGGCTTTTACCGCCAGGGCACGCACCACGTGGTCGATCACGTCGAATGCCACACGCTGATGGAACCGATCACCGCCATCAAGGAATGGTTGCGGGGATTGATCGAGAGCCACAGCCTGTCGATCTACAACGAACGGCGTCACACTGGATTCCTGCGCGGGCTGGTGGTGCGGCACTCGGCGGCGACGGGCGAGGCGCTGGTGGGACTGGTCACCACCCACGGCGAGTTTTCGCGCAAATTCATGGACGACCTTACCGATGAGGCCCGATTGAAAAGTTTCGGCATCCAGGGCGTCATTCACAACATCAACCGCTCGAAGACCAACGTCATCCTCGGCCACGAAAATATCACGCTGTGGGGACAGGATTTTTTCCGTGAGAAACTGGGCGAACTGGAGTTCCATCTTTCCCTGCCGTCGTTCTTCCAGATCAACCCGTACCAGTCGGTCAAGCTCTACGGCATCGTGCAAAGCTGGGTGGAAGGCACCGACGGCTCGGTGCTCGATGCCTACTGCGGCAACGGCGGCATCAGCCTGTGGCTGGCGAAAGCGGGGTGCGAGGTGGTGGGCATCGACTCCGCCGCCTCGAACATCGAGGACGCGGAACAAAGCGCGCATTTGAACGGAATCACCACCTGTCGCTTTTTGAACATGCCGCTTGAGCGTGCGTTCCAGCTTAAAGAAGAACTGGCGGCGGTGAAGACCGTGGTGCTCGATCCGCCGCGCAAGGGGTGTTCGCAGGAAGTGGTTACGGGGATTCTGGAAATGAAACCGGACCGCATCATCTACGTCTCCTGCAACCCGGCCACGCTGGCGCGGGACCTCGCACTCATGCAGGGCTACGCCGTACGCGCAATCAAGGTGATCGACATGTTTCCGCAGACCCAGCACGTGGAGACGGCGGTTCTACTGGAACGGGAGTGATGCGGGAGAACGTCAAAACCCCGCGTGCTTGGGGGTGCGGGGAAAGGGTATGACGTCTCGGATGTTCTCAACGCCGCTGACAAACTGCACGAGGCGCTCGAATCCCAACCCGAACCCGCTGTGCGGCGCACTGCCGAAGCGCCGCAGATCCAGGTACCACCAGTATTCCTCCAGATCGAGCCCCTTTTCCTTGATGCGTTTCTGCAACGTGTCCAGGTCGTCCTCGCGCTGGCTGCCGCCGATGATCTCGCCCAGCCTTGGCAGGAGCACGTCCATCGCGCGCACCGTCTCGCCGTCGTCGTTGAGCTTCATGTAAAACGGCTTTATGGACTCCGGGTAGTTGTAAATGATCACCGGTTTCTTGAAATGTTTCTCGGCGAGATACCGTTCGTGCTCCGCCTGCAGGTTGCATCCCCACTCCACCGAGTAAGTGAACTTTTCGTTGCTCTTCTCCAGCAGGTGGACGGCGTCGGAGTACGGGATGCGTTCGAACCGGTTTTCCGCGACATGGGTCAGCGTTTCGATCAGGTGTTTGTCGATGCGGTTGTTGAAAAACTCCAGGTCCTCGGAGCATTCCTCCAGCACGTCCTTGAACAGGTACTGGATGAACTTTTCGGCGAGATCCATGTCGTCATCCAGATCATAGAACGCCATCTCCGGCTCCACCATCCAGAACTCGGAGAGGTGGCGGCTGGTGTTGGAGTTCTCCGCACGGAACGTCGGCCCAAAGGTGTAAATGAGCGACAGCGCCATGGCGTAGATCTCACCTTCCAGTTGACCGCTCACCGTGAGGTTGGCCTTGCGCCCGAAAAAATCTTCGCCGTAATTCACCTGCCCGTTGTCCTTCGGCACCTGGTTGAGGTCCAGGGTCGTCACCTGAAACATCTCGCCCGCGCCCTCGCAGTCACTGGTGGTGATGATCGGCGTGTGCAGATACACAAACCCGCGGTCCTGGAAGAAGCGGTGGATGGAAAACGCGAGGCGGTTTCTCACCCGCATGACGGCACCGATGGTGTTGGTGCGCGGGCGCAGGTGGGCAATCTCGCGCAGGAACTCCAGAGAATGGTATTTTTTCTGGAGAGGATAGGTTTCCGGGTCGGCGCCCCCGTACACCCACAGCTCACCTGTCTGGATTTCCACAGACTGCCCCTTGCCCTGCGAGGCCACCAGTTTGCCGCGCACGCCGACACAGCTTCCGGTCTGGAGTTTCTTTTCGTTTTGCTTGTAGGCGTCGAGGGAGTGATCGACGATGGCCTGGATGTTTTTCTGGCAGGAGCCGTCGTTGATCTCCAGAAACGAAAAGCCGCCCTTGGAATCGCGGCGGGTTTTCACCCAGCCTTCGACGATGACGTCGTCGCGCGGTTCGCCCTTTGTCAGCAACTCTTTTACCCGGGCGCGCTTGCTTTTATCCATGACTTTTCATCCCAAACAATTCGTGTCATGCAGTTGGCGAAACCACTATAAACTTTTTCGGAATTGACTGAAAAGGGAAAAGTGCCGAAACACGGGTCGTGTTGACATGACAGGGGTTTTCGGATAGGTTAAGGCAGGTTGACAACGAAACCGAAACTGTAATTTTCTCCACCCGTTTACCGCCTGCCGGCAACCGGGAACCACCGCATCCGTCCGTGTTTATTCTAGCCGAATTCATCAACGCCACCGCCACTGTATTGGGAATTGCGCTCAACCTGTACATGTGGATCGTCATCATCCGCGCGCTGCTGTCGTGGGTGAATCCCGATCCTTACAACCCGATCGTGCAGTTCCTGCATGCGATGACCGATCCCCTGATGAACCGCGTGCGCAACTGGATCGGCATGGGCGGCGGCATGGGCATCGATTTTTCGCCGATCATCATCCTGCTTGGCATCGTGTTTTTGCAGGAGTTTCTGGTGACGTCGCTCCGCATGCTGGCCATGCAACTGCAGTGACCCCGGCGGCGCACCGAATCCGCTTGAGGTGAGCCGCACCGGCCGCCTACAGGGTCTCTCCCATGTCCCTTTCCATTAAAAAGAATGACCACGGCCTCACGTTTTCTGTTACGATTCAACCCCGGACGTCGCGCAATGAGATTGCGGGCGTGCACGATGGTGCGTTGAAGGTTCGACTCACTTCTCCGCCGGTGGAAGGCGCGGCGAATAAAGCCTGCCTGAAACTGCTGGGCAAAACGCTGGGCATGGCGCCGTCAAAACTGTCCATCGTCAGCGGCTCCACTTCCCGCAACAAGGTGATCCAGGTTGACGGCATGGACGAAGCGGCGTTCCGCGAAAAACTGAAACCGCACCTGACCTGATTTCATTCACTCATACTGGTTTTCAACATGGTCAAGACAATCGAATACATGGACGGCGTGGTCAGGATGATCGACCAGACCCGCCTGCCTTCTGAGACGGTTTTTGTGGACTGCAAAACGATAGAAGACGTCGGTGAGGCAATCCGCGGCATGGTCATCCGCGGTGCGCCGGCCATCGGCGTGGCCGCCGCCATGGGCATCAGCCTCGGCGCCAACGCCATCGACGCCGCGGACTACAACACGTTCATGGCGCAATTGGAACAGCAGTGCGCGAAACTCGGTCAGGCGCGGCCGACGGCAGTGAACCTGAAATGGGCCATCGACCGCATGCTGACGGTGACCAAAGCGCACAGCCACCTGTCCGTCTCGGACATCAAGCAACGCCTCAAGCAGGAAGCGATGGCGATCTACACAGAAGACATCGCCACCAACGAAAAGATGGGGGGGTTCGGCCAGTCTCTCATCGAAGACAACAGCACCATCCTCACTCATTGCAATGCGGGCGCGCTGGCCACGGCGGGATTCGGCACCGCGCTCGGCGTGGTTCGCGCGGCGGTGAACGCGGGAAAAAACGTGCGCGTGCTCGCCAACGAAACGCGGCCGTTCCTGCAGGGCGCGCGGCTGACGGCGTGGGAACTCAAAGAGGACAACATCCCGGTCAAGCTCATCACCGACAACATGTGCGGTCATTTCATGCGCAAACAGGAGATCGACGTGGTGGTGGTCGGAGCGGACCGCATTGCCGCCAACGGGGACGTCGCCAACAAGATCGGCACCTACATGGTGGCGGTGATGGCGCGCCAGCACGGAATCCCGTTCTACGTCGCCGCACCGGTGTCGACGCTCGACCTGACGCTGGCTTCCGGCGATGCCATCCCCATCGAGGAACGCAGTGCGGAAGAAGTGGTGACGCTTAACAAACAACGCATCGCACCGGAAGGCGTGGACGCTTCGCACCCGGCGTTCGACGTGACGCCGAACGAATTCGTCACCGCCATCATCACCGAGCGTGGCATCGCGCGTCCCCCTTACACGGAATCACTGAAGGCGCTGGCCGGGGCATCATGAAGGCGATGATCCTGGCGGCGGGCTTCGGCACGCGGCTGAGACCGCTCACCCTCCACACCCCGAAACCCATGGTGCCGGTCATGAACCGCCCCATGCTGGAGCACTCCATCCAACTCCTGCGCGGCCAGGGTATCAACGACCTCACCATCAACCTGCACCACCTGCCGGACAAAGTGATCGCGCATTTCCGCGAGGGCGGTGGCTTCGGCGTGCACATCAACTGGTTGAAAGAGGAAGCCATCCTCGGAACTGCGGGGGGCATCAAGAACGCCCAGAAGTTTCTGGAGGGCGCGCCGTTTCTGGTGATGAACTCCGACGTTTTCGCCGACATCGATCTGAAACACGTGCAGGCGTTCCATGAAGAAAAGGGAGCGGTACTGACGCTGGTTCTCAAGGCAGGCGACTCACCGGAAGCCTGCGACCCCATCGAGATCGACGACAGCGGACGCATCGTGCACATGCCCGGCGTGCCATCCAAAAACACACCGGACACGGATCACCGCTACACCTTCACCGGCATTCAGGTCATGGACCCGCGAGTGTTCGACTACATGGCGGAGGGTGTGTTCTCCGGCACCACCACCGACGTGTTTCCGCAGATGATCGAAGACGGCCTGCCCGTATACGGCTACATTCACGAAGATTACTGGATCGACATCGGCCAGCCGGCCAGCTACCACCGTATCCACCGCGACGTTCTGGATGGCACCACCCGCTGGCGACTGCCTGAGCCGTCTGCCGATCCCGGTCGGGCCACAATCATTCCGCCAGTACACATCGGCCACGAATGCACGATTGCCGAAAGCGCGCGTCTGGGCCCGTACACGGTTCTGGGCGACGGCTGTGTGATTGGGGAAAACGTGACCGTGGACAACACGGTCTGCTGGCGCGGCATCACGCTGGAGGCGGAAGCGCGAGTGACGCGGTCGATCCTGGGCGACGGCGTCACCGTATCCACGGCAACGCGGTGCGAAGACGCCGTGCTGGCGGCGAAGGCCTGACAACCGCCGCGCCTTCTCAAAAAAAAAACCCGGCGGGGACATCCCCACCGGGTTTTTGTTTTTCCTGGTAACCGGTTACAGCGCCTTGTGGTTTTCCAGGGTCATGGTGCTGACCACCACCTCGCTGTTCTGCACATCGATAACCCGGCGCCGTTGTGGCAGGTCGTAATTGCCGACGCGGGTGTAATCGTCGGTGTAACTCTCGACGTTTTTGATCGAGTTGTCCTTCGGATTGAAATAGTAAACCGTGTAGTTGCGGGTCAGGAACTTGTCTTCATGGTTCTTAACACTGTCTTCGATGTTGATCGAAAACGCAACGTGCGGCGTCTTGCGGTTGATCTGCCGGATACGGCCTTCCTTGATGCGGTAGAACGAACTCATGCCGTCGCCGCCCATGACCACGGCGCGGCCCATGGGATGCGTGCCGTCGTCGCCAAAGGTCAGCTTGTACTTGCCGTCGGACTGATCGAACGAGCGCGGTCCGCGGTGCATGGCGATGGACGCAAGGTTTTCCGAGGCGAATTCCTTCATGCTCTCATCGGTGAGGCTGAGTTCGATTTCTTTCGGGCCCTTCACGGTGACGGTGCCCTTCTCTTCCTTGCCGTTGATGTTGACCGTCACATCCGCTGCGAAACCTTTGAAATCCGCATCCCAGCGGGCGGTGTTTGAAAACACCTCTTCCAGCGCCTTACGCGCCTGCGGATCGTCCTCCACGGTGGATTGAACGTCTTCCGGTTTGGTGTAGGTGGCCATGATGTTACTCCTTGAATTGCCAGAGGGTTTGAAAAGTATGGGTGATCGTTATGTAGACCGCAGGGCGTTCGCGGATCTGCCCCGCGCCGTTTCCAGATTTGTCTTTTAAGAAGCCCACATTCTAGCACAGGCTTTCTGACCCGTAGAAGGGCTATTCCTCACCCCGCGGGCTGGTAGAAAACCTGAATATCCGCTTTCTTACGCAGGCTGTCGATGTAGCGCGCAATCACTTTTTCCGCCTCGCTGGTGAACAGGTAATTCTGAATCGAGGCCTTGACCTCCTCCAGCGGTACATCTTCTGCGGGTTTGGTTTCATTGAGCTTGAGAATATGGAACCCGTATTTGCTTTTGACGATGCCGCTCACCTCTCCAATTTTTAGCCTGGAGACCGCTTCGTCGATTTCAGGGTCAAACACGCCCTTGTATATGAAATCCAGGTCACCGCCTTTTTCGGCACTGCCCACGTCTTCCGAATGGGTCCGCGCCAGTTCCGCAAAATCCGCGCCCGCTTTCAGCTTCTCGTAAACCGTTTCAATTTTTTTTCGTGCCTCGGCAATGTATTTTTCCTTGTCCGCTTTCAACTGCTCAATGGGGGTTGTCTCAATGACATCCACGGGAATGAGCGGCACAAAGATATGCTGGGCACGGTACGCTTCCGGTCGCTGGAACACATTTTTCCTCTGCTCATAAAAATGCTCCACCTGCTGGTCGGTGATGACAATCTTGTTTTTCACCTGATCACGCAGAAGGCTGTTGGCGGTGAGATCGACCTCGATCGATTTCTTGATGTCCTCTTCAGTCAGTCCACGGGCCTCAAGCGCTTTTTGGAAAGCCTCTTCCGATTCGTAGTTTTCCTTTAGCTTGCTGAACTGTTCCGACACCAGTTTGGCGTCAACGTTAAACCCGGACTTTCCGCCTTCCTTAAAGATCAATTCGCGGTTGATCTCCCGGTCAAGAATATCGAGCGCCAGGCGTTCACGCTGGTCCAGCGGCACCGCCTCTTCACGGTCCTTCAGCATGCGGTTGAGCTCGAACCGGATGTACTTGGACTCCAGGTCCACGCCATTCACCCGGGCGACCACATCCGGCAGGTTCATGTCGCCGGTGACATCGCCTTCAAAATATTCAGGCTGCGCCATTGCGGGCAGGGCCGCAACCATCCACACCAAAACCGCAAGCACGGTCCATTTTCTAAACAAAGAAACCCACATCCGTTTTCTTCCTTACAAATTCAAAAAAGTTAAACCGACCGGAATCGGCCCACCAGGCGGTGGAGATGTCTGATTGTGAAAAAGGGTATCACTCCGGGACGAGGCAGGCAAGAAGCCGCCAAAAGGTGCCGGGCCAGAATGGATTCCCGGTCCATGAGGAGGGACGTTCGTTTTTACCAGAGCGGGTGCTCGGTGGCAAGAATAAAGCCCGGACGGGGGAAGCAGCCCGCCCGCCCCACCCCGGGTGAGGCTGTCGCCGTTGACTCCCTTCAACGATTATGTGAGAATCACTGCCTACTTTTGGGGCAATCCTTTCAATGCGTTGGAATCCAATTCGATCCCGGGGCGAGATCCTTTTCGGCTGCCTGTTTTTGTCCGGCTGGACCAGCCTGACCTACGAACTGCTCTGGATCAAGCAGATCACACTTCTCATTGGGGGCACGCTGTACGCCATCAGCGCGGTGCTGTGCGCGTTCATGGCGGGGCTTGCAATGGGTGCATGGGGAGGTGCACGCATACTTCAGCGTTTCACCGATAAACCCGACCGGCTGGTGCGCCTCTACGGCGTTTTGGAAGGAAGCATCGGTCTTTATGCCCTGGGGTTTCCGTTCCTGTTGCAACTCGTCGAGGTGGGTTATCCGCTGTTGCTGACCCTTTCTCTGGGATCGGACACCCTCCTCCACTTCTGGGAGTTTGTGCTTACCACCCTGCTGATGCTCCCCGCAACGTTCATGATGGGCGCGACGCTACCGGTGATCGGGCGTTGGCGCATCGGGGACCGGCAGGACCGAATATTCATCGACCTTTCGGTGCTCTACGGCATCAATACGCTGGGCGCCATGGGCGGCGTGCTGTACACGCAATTCGCTGGCACCCGCTTTCTGGGAATCGAGGGCACCCTGTACTCGGCCGTGGCTCTGAACCTTTTGGTATTCGCCGTGTGCTGGCTGTGGCGGGGAGAGACGATGCCTGCGAAAGACGTATCCGCACCGTCCAGAACCCAATCCAAAGATGCGAAAGGCGAACCGCCTCCCGACCGAAAACTGGCGTGGCTTCTGCTTTTTCTGTTTTTCTTCTCCGGCATGGTGGCGCTGTCGAGCGAAATCCTGTGGACGCGCGTGCTCGTGTTTCCGCTCGGCCACTCCCTTTACTCCTTCGCCATTATCCTGGCAACGTTCCTGTTCGGAATCGGCTTCGGCAGTCTGGTGGCGGAGAAAATCCTCGGCACTGGAAACTGGATCAAGAAGTTCATCGCGGTGGAAATCGCCGTCGGCGTGCTGGGCCTGCTCGCCATCCCGGCTTTGGATTCCCTTACCGTATGGACGCAGGAACTGGACAGGCTGTTTTACGACGTAGACGCCACCGCTGCCCGCACGCTGTGGATGCGGTCGCTCATGGCCTTCGGTTTGATGATCCTGCCCACCCTCGGTTTCGGCATGATCTTTCCACTTGCCGGACACATTCACTTCAACCTGTTCGGCACGGTCGAGCGCACGCTGGGCAACAGCTACGCGGTGAACACCGTGGGTGCGATTGCAGGCACGGTGTTGACGCCGTTCCTTTTCGTGCCCCTGCTCGGCATCCGGGGGTCGCTGTTTGCCCTGTTCGGAGGCCTGCTCTTCCTGGCCGTCACGGCGTGGGCATGGCACTGCGGGAAAACGCTGAAACGCTTTGTCACGGGTTACGCCACCGCCGCTTTGGTGTTGGCCGTGGTGTGGGCCGCGTCTCCTCCAAATGCCTCCTCCCACACACCGGGTGAAGGCAATCTGGCGCGCATTGAAATCAACACCCCATCCGGAAAACTGAAACTACTCGACTACGAGGAAGGCGACTTCTCCACGTTGAGCGTGGTGGAGGACACCCGGAACGGCGGACGCACGTTGTATGTCGATGGGTTCAGCACCGCCACGGCCTCCGACTCCCTCGGCGGCAGTGCCTACATGCAGGCTATGGGACTGGTCCCCATGCTGTTGCACCCCGACCCGAAAGATGCGTTGGTCATGTGCTTCGGCACGGGAAACACCCTGGGTACCGTGGCGACGTTTCCCGGGGTGAGCGTGGACGGAGTGGAGATCGACCGCAACGTACTCGGCATGGCCCACTGGTTTGAGCGCTGGAACCAGCACGTCCTCGACAAACCCAATGTCGATATTCACATTCAGGATGCGCGTCGCTTCATCCGCTGGACCGATCGCCGGTACGACGTCATCACCCTGGAGCCCATGTCGCCGGTGCAGGCGGGAGTGAACAACCTGTATTCGCGGGAATTTTACGCCGAGGCGCGAGCCCGCCTCAAAAGCGGCGGCATCATGATGCAGTGGCTGCCCCTGCACCTGGTGACACCTGAGGACGCCCGGGCCATATTGAACACTTTCCAAGCCGAATTCCCGCACGTCTCCGTTTGGAACAGCTTTCTGACCCGCATCGTCCTGATGGTCGGGACGGAGCGCCCCTTGAAGCTCGACAAAAGGCGTTTCGATGCCGTGAACCAAAACCAAAGCCTGAAATCCCTGGCAGAGGACATCGGTCTCTACAGTTTCATTGACTTTATGGATTTCTACATCTCGGGGAACGATGCGTTGAATCCAACCTGGAAGAAAGCGCCCGTGGTCACCGACGACAACCGTATACTGGAACATTCCGACGCGGTGCTCGTGCCGCCGCTCAAACGCGAAACGGACGAATCGTTTCTCAATTTACTCTTGGCACGGGTGGGGAAGACGCCACCCATTACGGGGGTGACGGAGAGAGAGGCGGTGTTTTACGAAAGCCAGTTCCGCCTGCGCACAGCGCAGAGGCTGTCCGTTTTTTCCCAGCGGTACCAGGGGGCGGGACACGCTCAATTTTCAGAAAAGAATTACGAAAGTGCCATGAGGCGGGTACAAGCGTTTCTTAAAAAATCAGGGGATCGCGCGGTGCGTCTCCGTGAGGGAGGCTGGAGTCCGGCCAGGCCCTGAACCGGACATGTACGGGCAGGCCCAAATGAGGGCATCAACGCTCACCCGAGCGCCCACCCCGGTACTTGAACAGGCCGGCAAAAATATTGTAGATGAACTTGCCGACAAACAGAAAGACCAGAATCAGGAAGGCATAAATGATGGTGCCAAAGAAGGCCTCCGAGCCTTCGCCACGGTCGAAACCGAACAGGGCTTTCATCCAGTTGTCGAAACCCGTCCAGGTATCCACAAAGAAATTTTTGATGTCTTGGAATATACCAGTAATACCACCTGTGGCTCCATCCAGTTTTTCCTGCGCCTCTTTGGACGCATCGGTCACTTCCGTATCCGAATCCCTCTGGGCCACTTCCTCATAGACGTTGGCTGAAAGTGCGGGGCCGGGCTGTAGAACCACGCCCCCCAAAATCAAAATACCCAGCAGAATTCCTCCCATCCAACCTGAACACCATCCACGAGCTGATACGCTTTGGCAGGTATGCATTTGTCCCCTCCTGCGGAGAGTTTCAAGCCAGGATCAGATCTTTGACTTTGGCGAACGTCTCCGATTGTTTGATGGCCGTCTGGCCCTCCTCCGTCAGGCCGTTGCCGAACAGATCGAGGTACTTGAGGTCGGCTAGCGTCATCGACGCGGCGAGGGCGCGTGCCCCCTCATCCCCGATTCGGTTCTGGGCCAGGTCCAGAACCTCCAGTCCGGACAAATGGAGGGACTCGGCGATGGCTTTGGCCCCTCCCGGTCCCACCTTGTTCTTCCACAAATTCAACTGCTTCAGGTGCGAAAAGTTCGCCGACCCGGCCAGAAGCTGAACAGACTGGTCATCCAAATCGTTGCGCTCCAGGTGAAGCCAGGTCAACTGCGTGAGAACGGGCGACTCCGCGAGGGCGCGAATCCCTTCGACGGTGAGTTCATTCCGCTCCAGGTTCAACTGCCGCAGGTTTTTCAATCTTTCGTCCTGCGCCAGCATTTTGACTCCCTCATCCCCGATGTATTTCACATGCAGGTCAAGCGAGGTGCCGTCGGCACTCAGATTTTTTTCAATCAGCACTTCAACGGGTTGATCGTTGAACGGTCTCGTCATTTCAGTATAAACATCTCAGGTTAATTTTGGAACCCCGATATTGGCTCAATTTCCGGGGTCCGGTCGGATTATTTCCGGATGTGCCCAAAGCGGCTGAAATCGTTTGGACTTGATTTCAATTGTAGACCCCCTTGGTATTTTGTCAACCGACCCCTCTACACATAAGAACAATAATAAAGGCAAATCCAGTTGCCTTTCTTCCGTCCGAAAGGCATGCGGGGTATTTCCGCGAACCGGAAACTGTGAGATGATAGAAAACAAGATGTATCTATATACCTCCTGATGCCGCCTGAGAGTCCATTCATGGCCGAAGACCCTTCAATCCTGTATCGTCCGGAAACCCTTTCGGAAATTTCATCACTCAGCCTGCGAGCCATGACGCTGGTGGAGGGTTTGCTTTCCGGGCAGCACCGCAGTCCCCACAAGGGATCGAGCGTCGAGTTCGCGGAATACAAGGCGTACACCCCGGGCGACGACATCCGGCATATCGACTGGAAGGTGGTCGGCAAAACGGACAAGTACCACGTCAAACAGTTCGAGCAGTCCACCAACCTCAAATGCACCATCCTGTTGGATACCAGTGGATCAATGGGCTACGCCTCACCGCTCAAAAAACAGGACGCCATGCCCAAGGCGCAGTACGTGCGCACGCTGGTTGCGGCGTTTTCGTACCTGCTGCTCAAACAGTTCGATGCGGTGGGGCTGCTCACGTTCAATCGGTCGGTGACCAACCACATCCCGCCGCGATCCAAACCGTCGCATTTTCAACACATCCTTCATGCCCTGGCGGAATGCAAGTTTCAGGGGGAAACGGACATCAGCCAGGTCGTGGGCGACATCATCGAGCGCCTGCCCGGGCGCGGTATGGTCATAGTGGTCTCCGACCTGCTGGTTCGCGACGACGACGTCCTGAAAACCCTGAAGTTCCTGTGTTCTCGCGGACTGGAAGTTTTACTGTTCCAGGTTCTGCATCCGGATGAAATCCACCTGCCTTTCGACGGCGACATCATGTTCGAATCGCTGGAGGACGACCCGCCTGTAGGCCTGGATCCGGCGGATGTGCGCGAACAATACCAGGCCGCAGTGCAGGAGTTCATCAGCCATTTCCAAACCAGTTGCCCGTCCCTCGGAATCGATTACCAGTTTCTCGACACCGCGACCCCGCTCGAACAGGCGCTCCGTTATTACCTGCTCCGGCGCAAAAGCCTGCTGAAACTATGAGCCTCCAGTTTTTATCACCGTGGTTTCTGCTGGGCCTGCTGGGCATCGCCCTGCCCATTCTGGTGCACCTGCTCACCCGCCGCCAGCAGAAACGGATACCCTTCTCGGCCGTGTACCTGCTCGAGCAGGTGCAGAAACGGAGCATCCGCCGCTCGCAACCGAACCGACTTCTGCTCCTGTTGTTCCGTTGCCTGGCGATCGCGTGTTTGAGCCTGGCCCTGGCGAGCCCCATTTTTTCATTCGGCGGACCGGAGGAATTTCTGCCATCGAAACCCACCGCCAACGTGATCCTCGTGGACAACTCCTATAGCATGGCGGCACGGTCCAAGGACCAGACCCTTTATAACCAAACTGTGGAGTTTACGGCGGCTTTGCTGGAACGCCTTCCCGCAAACAACACCTTCAGTCTCGTTTACGCCTCCGATCCGGCCCGGGTGGTGCAGGACTGGACCGGCGATGCGGCCCAGATCGTCAAACTGCTCAAGCTTTCGAAACCATCGTTTCAGACCACAAGTATCGGCCAGGGTTTGACCCGGGCATACGACCTGCTGAGCACGGTAAAGGAAGAAAACCGGCGAATCTTCGTGCTGACCGACCTTGACCGTAACGGCTGGAAGGAAAAGGAACTGGAGAACCTGACAGAGGATCCCGGATCGGTACCGATCAAGGTCGTCGACTTTTCCGCACACCGCATGGAAAAAAACCGCGCGTTGGTGGAGCACGTTGACCTGACGCAGGAATTTCTAACCAACAACCGCATCCTGCGGGTGGAGGCGAGAATCGCCAACCTGCAACCGGACACCGCCATCTCCCAATTACGCGTGGCACTTGTGGTAGACGGCCAAACCAAGAGCGAGGATTTCATCGACGTCCCCCCCGGCGGTCGTGTGGACAAGGCGTTTTCCTTTCCATACCTGGGGCGGGAAGCAGTGCAGGGTTATGTTGAAATCCAGGACGACGGACAGAACGTGGACAACCGCAGGCTGTTCTCGTTTCAACCCGACCGCAAGATCCAGGTTCTGATAGTCGATGGCGACCCTCGCGGTGTGTCGCACCAGAACGAATCGTTTTACGTGGAAAAGGCCTTGAATCCGTTTCGCGCCACGGTGACGGACATCCAGCCCACGGTTTCGACCCTGGCGGAGCTGACCGACCGCAAGCTGGAGCAGTACTCGGTGGTCATTTTGTGCAACGTGCGGTCCCTGCCCTTTGACTACGAACGCAGGCTGGAGGAATTTGTGAAACGGGGGGGCGGTTTGTTCATATCGCTGGGCGACCAGGTGGACGCAAAATTCTACAATGAGAAAATGGGCATCCTGCTTCCCGTTACACTCCAGACACTCAACCAGGTCGATGGGAAGAGCGAACCTTTTAGGTTGCAGGGGGGTGAAAACCCGCACCCGGTGCTCCGTACGTTTCAGGGTAAATCCATGCAACAGATGGCGCGGGTGGCTTTTTACGCGCTGTATAGCGTGGCACCGCGGGCAGAGCGGAATTTCCTGGTACCTATGCGCTACACCAACGAGTACCCGGCGCTGGTGGAATCATCATACGGCCGCGGCAAGGTGGTGCTGTTCACCTCCAGTGTCGACCGCGACTGGAACCAGTTCCCCATCCAGCCCACGTTTTTGCCGTGGGTGCAACGCTGGGTGAAGTACATCGCGCAAAGCCTGGAAAGCCTGTCCGAGCAGGACCTCAAGGTGGGCCATCCCATCCTGCTGGAGGATGTCGGCCCGTATGCTTATATCGTGGCACCCGGCGGGGGCATCCTCGCATTGGAAAAAGCCGGGGACTCGGATTCGCAATTCAGGGACACCTGGACCCCCGGACCCTACCGCCTGTACCAGTCAACCCAATCCCCAGAGGGCGAGCGCATTGAAGGGGAAACGGGCACGCGGGTCAATCAGCTTCCGGCGGACGCGCGGTACATCGGCACGGTGACGGTGAACATCGACACGGCCGAATCCGTAACGGAAACCCTCACACCGGACGAGGTGAAAAAATTGCTGCCGGGGTATGCGGTGACGGTTCTCCGCGATACCGACATCAGGGAATCGTCGCAGGTGGAAGGCGGCGTGCCTTTGGTGGGTCCCTTTCTGTTTCTGCTGGCCTGCGTGTTCCTGGTTGAAGGCTGGATGCTCCGGCGGGAATGAGACGGCCCTCCGGCTCGAAAGCGGGGTCTCGTCAATATCCCTGCATTTGATATAATAGGAAAAATTCCGAACTGCCGTATCACCTTTTATGAGGTCGCCAGGTACCGTATGATTTCCCGTCCCGCTCGCCTTACCATTGTTTTCTTTTTCATTTTGACCCTGTGCCTTCCCTGGAACACCGCCGCCGCACCTGTCTCGGAAGACACGATCCGGAAAGCGGTGAATCGTCCCCCGGACGAAATCGACCTGTCCGAAACCCTGTTGCTGGTCTCCAAACACTGGCAACCGGCGTTGGATCTCGACCACCTGCGCAAACAGCTGGATTCCCTCACCGATAAAGCCCGGCAAAAGTTGGGGGAGAACCCGACCCCGCAAAAAACCGTGGAGGGGCTGACGAGTCTTATCCACAAACAGGAAGGGTACCGGTTCACTGATTCCGTGGATGCGGCGGGAATGCCGACGGTTCCGGCGGAGCTGTTTCTGCACGGCCTTTTAGAAACGAAACGTGGTTACTGCATGAACCTTTCCTTATTATATTTGATCCTCGCCCAGCGGCTGGACCTGCCCCTTTACGGCGTGCCTTTGCCGAATCACTTTTTCGTGCGGTACCAGTCGGCCCAATACCGAGTCAACATCGAGGCGACACAGGACGGAGCCCATTTTGGAGATGATTTTTACCGCGACCGTTTTCAGGTTGCGGAAAACGCATCGTACTTTCTGAACAACCTCAACGCCCGGCAAACGCTGGGCGCGTATTTTTCAAATGTGGGTCTCACTTTTTACCGCAACCAGCATCCCGACACCGCGGTGTTTTACTTGAGACTGTCCACAGAGATCAATCCGAAGTCAATCGACGCGCTGAACAATCTTGGCAACGTTTATTCCGAAATGGGCCGTATGGAAGACGCCATCGTCCAGTACAAAAAAGCTCTGGAAGCGGATCCGGAAAACCTGTCATCGCTTTTCAACCTGGGCGTGGCGTACGCTCAGGCGGATCGCACCGACGAGGCGATCGAAACGTTCTTGCAAGTGGCGGAGCGGGAACCGCGTTTTCCACCGGTGCACGACCTGCTGTCGCGCCTGTACGTGCAAACGGGAAACCACATCGCCGCCCTGCTTCATACCAAACTACTCGACCGCCTGCAACCCGGCCAGTTTGAAGTGCGCATGCAGATGGGCAACATCCTGCTGGAAATGGGGGAGGCCCAACTGGCACTCGGAGTATTCGAATGGATGCAAGGAACGTTTCCTGAACGCCTCGAGATCAACGAACGCATGGGTGAGGCGTATTACCTGATGGACGACTTCGACAAAGCCATCGTTCAGTACGAGTACATCCTTGAGCGGGCCCCGCAAAGCCTTCCGGCCTACGTGCAGATGGGCTGGGTGCATTACCGCAAAGGCGAGCTGGACAAAGCGGTGGAGTGGACCCAACGCGGCCTGAAGGCCAGCCCGCAGTCGAATCCATTTCTGCCACTGGCCTTCATGAATCTGGGGTTGTACCACGTGCTGAAAAAAGATTTCGTCGCCGCCCGCCAGTGGTACCGGAAAGCACTCGATGCGGATAAGGACAACACAGTGGAAGGCATGGTTGACGATCTCAATGAAGCCCGTGCCGGATATCCGGGTTTGGCGGAGATCGACTTTTTTTCCGGCTGGGTTCTGCATGAAGGCGGCCGCACCCAGGAGGCCCAGTCGAGCCTGAAAAAATTTTTGTCCACCAATCCGGAAGGTGAACTGGCCGTCGAGGCCCGCACCATGCTGGAAAATATTGGTGAGGTCGTGCCCGCAGGCATGGTGAAGATACCGCAGGGATTTTTCATCATGGGCGACGACCACCATGGCGACGACGAAGCGCCCAAACACAAGGTGTACCTGGACACGTATTACATCGACAAACATGAAGTGTCCGCAGCCGAATTCGCTGAGTTTTTAAATGCCATGCCGGAGACCAAACGGTTTTTCGGAATCAACAAATTTGGAACGATCGAACAAAGGGGAGGAAATTTCATTCCACGGCGCGGTCTGGAAAATTATCCCGCCAACAATGTAAGCTGGTTTGGTGCGGCGGCGTACTGCAAATGGAAGGACCAGCGACTGCCCACTGAGGCGGAATGGGAAAAAGCGGCTCGGGGTCCCAATGGCAACCTGTTTCCGTGGGGTAACGATCCAATCTCCCCGCAGAAAAGCCGCTACAACCTCCAATGGAACGAAAACATCCGGCACCGCGTGATGGTTCCCGTTGATTCCATGCCCGAAGGAAAGAGCTTTTACGGAGTTTTTCACATGCTTGGAAACGTGAAAGAATGGGTGGACGACTGGTATGACCGGGAGTATTATAAAGAAGAAAATCACAAAACTAACCCGAAGGGTCAGATCGGCGGCGAATACAAGGTGTTGAAAGGAGGCTCATGGCGGGACCTCCGGTCGTTCGTATACGCTTCCTTTCGTAACAACAGCTACCCCGCAGCCATGGTAGACGATTACGGATTCCGTTGCGCCTGGAGCGCCACCTCCCCCGATAGCCAGACTCCGAGAAAACACATTTCGTTTGACCCGGTGCCCGGTTTCAAAACTCTGAGCCCGGCAACAGGGGAAGGAACGGCACAACCATGATCGGCGCAATTGAAATCCTGATCATCCTCGTCATCATCGGCATCATCTACAGCAAGGATGTCGTTGACAAGACCTGGCGCAAGCGTCCCGACGAAGGCGTAGTGGAAAGCTTTGCCGTGGACGTGAAGGACTATTACAAGGAAAACCCCAAACGCCTGGTCTTCGCCATCATCGGCACGGTAGTGACCCTCATTTTCGTCGTCACCCTGTTTTACTGGTTGTGGACACGTACCGATTTCAAGCAAATGCTGGGGCTGGAATAGCCCACCTTCTTCCTCTCAATAGCTGAACCCCGTATCGCGCACGTGTACATAGGGTTCCCCACCTTTCAAGGTTTTGCCGCCGACAATCTCTCCAGTATAAAGAATATGATCTCCGAACCTTTGTTGTTCGCGAACCTCGCATTCCAGATAAGCCACGGAATCATCCAGAATCTTGATTCCCTTGTGTCCCTTGGACACATTGAGTCCCTGAAAAATGGAAACGCCTTCCGCGGGCGGTTTAAAGAAATGTTTGAGCAGGCTGTTTGATTCTTTACCAAGGATGTTCAAGGTGAATGCGCCTGAGGCTTCCACCAGCAAACGTGCCGGCCGGGTTGTGCCAAGCACAATGGTCACCGCAGGCGGTTCAAACGAGCACTGATTGACCCAGCTCGTCAGCACCGCATCCTCCCGATCCTCATGTGCGGCAGTCACAATGAACAATCCACTGGGCACACGGCCCAAGGCTTTGCCTATCTGTTTTTTATTTCGCAAAACAAATTCCTCGCTCGGATTGACTTAAATTCCAGAAAGAATTTTCGCAATGGTTGATAATTTCCAATTGTTCACAACGGGTGCAAACAACCGCGAACCTGCCTATATTGTCCTAAAATTCAAAGCATTTGACCATACCCCAAACCCCCATGGACCTTATGTTTCTTCCGAACCCAGACGGCACAGGGCATTCCGTAAACCCCTATTTTAAAATAAGTTGCAAAGTCACAAAGATTCATAAAGACGTTTTAAAGGATTGAACCTGATATGTAATTTCTTTACGATAAATAGTACCAGTCTTGAATCATCACACGACAGGATACTGCCAAATGAGTTCCGATATCCAGCCACAAAACCCCTCTTTTCAAATACCGGCCGTCAAGCTCGAGTTGTTGAAGCAAACCAGGGTTTTTGGCCTTCTCGACACGGCGAATCTGGAAAAGCTTTTGAGCGAAGGCCGGGAATGGCACCTGAAGGAAGAAGATATGCTCCTCAAGGAAGGCGACACCAGCAAGTCTCTTTTTGTCATCCTGAGTGGAGAAATCGAGGTGACCCGGGGTGGCAAACTTATTACTAGGCTGCAAAGCGGGGATCTTCTAGGTGAAATGGCACTCATCGACTTCAAACCGCGGTCTGCAAACGCACACGCTTCCCAGGAAAGCCTGCTGCTGGAGGTTGAGGAGGAATTGTTCCGGCAAACCGTGGGCAGCAATCCACAGGCGCTGTGGGAAATGTTGCAGATCCTGTCAACGCACATCCGGGGCCTGCTGGGCTCGCTGGAACAGGACATCCTGTCATTACGCCATTTCACCCACGATCTCAAAAACTGCCTGACTCCCCTGGGCTATGCCGAGTTCTGGGCCTACGAACTGCTGGGCAACCTGCGAGGCACCGACCAGGAACATCGGCCACGGCAGGGGTGGGACACCGCCCAAAAATGCCACGACACCATCTCCTCCGTCAAAAGCGACCTTTTGACCATGGTTGAACAGGGTCTCTCCCGAATTAAAAGCAAAAGCGTGGAGCACACCAAATCCGATTATGACCTGACAAAACTGCTGCACGACACGGTGGAAGAAATCAGCCTGCACAAGCACCTGAAAGGTAAAAAGGTCGTGTTTCAGAACAACGGGACGGAGCACTTTGCCCGGTTCAATTATCTGGACATCAAACGTGTGATCCAGAACCTTTTGATCAACGCCGGGTACGCCACCGAGCCGGAAGGCGAGATTCACATTCACCTGAAATATAACGGAGACCGGGTTCAGGTGGGAATACAGGATTTTGGCGACGGCATCAGCAGTGAGGTGCAAAACGTGCTGTTCAAGGACGTATACACATCCAAACCGGATGGCAACGGGTTCGGACTGCTGTCCTGCCGCGAGATCATCGAAGACCTGCACCGCGGGCGCATCTGGTTCGAAACCGAACAGGGAATGGGCTCCACCTTTCTTTTTGAAATCGAACGCGACCCTGTCTACTGACGGCCACGGGGCGGTTTACTTCCAGCCGCCTACGTCCACCTCCCCGGAATTTCCCCTCCGCAATCGGGACACTTCCCCTGCTCCCCGAGCCGATTGCGAATCACCCTAAACCCGCGCCGCTCTATGAGCACGGCCCTGCACCCCGGGCAAAACGTGTTTTCCGAATCGCCCACTTCTCCCGGACGGTTGCCGCTGTACACATAACGGAGTCCCTTGGAGAGCCCGATGTTGCGCGCGCGATGGAGCGTCTCCACAGGCGTCGCCGGAGTCAAATCCATTTTGTAATTGGGATGAAACGCGGTGACGTGCCAGGGGATGTCGGGCGACACATCGGCGAGAAATTCGGCAATGCCGTTCAACTCTTCATCGCTGTCGTTGTAGCCAGGGATGATGAGCGTCACGATCTCCAGCCAGAACCCCATTTCGTGCACCTGCCGGATGGTGTCCAGCACTTCCTGAAAGTTTCCACCCAATAGGTTGTATTTCTTCTCGTCGAAGCATTTGAGGTCGATCTTGAACAGATCGAGCCACGGATGCACGTATTCCAGCACCTCCGGCGTGCCGTGCCCGTTGGACACATAGCCCGTCACCAGTCCCCGCGACCGTGCTTCCCTGAATACCTCGACCGCCCATTCGCTCGTGATCAGCGGTTCGTTGTAGGTGGAGACGATGGTTTTCGAGCCGTGGCGAATGGCCACATCGCAGATTTCGCGCGGAGTCGTCGGGCGGTAATTTTGTGTGGCGCGGTCGTCGCGGAGCGTCTGGCTGGTGAACCAGTTCTGGCAGTAGGCGCAACGGAAGTCGCACCCCAGCATGCCGAAGCTGAGCGCATTGGTTCCGGGGAGCGCGTGAAAAAACGGTTTCTTCTCGATTGGATCGTTCTGCACCCCGGCGGTATAGGCATACGGGACGAGAAGTTGCCCATCGAGGTTGTAACGGATCTTGCACACGCCGCGCTGGCCGGGCTTCAGGGTGCAACGGTGCCCGCAGGCGGTGCAGACGAGTTTGCCGTCGTCGAGGGGATGGAATAAATCGCCCGGTCGGGTCCGGGAGTCGAGATCGGTCAGGGTGAGGGTTGGCATCGTTCGCCTCCAGACTTGCTTAGGAGAGAGCCAGGCCGGGGAATGCTCCCGGTTCTACTCGGTGGTGACGTCGCTGTTCTTGTCCAGCGCCCCCACCATGGAATGCCAGGACAGGCTGGCACACTTGATGCGCGAAGGGAACTCGCGGATACCTTTAAAGAGAGACAGCTTGCCCAGGTGGTTGTCCTTGTGTTCTTCGGGATCGAATTCGCCCAGCACCATGCGGTGAAATTCATCGAACATCACCTTGGCCTCATCCACCGTCTTACCTTTCAGGTTGTGCGTCATGAGCGAGGAACTGGCCTTGGAGATGGCGCATCCCGATCCCATAAAGCTGATGTCCTGGATGATGCCCTTGCCATCGATATTGAGGTACACGGTGTAATCGTCACCACACAGCGGGTTGAATCCGTGGCACTGGTGCGTGGCGTTATCGATTTCCCGGAAGTTGCGGGGCTTTTTGTTATGATCCAGGATCACCTGTTGGTACAACTCGTTGCTGTAAGACATCCCTAATTACCTTCAATTCGTTATCACATCCCACGGCCGCCTGCATCGTGCGCCCGGCGGAGCCATGGGATCAGGAAAAAACTTTGATCGCCTTGCGGATGCTCTCCGCGAGAACATCAAGCTCCTCGAACTTATTATAAAACGAAACCGAGGCGCGTGTCGTGGCCGGAACCTTGAACCTCTGCATGGTCGGCTGGGCGCAGTGATGCCCGCCGCGCACGGCAATGCCGTCCTGATCCACCAGGGTCACCATGTCATGCGGATGAACCAGATCATGGTAAAACGACAGGATACTGGCCTTGTTTTCCGCCGTACCGATGATGCGCAGGCCGTCGATGTTCTCCAAAAGACGCGTGCCGTACTCGAGCAGTTGATGTTCGTATTCGGCGATCTTGTCGATGCCCACCGCCTGCATGTACTCAATGGCGGCGGCGAGGCCGATGGCCTGGCTGATGGGCGGCGTGCCCGCCTCGAACCGCGACGGCGGCTCGTTGAACGTGGTCTTTTCGAACGTCACCTGCCGGATCATGTCGCCCCCAGTCACATAAGGCGGCATGCTTTTCAGCACGTCCATCTTGCCGTACACGCCGCCGATGCCGGTCGGTCCGTACATCTTGTGGCCGGAGAAAGTATAGAAGTCGCAGTCGAGTTCGCGCACGTTGAGGCTCATGTGCGGCGTGCTCTGCGCCCCATCGATCAACACCACCGCCCCCGCCTTGTGGCCAAGGTCGATGATTTCCTTGATCGGGTTGATGGTTCCGAGTGCGTTGGATACGTGGTTGACCGCGACCACCTTCGTTTTCGTGCTGAGCAGTTTCTCGTACTCCTCCATGAGGAGCTCGCCCTTGTCGTTGCACGGGATGATCTTGAGCTTGGCGCCTTTTTCCTCGGTGATCATCTGCCACGGCACGATGTTGGCGTGGTGCTCGATCTGCGAGATGATGACCTCGTCGCCTTCGTTGAGGAATTTGCGGCCGTAACTCTGCGCCACCAGGTTGACCGACTGCGTGGTGCCGCTGGTGAAGATGATCTCGTTGCGGTCGGGCGTGCCCAAAAGGTCCGCCACCTTCTGCCGCGCTTCCTCGTACATGCGCGTCGAGCCTTCGCTCATCTTGTACGCGCCGCGGCGCACGGTGCCGTACTCTTCCGAATCGAACTTGCGCACGCGCTCGATCACCGCGTTCGGTTTCTGCGTGGTTGCGGCGTTGTCCAGGTACACCAGCGGTTTGCCGTGGACCTTCTGCGCGAGAACGGGAAAGTCTTTGCGGATTTTATCGACATCCAAAACCGGATTGGGTGACGCCACGGTGCCGGTGTCAGACATTATCGGCCTCCAATTTTTTAAGCAGGTATTGGTTGAAATCCCGAACCACGTCCTCAAACGGAACCGCATCGATGATGCTGGTGACAAAGCTCTTGGTCAGAATGGATTTGCCCACCGCCTCGGACAGGCCGCGCGTTTTCAGGTAAAACAACTGATCCTCATCGATCTGCCCGACCGTTGCGCCGTGCGTGCATTTCACATCGTCGGCGAAAATCATCAGGTTCGGCTTGGCGTCCGCCTTGCCGTCATCCGACAGCATAAGGTTGTTGATCAACTGGTCGGAGTTGGTCAACTGCGCGCCCTTGTCGACAATCACGGTACCGTCGAAACTGGAGCGGGCCTTGTTGTTGATGACGTTGCGGAAAAACTGGTTGCTGGTGCAATGCGGAGCCTCGTGGTGAACGCGCACAAAATTGTGCGCCTGCTCCTCGTTTTCCAGAACGGAAATGCCGTTCATGTTGAGTTCCGCGCCTTCGTCTTTCAGACGGACTTCGTAATGGTGGCGGGCGAGACGGCTTCCCGACGATCCGTTGGTACACACGAAACGGCTGTTGCGGTGCAAATGCACCCGCGTTTTGGACATGTGCCACACGGCGGGATCGTCCCGCTGGACCTGCCAGTAAGTCAGGCCCGCGTCGGGGTCCACCAGAAAATCCTGCACGGCGTTGACGAAATATCCCGCGCCCTGCCCGATGAACTTCACCGCCAGTTTGAACTCCGCCCGTGGTTGCAGTTTCACCAGCAGACGCGGGTGACTGGCAACGGTACCATTGTCCGTACCGGTGGACACGTAGAGGACCTGCAGCGGTTTTTCGATCACCGCCTTTTCCGCAACACTGACGACGAGGCCGTCTTTCGCAAAGCCGCTGTTGAGCGCGGCGAATACATCGTTTTCCTCTTCCACCGTCGCCAGCAGGTATTCCTGAACGGCCTCATCCTGGATGGCCTGAACGAGCGGGGTGATTTTCACCTCCGCTTCCAGCCCCGAGGTATTGGACAGTTTCTCGTCGTACACGCCGTTGACGAACACGATCACCCGGTCCTGACAGGACGGATAAACCGCCGCCTGCACTTCTTTCGCATCGGCGGCCGCGTGGCCAGTCAGTTGGAACCGGGTTTCGGTGAGGTCGTGCGTGTTGACGAAGGTGTACATCTCGTGCTTGCGGTGCGGAAACTTGACCGCCTCGAAGCGCCGGATGCCCGCCTCGTTGAGCGGTTTGAGTGCGGGGTCGGAGTCTTTCAGAAACTCCTTGTGCAGGTCGAGGACCGCCTGCTCGCTTTCACTGATCACATCTAAAGTCGTGGACATACGCTCTCCTCACTTGGCGGCGGTGGCGACCCAGTCGTAACCCTGGCTCTCGACCTCGAGCGCCAGATCTTTTCCACCGGACTTGACGATTTTGCCGTGAGAGAACACGTGCACGTAATCGGGTTCAATGTAATTCAACAAACGCTGGTAATGGGTGATCAGGATCAGCGCGTTATCCTTGCTGGTGAGCTTGTTGATGCCGCTGGCCACGGCCTTCAATGCGTCGATGTCCAGACCGGAATCGGTTTCGTCCAGCAAACCCAGTTTCGGTTGAAGCACCGCCATCTGCAGGATCTCATTTTTCTTTTTTTCACCGCCGGAGAAACCGTCGTTGAGGGCGCGGTCCTTGTAGCGCGGGTCCATGGACACCAGCTTCATCTTCTCAACCAGCAGGTCGTCGAAGTCCAGCGGATCGAGCTCCTCTTCACCGTTGTGAACGCGTTTGGCATTGTAGGCCATGCGCAGGAACTCGGCGTTGTTGACGCCGGGAATCTCCACCGGGTACTGAAAACCCAGAAAGATGCCTTCCAGTGCACGCTGTTCGGGGTCCATGTCCAGAAGGTCCTTGCCTTCAAATTTCACCGTGCCCGCCGTCACCTGGTAAGCCGGGTGACCGGCCAGCACCTTCGACAGCGTGCTTTTGCCCGACCCGGTTCGGGGCCCATGAGTGGCGTGAACCTCCCCTTTGTTCACGGTC
>NZ_HG422173.1:2906569-2944124 GCF_000341545.2 Nitrospina gracilis 3/211
TTGTTCACGGTCAGGGACACACCCTTGACGATTTCGACGCCTTCGAATCCGGCGTGCAGATCATTGATCTCTAGCATTAATCTGTTCCTCTCTGATTTTCAAAACAGGCCAGCCAGGCATCGAGCCGCGGGGCCCTGCCTGGCTGGCCGGTGTTTCCGAATGATGGGACTCAGCCGACGCTGTCTTCCAGCTTCAGGGCCAGGAGTTTTTCCGCCTCGACGGCGAATTCCATGGGAAGCTGTTTGAAGACTTCCTTGCAGAAGCCGTTGATCAGCGCCGAGATGGCGTTCTCGCGGGAAATGCCCCGCTGTTCGAAATAGAACAACTGCTCCTCGCTGATCTTCGAGGTGGACGCTTCATGTTCCACCTGCACGGAGCTGTTGCCGGTTTCAATGTACGGGAACGTGTGCGCACTGCACTTGTCGCCCACCAGCATGCTGTCGCACTGCGTGTAATTGCGCGCGTTGGTGGCGCCCTTGTTGACCTTCACCAGACCGCGGTAACTGTTGCTGGAATGATCCGCGGAGATGCCTTTGGAGATGATGCTCGACCGGGTGTTCTTGCCGATATGGATCATCTTCGTGCCCGTGTCGGCCTGCATGTGGCCGTTGGTCAGGGCCACGGAGTAGAACTCGCCCTGTGAGTCGTCCCCCTGCAGGATGCAACTCGGGTACTTCCAGGTGATGGCGGAGCCGGTTTCCACCTGCGTCCAGGAAATCTTCGATTTCTTGCCCTGGCACTTGCCGCGCTTGGTGACGAAGTTGTAGATGCCGCCCTTGCCCGTTTCCGGGTCGCCGGCATACCAGTTCTGCACGGTGCTGTACTTGATCTCGGCGTTGTCCAGAGCCACGAGCTCGACCACCGCCGCGTGCAGCTGGTTGGTGTCGAACTGCGGTGCGGTGCACCCTTCCAGGTATGACACGTAGCTGTTGTCCGAGCAGATGATGAGCGTGCGTTCGAACTGCCCCGTTTCCTCCGTGTTGATGCGGAAGTAGGTGGACAGCTCCATCGGGCTGATGGTGTCCGGCGGAATGAACACGAACGAACCGTCCGTGAACACGGCGCTGTTGAGCGCGGCGAAGTAGTTATCGCCTGTGGGCACAACCGTACCCAGGTATTCCTCAACCAGTTCCGGATACTCTTGCAACGCTTCCGAAATGGAACAGAAAATGATGCCCACTTCCATCAGCTTTTTCTTGTGCGTGGTGGCGACGCTGACGCTGTCGAACACCGCGTCCACGGCCACGTTGGACAACCGCTTCTGTTCTTCCAGCGGGATGCCCAACTTATCGAAGGTGCGCAGGATTTCCGGATCGACCTCGTCCAGGCTCTCCAACTGTTCCTTCGGTTTCGGAGCGGAGTAGTAGGACAAATCCTGATAATCGATCGGCGGGTAGTGCACGTTCGGCCACTTCGGCTCCTTCATCTCCAGCCATTTCTTGTAGGCCTTGAGACGGAAGTCCAGCATGAACTCCGGCTCTTCCTTTTTCTTCGAAATGGCACGGATCACATCCTCGTTCAATCCCTTGGGGAAGGTCTCGGATTCGATCAGAGTCCGCCAGCCATATTTGTATTCACCCCGGTTCTCGAGGACCTCATCGACGTCCGTGACGTTCCGGGCGGTTTCCTTAGCCATATATTCCAACTCCTTAAGAGACGGATTCTAAAAATTCATTACATGTTGGGGACGACCTGCAGGTCGCTGTACACATCCTGACGCAGGGTCCGTTCGATGAACGACAACGTCGCCCCCAGCGAAGAGCCGCAACTGCCGCAGGCCCCCTGATACTGGACGAGAACCCGCTCGCCGTCAACCACTTCCAATACCTGGATGTTGCCGCCGTCGGACATCAACGCCGGGCGGACCTTTTCGTCCAGAACCAGTTCGACCTGCTTGATCTGGTCGGCCTCATCCAAGTCCAGCCATGCCTGTTCCTGCATGGTGAGTTCGCGGGTGCTTTTCGGTTTGCCGGCGCCGCTGCCCTTGATGGACGCTGTGGCCTGCGCCACGGCCTGCGCTTCCGGATACTTTTCCTTGATGATTTTGAGCAGTTCCGGCACGTTGCCGAAAGCGGTCTTTTTGGACTCCGGCACCGCCGGTTCCTCCGGATCGTCGCGGAGTGCGCGTTCGACGTCCGCTCCCAGAAGGGAACAGGCCTCGTCGATGGTGAGTCCCTTGACCATGGAGCACAACTGTTCGCAGATGCCTACGGACACCTTGCCCCCGTAAGCGAAGAACTTGGCGCTGTACACCCGGCCTTCGACTACGTCCACCAGCCAGTACAGCTTCATATCCTTGAATTTGGCCTCAACCAATGCCATGCCCTTTTCCGTGGCGTCTTCCTGGTAGAAGGCTCCGCGGTGCTTCGGCTTGGTGGCGGCTTCTTCGAATTTCGTAGAGAACTTCTCTTCAGCGACAGACATTCTAATTCTTTGTGTTTAAAACGTTTACAAGAGATTTCCCGCAACGGGGCAAACCCGTTTCCATGCCATCTGTCAGATGGGCTCTATTGTATATCAAACGCCTGTGAAAATCAGGACAATCTTGTGCGGGCAGACCCATCCCCATACTGATTAGATGCAAAGGCGTCTTACAGGTTCCTTCCAAAAGCCGGAAATCTCCATATTTTTTGGGATTTTTCGGCTTTTCAGGAGCATGCGGGCACACAATGCGTTCAGCGTCTCCCCCTCCCCAAAAAGGTATTTTTCCCAGCCTGCGCCGGGTGAGGTGATGGGTTCGATGTATGCCCCTTGCCGGAATCTTCCCACCCCCTGCCGGGAAAAGCATTTGGGGTGTACATCGCTTTTTCAAAAAGGGTATAATTCTACCAAATAAACCCCCACCTGCAAGAGTGTGGGCGAACTTGCCCGGAGCATGGCAAACCGCCGGAAAACCCGGGTGTCACACCGACGTGAGAGGAAGTCCGATGTCCATCTCCGAGAGCCAGGAACGCCCGATTCTGATTGACGGCATGGGCCGCCGCATCGTCAACCTGCGTATTTCCGTCACAGACCGCTGCAATTTCCGCTGTACGTACTGCATGCCCGCGGACAACGTGGAGTTCATGGACCGCTCCCACCTGCTCTCGTTCGAAGAAATCACCCGCATCGTCGGCGTGGTGTCGAAGATGGGCATCTTCCGCCTGCGCCTCACCGGCGGCGAACCGCTTCTGCGCAAGGACCTGCCGGAGTTGGTGCGCATGTTGAGAGCGGTGCCGGGAATCGAAGACATCGCCATGACCACCAACGCCTTCTTCCTGAAGCAGCATGCGAAGGCGCTCAGGGATGCGGGACTGCACCGGCTGAACATCAGCCTGGACGCTCTGGACAAGGAGAAATTCACCCACGTCAACCGCCGCGACTGCCTGGAGCAGGTGATGGAAGGCATCGACGCCGCGCGCGAAGCGGGCTTCCCGATCAAGGTCAACGCCGTCGCCATGCGCAATTTCTCGGAGCCGGAAATACTGAAACTGGTGGAACTCGGCCGTTCGGACGGATTCGAGATCCGCTTCATCGAGTTCATGCCCCTCGACGCGGACCACATCTGGGAACGCGACAAGGTGCTGTTCGGTCACGAGATCATCGACCTCATCAGCAAGAAATTTGAAATAACACCGATCCAGGACTCGCTGGAAATCGGCCCGGCGAGTGAATACAAGTTCGCCGACGGCAAGGGCAAGATCGGCATCATCACCGCTGTCAGCAATCCGTTCTGTGATTACTGCAACCGCATCCGCATGACCGCCGACGGCAAACTGCGCACCTGCCTGTTCTCGACCAACGAGCACAACCTGAAGGAACTGGTGCGGGACAGCGCGGCCACGGACCAGGACATCGAGCAACGCATTCGAGCGGCGCTGGTCACCAAGGAGCCGGGGCACAAAATCAACCTGGACGACTTCGAACGCCCCGCCCGCGCCATGCACGCCATCGGTGGCTGACCGCACACTATTTCCTCCAGTTACAGCGCAACCCCTCTTCTATCGGAATTCCTGCAGTTTCTACACAGCAAACTGTAACCGGATAGGGTGAACTGCATCCGTTTCATGAAATATTTCCTTTACTTGAATACCGCTACCTAATTTGGGTTTTCGTGCACCTTCACTGCCGCTTGAAACCCATTCTTGCGGGCTCTTTCAAGACCTTCACGGACTTTATACAATGAGAGTCAGCAGCTAACTTCAATCTGGTTTTACCTCCTTCTGATGATCCGGGAGCCTCCCCCCTGCTCCCGGATCTTTTTTTTGGTCCGGGGACATGGTAAGTTGTAACCAGCAATGGCGCTGTTTTGAGCGCACGGACCAACCGGCCATGACCTTACACGACAAACACAAACGAATGCAGGCGCAGATCGCGGCGCTTCCGGGCGCGATCGTGGCGTTTTCCGGCGGGGTCGACAGCACGCTGGTGCTGGCAATAGCCCATGCCGCTTTGGGAGAACGTGTGCTTGCCGTCACCGGCCGCTCACCCAGCGTGCCGGAACGGGAACTGGAAGCATCGAAAAGACTCGCCCGGCAAATTGGCGCCCGGCACCTGATTGTCGACACAGGGGAAATCCACAACCCTGATTACACCGCCAATCCGGCCAACCGCTGTTATTTCTGCAAGACGGAGCTGTACGATCATCTGAAACGCATCGCGTCCGAGCACGGCCTGCCCTGCATCCTGAACGGCACCAACAGCGACGACCTGGGCGACCATCGTCCGGGACTGGTGGCGGCGGACGAGGCCAAAGTTCTAAGTCCCCTCGCCGACGCGGGCATGAACAAACAGGACGTGCGCGACCTGTCGCAGGAGCTGGAACTGCCCACGTGGAACAAACCGGCGATGGCCTGCCTGGCGTCGCGCGTCCCGTACGGTCAGGAGGTGACGGGGGAAAAGCTTTCGATGATCGAGCGTGCGGAAGACATTCTGCTCGGCATGGGACTGAAACAGGTGCGCGTCCGGCATCACGGCGACATCGCACGCATCGAGGCACCGCAGGACGACCTGCCGATGCTCCTGGACCCGGAACAAGCGCGGGTCATCGAATCCAAATTCCGAGAAATCGGGTTTCAGTTCGTCACCGTCGACATACTGGGCTTCCGCTCCGGAAGCCTGAACCAGGTCCTTGGCTGAAGGGAACCCCGCCATGTTTCATTTTGAATTGCGTCCGGAAGTGAGAAAGCAACTGAAGAATCCGGACCTGTTCGTCAAGGGGCAGGAAAAACTTTACTGGGGTATCATTCTCGCCATGTCGGCGGTGATCATCATGCTGATCCTGATGTTCAAGGATCCGGAAAAGGTCCTGCATCCGGTGTGGCTGATGTTCCTCGGGCTGGGACTTGCGGGCTGGGGTGAAGTACAGAAATACCGGGCTAAATAAAAAAAGCCTTTCAGGATTCTCATTTCATTCCTGAAAGACTTCTCGCCGCCGCGGGGTAGGCCAACCCTGCGTCCTCTTTTTCTGCCTACCCCGGTTGGCATACAACCGATCGCGATCCCTCTTTTGTGTTTCCACCCAGTTGCTCGGGTCTTCTTCCAGCCGAACCGCCGGTTGTATGGAAGGGGGCTTGGCCCTCTTCCATAAGTAATATCATATCGCTCCGGCCTTCTGTCAATGTCTTCACAAATGAAATACCCGGGCTGGATGTGTATTTTCGTCTGGGTTCACTGTTATTGAGAATCGTTTCCATTCTGATTATTTTCCGCGTTTCTGCCAAGCTCGATGGAGCGTTGCGTCGCCGCCTCGACAGCGTTGATGAGGGTGGTGC
Source organism: Nitrospina gracilis 3/211 (assembly GCF_000341545.2). NCBI lineage: Bacteria > Pseudomonadati > Nitrospinota > Nitrospinia > Nitrospinales > Nitrospinaceae > Nitrospina > Nitrospina gracilis. Next base: position 2,912,323 of record NZ_HG422173.1, read on the forward strand.
GAAGCCCCCCTTTCTCCAGCCAGTGCAAACCGGAAATCGTGGTGCCGCCGGGCGAGCACACCATGTCTTTCAATTCTCCCGGATGACGCCCGCTTTCCTGCGCCAGCTTGGCGGAACCGAGCACCGTCTGCAGGGTGAGCGCATTGGACACGTCGCGCGACAGGCCCATCTTCACTCCCGCATCCGACAATGCCTCGATGATCATGAAAATGTACGCCGGGCCGCTTCCGCTCAACCCGGTGACCGCGTCCAACTGAGCCTCGGGGACATCCACCGTACGGCCGATGGCTTCGAAGATGCGGTGGGCGACCTTGAGGTCGCTTTTGCTGACGTGATCGCTCGCCGATAGCGCCGTCACCCCTGCCTGCACGAGGGCCGGGGTGTTGGGCATGGTGCGAACCACACCGACTTTTTTGTCCGCTTCGGGATTCAAGAGGATTTCGATAGCGTGGATGGGGACGCCCGCGGCAACGGAGATCACCAGTTTTTTCTCATCGACCTGCTCGTGAATGCCGGAGCACACGGCCTTCACCGCCTGCGGTTTGACCGCAAGGATGATGATGTCGTTTTTCTGCACCAGTTCCTGATTGTCCGTAGTGGTTTTGATTTTGAATTCATGTTTCAGAAATTCCAGTCGTTCGCCCACCATATCCGACGCCATCAGGCTTTTGGCTTCGATGAACGACGCGGACAACAGGCCCTTGATCATGGCTTCCGCCATGTTGCCCCCGCCAATGAATCCGATTCGTTTGTTGGTCAGCACTGCCATTCACTCCGTTGTGTTGCGGAAATAGTAAGCCCGGTTCAACCGGCGCGTTCGCCGAAGAGAGCGGTTCCCACGCGAACCCACGTGGCACCTTCTTCGATCGCGATTTCAAAATCGTGGGACATGCCCATCGACAACTCGGTCAAAGTGACACCCGGAATTGCCTTTTCGCACATACGGTCCCGAAGGGTGCGCAAACTCACAAAATGTTTTCGCGCCTCTTCCGCGTCCGGTGTGTAGGGTGGAATGGTCATCAATCCTTTCACCGCAATGCCGGACAGCGCTCCGGACCGGCGCAGAAGGTCTCCCAGATGGTCCGGATCGACGCCGTACTTCGACGCTTCGCCGGAGACGTTGACCTGAATGAGGGCGTTCGTGACCATGCCCTGCTTTTCGCTTTCCGCGTTCAGCTTTTCCGCCAGTTCGATGCTGTCCACCGAATGAATCAGATCGAAACGCCCGACCACATACTTTACTTTATTTTTCTGCAAATGTCCGATGAAATGCCAGCGGCAGTCCGCCGCGCCCGGGGATTCCAGCTTGCCGACTGCCTCCTGCACCTTGTTTTCGCCGAACACGTTCACACCCGCCCGGCACGCATCCAGAATCCGTTCCATCGGCACCGTTTTGCTGACAGCCAGCAGGTGCACCGACGCCGGATCGCGCCCCGCACGAAGCGCGGCTTCGCGGATGCGCTGGCGAATGACGGCAAGGTTATCAGCAACGGAGGTCATTCAAACGGGATCATTCGAAATGGAAGATGCGGGATGACTGGCAAACGGCTTGCTCATGCCGCCTGCAATGTAGCCAAAAAAAAAAGGCTTTGCAACCGGGCGGAAGCAAAGCCTTCTTTACCCTGAATCGCGGGCAACCAATCAATACTCAAAATCCTTTCCGGCGGCGATGAGCTGATCCACCACCTTGAACAGCTTTTCCTTCTCGACAGGTTTCACCAGATAGTCCTTGACTCCCTTTCTCATCAAACCGACGGCCAGTTCCGTATCCGGGTAACCGGTGATCACCACGATCGGAATTCCCGGTGCATTTTTCTTGAGATAATCGATCGCCTCGATGCCGTTGATCTTGGGCATTCGAATGTCGCACAGAATCACCCCGATATTGACCAGGTTGTTTTCGGAATGAAGCACCTTGATGGCCTCCTCCCCGTTTTCTGCTTCCAGCACGTGTAGTCCGTGTTGCTCCAATTGCAACCGAATGACATCCCGGACGTCCTGTTCGTCATCAATGACCAAAACTTTTCCGGTAACCATGTGTCCCTCCAGTGATAATTTAGAATCAATCTCTCTCACCGCCCGAAAAGGCGGGAAAAAATAACGGCCGGGCGGTTCCCCCTTTCGGCCTTCGACTCATTAGAACTAAACATAGGACCGGGGTTGGATTCCGGCCACTTTTTTTAGGGAAAGCGATGAAATTTGGAGTAACGGGCCCTATATTGACTTCCAACTAAAGCACCCATGCGGTTAACAAAATCCGGTTAATTTACAAGGCTTTCCGCGTGTGGGTGCCGGTTTCCCCACGGCATGCCGTAAGGCCATTGCCGGTTCCCGGTCCACTTATGAACGTAGCCGGTGTTCCCTTGCCCAAAAAACCCGTCCGCGTCCGTTCCGGGCTGAAAAACAGACTGATCGGAATGGTCATAGGAGTGGGTACCATTCCTTTGGTTTTAGCCATGGCGTGGTCGTTCTTTCAGGGAAACGAGTCGCTGACGCAGGTCATCGGTGCAAGTTTCAAGGCACTGGCCTATGAAACATCAACCAAGATCGACCTATTGATCAAAGACGAATTTCAAAAGATGCGGCATTGGGCCTCCCATCCCACCCTCATCATCAATGTCAAGGAACATAACCGCTCGGTCACGGAATCCGAGAACACATTAAAGAGCATCACCCCCCTGCCACCCACCTATCAGGAAATCCAGGAAAATGGAGCGAGCCGTGTACTCAGCAACTTTTTGCGTGATGATCTCAGCGCGGTGGAATCCACAAAGGCTTTGTTTGTCACCGATGCCTCGGGCAACCTGGTGGCCACCATCAATGACTACCCCGAACGCGACAACAGTTCACGCGCAACATGGGTTGGTGTCATGAAAAAGGGGCTCCCGGAAGCTTTCGGGCGTTTGCATTTCGACACCAAGCTGAATACCTATCTTTTTGAAATCGCGGTACCGATCCGGACACGCGACCAGACCCGCATGGGCGTCCTCCACCGCCTGTATTCCAGCAAACGTTTTTTCTCGCCGTCGATTGAGAACATCCTGTTCGGGCAAACCGGGCACGTGATGCTGATCAACTCCAACGGGGTCGTGCTGGACTGCCCCATCCTGCCGACGGGACACCGGTTGAGCGAGGCTGACCTGGTCAAACACGTCACAGGACCGGAAGCCAACTGGGTGGAAACTCAGAGTGATGGCCACGGAAGTCACCGTCTGTCCATCATCGGCTTTTCACCTCTTGCTTCCACAAACAGGATCATTGCCGGCACCCAGGGGCCTCGACTGTACACGTTTGCATGGCAGTCTTCGGAAGAATTGTTTGCGCCCACACGGAAACTTCTCGGCTGGATGGCCGCAGCGGGTTTTGTCTCCATTCTACTCATCGCAGTGATGGGATCGCTGGCCGCAAACCGGATTGTGCAACCCATTCGCCAGCTTCAGAAAACAGCGGAGTCCATCGGGCGCGGGGAATCCGTAAAACCCCTCCAGATAAAAACCGGTGATGAAATCGAACTCCTTGCGGAAGAGATCAATATCATGAACGCATTGTTGCGTAAAACATTCACCGGGCTCGAACAACAGGTTGAAGAAAAAAGTCGGGAAGTGATTTACCTGCGGGAGTACACCGAAAGCATTTTGATGAGTGTTCCGGAATCGATTCTCATCTTTGATGCCAGCCTGCGAATTGAATACGCCAATCCGGCGTTTGAAAAATAACCGGTCTTCTCCGGCAAAGTTACTTTGGCAAACTCCTGCAGGAAGTTCCAGTGAAACACCATCAGGAGTGGGCGTTCCTCGCAATGGAGCTCAAAAGCTACAGCACCGGTCAGCCACCCAGACTCCACCATCTGCAAAGCGAAAGTTATCGTGCCAAGGACCCTCTGGCACCCACAACGCCGCATACGAAAGACTGGCAACCCACCATCAAACTGGGTGATCTGTTCTTTGCGTACCAGTTTTTCGATATGAAGTTCAAGCAAATGGAAGGGAGGCGGATCGGCCTCATCATGAAAAACATCACAGAAGAGAAAAAACTTCTGGACCAGTTGACCAAGGCGGACAAACTGTCCGGGCTCGGCACACTGACCGCGGGCATCGCGCACGAGATGAACAATCCCCTCTATTCCATCATGGGCTACACCGAAGCCATTGTGGACCAGGCCACCGAACCGAAAATCAAGGCCTACGCCCAGAAAGTTCTGGACCGGTCCCGACATATGGCAAACGTCATTTTGAACATGTCCGGTTACGCCCGCACCAATGAACAGGATTCGGACCAGACCATCAACATCAACGAGCGCATCGATGCGGCGCTGGACATCGCACTGCTGGACTCGTACTCAGATGATATCGCGCTGGAAAAACACTATGGGAACCTGCCCAAAGTCACAGCAAAACCGGAAGAACTGCAACAGGTGTTCCTGAATATTGTTCGCAACGCGGTGCAGGCCATGGAGGGCAAAGGAACGTTGACCATCAAAACATTCCAGCAGAATGGAAACGTCACGGTGTCCATCCGCGACACGGGACCCGGAATCGCGGAAGAGCACCTGACCCGGATTTTCGATCCGTTTTTTACTACCAAGGAACAGGGGTCGGGAACGGGCCTGGGTCTCAACATTGTGCATCGCGTGGTGGAGAAATACGGCGGTCACATTGATGTCAAATCCCAAATCGGCAGGGGCACGACGTTCATTATCAATTTGCCCACGTCGCCGGAACCTGCCAATACAGAACCCACCGGCCCACCGGACAAAGACCCGGCCTGAGGTGTTTAAATTGAAATCAAGGAGAAGTCATTCTTCGGAGGAGGGAGCGAGCAATTTGGCCCAGTGCTTCTTTTCCCACTGCATCGCTTCTTTGTAGTGCTTGTACTGTTTTTCGCGGGCCTTGAATTCCTTGTGGTGGGTTTTCCACTGCCCTTTCTGACGCACCGGCGGAACGGCCTGATGGCACATCTCGTGAAAAACGGTTAATTCCAGCACCGGGATGGGAACGAAGTCCTGCCTGAGCCGCGGGTGAATGCGGATCAGTTTCTTCCTGGAATCGTAAGACCCGAATTTCACCGACCGCCGGTTGGCAGCCTTGGTTTCCTTGGACCACTCGATCGTTGCTTCCACCTTGCCTTCAAAATATTCGGAATTCAGCCGATCGAAGATGCCTTGCAGATCGCGCGGATCGGCCTCTTCCTCAACCGGAGACTGAGGTTGCAGCGGTTGCAGGATGGATTCTTCCAGTCGTGAATGGATCACATCGCGAAAGCGATCGTTCAGTGCGTCGCGTCCCAGAAGCTGGTTGAGCACAATCCGCTCCAAAGCAGAGATCACCGCCTCCGGCTCCGCGTCGAACAACGCAAAATAGTTGGCGTTGAACATTTCGAGGCGCACCCCTTCCTCGCCCAGGTGAACATTCATCTGGCCGAGATATTCAAAGCCCCCTTTTTTAATACGGAACAGGGCGCGGTAGGCGTCGCCGCCGGAAAACCGGCCTTCGCCGAGCACTACGGTTCCGGGCTTTATATTTGTGGTTTGGAATGGGATGGTTGCGGTGGCAGTCATAAGAGCAGGCAAGAGAGCGTGTTGATGAACGGATTGGACTCCAGTTACTTTTCAAATGGTATGAAGCTTTACGTTTAAAATCAACACTTTTTTCCACCCCTGCCGTGGTTCCCGGTCTTTACTTGCGGACTCGGTTTGTGTCAAGATCAGAGTATGCGAAACGTGATTCTTGGGATATGGATGACCGCCCTCCTCGCGGCCTGCATGCCGCCGCCCGAAGTGCCGAAAGTGGTGACGCCGCCAACTTACGATATGGAGGGTGACGTCGATCTCTACCTGTCCACGAACGACCCCCAGGTCGAACAGGAAGCGCTGGCCCGCCTGAAAAAACAGGAAACGACGCACGACGCCGTCAAGCAATACCTGAAGCGCATCGGGCGCGGTTCCGGCGGCGCGGCGGGACTTCACACCGACCGGGAATATTCCATCGGCGACCAAACCTATCCTTACGCTCTCTACGTTCCGGAGATGGAGGCGAAGCGGGACTATCCCATGATCGTCATCCTGCACGGCATGGGTGGCAGTGGCGACCGCACCGTCGAAAGCTGGTTGCCGCGTCTTAAAGATGAGGGCTTCATCATCCTCTGTCCCTCCTACCCCGCCGGCGCGTGGTGGTCTCTGCGAGCGGAGGAAATGGTGATGGACCTCATCCAGACTGTCAAGCGGCAGTACCCCGTGGACCACAACCGCGTGTTTCTGGCGGGCCTGTCCAACGGCGCTATCGGCGCGTACATGACGGGCATGTTTTATCCCGACCACTTCGCGGGCATCGTGCCCATCGCCGGGGCCATCACCGACCGTTACCTGCATTTCCTGGTGAACCTCAAGAACACGCCGATCTACAGTATCCAGGGCGTACACGACCCGATCTTCCCGATCCAGTACAGCCGCCGAATCCGTAAAATCCTGAACGACCTCAAATATCCGCTCGAATACCACGAACACCGCGAACAGGGCATGGCGCACGGCGGACATTTTCTGCCCGACTCGGAAGTCCCGGCTTTGGTCGAATGGTTGAAGACGACGAAGCGCGATCCGCATCCCCACATCCTGCGTATGGTACGCGAGGGCAACCACCTCGACAACATCCACTGGGCGCAGGTGACGCGCGGCGTGCAGATGGCCGCCCTGCAACTGCCGGGACCGGAAAAGGAAACGATGAACATCCGCGACGGCAAGATCACCACCCTGCTCGCCGTGCATAAAGAACCCAACCTGTTCGAAATCGTCGCCAAGAATCTGCTCGAACACGAGGTGTTCCTGAACGCGGATCAGGTGGACTTCGATAAAAAATTTCTGGTGACTTTCCAGGAACTGAAAGAAGAAAACGGGCAGTTCAAAACCGGTCCCCAGCGGGTGAGCTTCCACGAAAAGGTGGAACCGGATTTGGAAATCCTGCTCTCCGGATTCAAACAGCGTTGGGACCCGGAAATATTGTATGACGCCCGCATCAGCATCAATCTGGAAGAAAAAGTCCAGTTCGCCTCCCTGCCATGAACCCCAAGGACGCCGCACCGGCCGACATCACATTGAACCAGTCGATGGCCCTGCTGGGCTGGAGCTGGATCCAGAGCGCGCTGGCCGAACAGGCGATGTCTTCCCTCACCCACTCTTTGTTGGAAGACGAAACACCCGCCGACGATTTCCAAACTGCACAAACCCGCCTCAACGAAACCGCAGAGATGGTGGCTTTGTTCGACGAGGTGGAATCGATTCCGCTTCGCGCGTTTTCCGATCTCGACCCCGCCCTCACTTCCGTAAGCGAGCGTTTGCTGGTGGAGGCAGGCGACTGCCTGCACATCGCGGAATCCTTGCGTCTGGTGCGCGATCTCAAGCGTTACCTCGGCAAGCGGGAATCGATCCCGCACCTCGCGCCTTACGCGTCGCAATTGGAACCGGTGGCGGAACTCATCCGTGAGATCGAGCGCTGTATTGACGACGACGGTGAGATCAAGGACGACGCGTCGCCGGAGCTCAAACAGGCGGTGCGCGATGCCGCCCGCGCCCGCGATAACCTGGAATCGACCATGAGCAAGCTGATGTCCGGTTCCTACAAGGACATCCTGCAGGACTCGTACTACACGGAACGCGACGGGCGGCTGGTCCTGCCGGTGCGCGCTGACGCGAAAAGCCGGCTGGAAGGCATCGTGCACGACACCTCGGCCAGCGGCCAGACGGTGTTCATGGAACCAACGCAGGCGGTGGCGCTCAACAACCAGGTGAGGCTGGCACGTCTCGCAGTACAACGCGAACGCCAGCGCATTCTGGAATCGCTCGCCCTCCACATCAAGGAACACGCCGACATCCTGATGTGCAACCAACAGCATTTGGTGGCTTTGGACGGCATCCACGCCCGCGCGCGCCTCGCCCGGCAGATGGATGCACATCCTTATACGTTTCATGAAGACGGCCCCCTCACCCTGCACCACGCACGCAACCCGGAACTGGTGCTGAACGGCACCAAGGTGGTCGCCAACGACATCGCATGGAATCCGGACACGCGCATCGTTATCATTTCGGGGCCCAACACCGGCGGCAAAACGGTGACCCTCAAGACCGTGGGGCTGATGGCGTTGATGGCGCGGTGCGGCCTGTTTTTGCCCGTCGGCCCGCGCTCCGAGATGCGGTTCTTCCCGGAAGTGTACGCCGACATCGGCGATGAACAGAACATCGAACTCAGCCTGTCCACCTTCTCCGGCCACATCAAGAAAATCATCCACATTCTGGAACGGGCGGCGCCAGGCGCGCTCATCCTGCTTGATGAACTGGGCATTGCCACCGATCCGCAAGAAGGTGCTGCCTTGGCGGAGGCGATTCTTCTGGAGATGAAAGCCCGTAATTTCACGACGATGGTGTCCACACACTTCCTCGCGCTCAAGACGCTGGCGCAGACGCAGGAAGGATTCCTGAACGCCTGCATGGAGTTCGACCTCGACAAAATGGTGCCGACCTACCGCCTTGTTTTCGGCGTGCCCGGCGACAGCGCGGCGCTGGAAACGGCGCAACGGCTCGGCCTGCCGCTGAAAACCATCGAACACGCCCGCAGAATTTACGCGGAAAAGGACCGCCGTGCCGAGGCGCTGTTGCAGGACCTCAATCGGCAGAAACTCGATCTCGAAAACGAAAAGGAACGCATCGCCCGCGAGAAGGAATCCATCGAGGCCCTCCAGCGCGAGCAACAGCGGTTGACCGATACCCTGCGCACGCAGGAAAAAGACTACAGCCGAACCAAAACCAAGCGCATCCAGACCTACGTGCGCGAAGCAAAACGGGAGATTCGACACCTCATCGACGGCGTGCGGCAAAGTCGCGATCTGCCCAAACTGCGCAGGGCGGAAAAGCAACTGCGGCAGATCGGTCACACGCCGCTGTCAGAGACCGGACCCGACCGCAACGGCTGGGACGTTCCGCCGGACAATTTGAAAGAAGGCGATGAAATCCTGGTCGAGGACTACAACGCCTGCGGCGTGCTCCTCGAAAACCCCGTGCAGAAGGACCGCGTGCGCGTTCGCCTCGGCAATCTCGTTACGGTTGTCGAAACCAAACGGCTGAAAGGCCACATCCGCCGCACACCCTCCGCCGGTAAAAACCAAAAGTCAGAAACGGTGAAAATACAAACCGAGTCGCAGTCGCATCCACGCGCCACGCTGGATTTGCGCGGCATGCGTGTGGAGGAAGCGCAGGAAGCGCTGGAGTTGTTCCTCAGCCAGGCGGTGGTCAACAAACTGCCGAAGGTGACGGTGATCCACGGCCACGGCATGGGCAAGATCAAAACCATGGTGCGCGACTACCTGGCGGCGAGCGGCATCGGCAAAGAGTTCGCCCCCGGCGAGCGGCATGAAGGCGGCGACGGGGCGACCATCGTCAAATTTTAGGAGTTAAATCGAATCCCCGCCGGGCGGCGGGGCATCCCAATTTCAAACCCGGAACCTCAATATCCATCCCAACCACAGCGAGGCATCCATCATGAAAAAATCCATCGCTTTGATTTTGGTTTCAATCTTCACCACGGCCCTACTGACCACCACGCTTTCGGCGCGGAGCGGATTTAACGTCACCATGGGCGGCAAACCGCTTACGTTGATGGGCGAGCCGTTGCAGATCAATGAGCATTTGCCGGATGTGCAACTCCCCGACGCGGGTCTCAACATGGTGGACCTGAAAAAGGCTTTCAAGGGAAAGGTGACGATTGTCAGCATCGTGCCGTCGATCGACACCCGGGTGTGTGAAAAGCAGACGCACATTCTGAGCGAGGAAAACAAGGGGCTGGATGAAACGGCGCGGCTCGTGACCATCAGCCGCGACCTGCCGTTCGCGCAACAGCGTTTCGCACGCGAGGCGAAGATTCACAACATCCTGTTTCTGTCGGATTACCGCGAGGCCACCTTCGGCAAGGCCAGCGGCCTGTTGATCGGCGAGAACCGCCTGCTCGCCCGCGCCGTGCTGGTGCTGGACAAGGACGGCGTCATCCGCTACATGGAAGTGGTGCCGGACCTCGGTCAACTGCCGGACATGGAACGCGCGTTCGAAACGGCCCGTTCCCTCACCTGAGGGAGGCGGCGCTCATTTGAACACGTCCACCAGGTGATCGAACCGCGACGCATCTTTTTTGATGCGCGCTGAATTGCCGAGCACGCACACGGAACCTTTTTCCTTCACCGCGTGAAACAGGTCGGCGTAACCGCGTACGTCGTCCAGCGTGGTGGACATCACCTCGTCCAGTCGCCGCTCCTTGAACTCCTGCGTCATGCCGGTCAGGTATTCGGCGCGGGAGATCGAACCCTTGCGGTCCGGTGTGAGCGGCGGGTCCATCTTGCCGATGCAGCCGATGATGATTTTTTCCAACTCCTCGCCGGGGAGATCGAGGTTGGCGAGGAAGTCGCCGATTTCGTCGTACACGTCCAGCGTTTCGCTCAAGTTCGGGTCGCGGTAGGAGACCAGCCCCAGGTCGCCCGTGTACAGATCAAAGTTGATCATGCTTCCGTAGGCCCCGCCCTGCACGCGGATGCGGTCCCACAAAAACGCCGTGCGCAATAAGGCTTTCACCACCTCGAACTTGCCGGAGTACTGGTAACCCAACTGATAAAGGTTTGCGCCCTTGCCGACGTACTGTACGGTGCTGGTGGTCATGAACCCTTCGTTTGGCGCTGGAGGCTCGAATCTGTAATCCACACGCGGATAGGTCGCCTCCGGCAGAATCTCCGCCAGGTGCTTCACACGTTTGTCGATTTTTGAAAAATCCTTTGCCGGGGAGGTGATGTTCACCAGTATGTTGCCGCGGTTGAGCACCTTGTCCGCCACCTGGTGAAACTCTTTCGCCACCGCCTCCGGATCTTTTTCAACGCGTTCGTAAAGGTCCTCCAGGAACCGGAAGTAAGTGAGGCCGTCGGTCCACTCGTCGTATTGGCCCAGCCGTGAATGATACGCCTGCAGACGGGACAATACGTACTGGTTGCCGTGAGGAACGATCGACGTCTCCATGTTCGCCTTGGCACTGCGGATGATCTCCACCAGCCGGCCGGTATTGCTGAAATCGCGCTCGGTGAACAGTTCCGCGTACAGATCGAACAGCGCGTCCAGTTTTTCCATCAGCACCGTACCGCTGAAATTGAGGTGCGAAAGCAGGTGGCTTCGGTCGTCGAAGGTGACCGAAGAGTAATGTGAGGGCGAGATGCCGCCGGTGTGGATGCCGATCTGTTGCGACATCTCCACGTAGTCCCGTTTCTTCGTTCCCATGCCAAGAATCATGCGTCCCAACAGGCCCAAGTATTGAATCTGATCCTGCGGTACCGCGTTGGTGTCGAAGCAGATCTGCGTGTAAGCGATGTTGTTGGTGAACAGGTCATGGAGTAGAACTGTCGGATTGTCTTTTCGTTTCACCTCACAGGGAAACTTCGGCACCTTTTTCTCGACATCGTTTAAATGCAGGCGCGGCAGGGTGGCCAGAGCTTCCGGCGCATCTGGAGCCATCTGCATTTCCTGGAGCGCTCTGGTTTCCTCGATCAGGTTTTCGATGTCTTTGTCGGAAAGGCCGGATTTCATCTCCCGGAGCGCCTTTCTCACCTTGGCATCCTGCTTCTCTCCCAGACCCGGTTTCGGATACAGCACCAGAACGCTGCGGTGATTGTTGTCGAGCAGGTGTTTTTTGATGAGCGCCTCGAAATAGCCTTCATTCATCTTTTTCTTGATCTTCTTCATCAACTTTTCGTATTTCAAATGCCCCATCGGGTCAGCATCGTACAACCACGACCCCAGAGCCTGGATGTTGTACACAATGCCCTTGGGAAACCCGCCAAAGTTGGCCTCGCGCAGTTTGAAGTCGATGGTATTGACCGATGCCTTCACCTGGTCCTCATCAATGCCGTTTTCCGCCAGATCATTGAGCGTGTCGAAAACGAGGTCGAGGATTTTCTGCGCGTCCTCACGGTCCGCACCTTTCATACCCACGGCAAACAGCGTCTCCGCGCGGTTGTCGTCGAATCCCCCGCCGATGACTTCGGACCCGAGGTTGGATTGAAGCAGGGCCTTGCGGAGGGGCGCGGCGGAGGTGCCGAGCAGGATATGGCTCAGGATTTCCATCGCCAGGCAGTGCTCATAATCCGTAGCCTTGCCCAGTTTCATGCCGACCACAACGTAAGTTTTCTTTTCGACCGACTCGTTTTTGGAAACGGCATACGGCACGTCTTTCCATTTGGGTTTGCTGAAGCGACGTTGCAGACCGATGTGCGAGTCCACCTCCAGCCGGTCGAAACGGCTGAGGTATTCTTCATTCAAATATTTGAGGTATTCGTCCGTATCGCCGTCGCCGTAGATGAACAGGCGGCTGTTGGTCGGGTGGTAGTACTTGCGGTGAAACTCCCTGAACCCATCGTAGGTCAACTGGGGAATGCTCATGGGATCGCCACCGGACTCGTACCCATACGGAGTTTTCGGAAACAGGGAATGTGCCAGGTGCCGATCGAGCACGCTTTCCGGATTGGAGAAGACGCCCTTCATCTCGTTGTACACGACGCCTTTGTAAGTGATGTCCCCTTCCGGCGCGTCCAGCTCGTAGTGCCAGCCTTCCTGTTTGAAAATCTCCTCTGTGATTTTCGGATAAAACACCGCGTCGAGGTAAACCGTCATCAGGTTGAAGAAATCCTTCCGGTTGCGGCTTGCCACCGGGTACATGGTTTTATCCGGAAAGGTCATTGCGTTCAGGAATGTCTGCAGGCTTCCTTTCATGAGCTCGACGAACGGTTCCTTGACTGGAAACTTCTGGGAGCCGCACAGCACACTGTGTTCCAGAATGTGCGCCACACCGGTGTCATTGAAAGGCGGCGTGCGGAAGGTGGCGCTGAACACCTTGTTATCGTCGTCGTTTTCCATCACCAGCAGCTCGGCTCCGGTTTTTTCGTGCTCAAAAAACAGCGCCAGCGAATTGAGCTCTTTCAGCTTTTCCTGTTTTTTCAGTTTGAAACCATAATAGGAGCGATCCACTTCAAAACTCATGAATGATCCTTTCTAATAAAAACGGGCCGCCGGGGCCCGGTGAGGGTTCAATTTCTGTCACCGCCAGAATATCACAGGTGAGGGCGGATTTCGCATCAAACGATCTCGAGCCCGATGGGGCAGTGGTCCGAACCCATAACCTCCGGAGTGATAAAGGATTTTTTGACGTTTTTCAGCAAGTCGCGGGTGACGAAAAAGTAGTCGATGCGCCACCCGATGTTCCTGGCCCGCGCATTGGCTCGGTAGGTCCACCAGGTGTAATTGTCCGGTTCCTGGCAGAACTCGCGGAAGGTGTCCACGTATCCGTGCGCAATGAACTTGTCGATCCACTCACGTTCCATCGGCAGGAACCCGGAGTTTTTCTCGTTCTGCTTTGCATTTTTCAGATCAATCTCCCTGTGCGCGGTGTTCACGTCGCCGCAGATCACCAGTTTTTTCTTCTGTTTTTTACGAAGGGTTTCGCAGTGGTCGAGAAACGCGTCATAGTATTCCATCTTGAACTGCAACCGCTCGTCGCCGCTGGTGCCATTTGGAAAATAAATGTTCAGCAAATCGAACTTGGTAAATTCGAGACGCAGGTAACGTCCTTCCGAGTCAAAACGTTCGATCCCCATGCCGTAGTGGACTTGTTTCGGTTTGGTTTTGGAAAACACCGCAACGCCACTGTAACCCTTGCGTGTGGCCGGGCACCAATAGGCCTCGTAGCCTTCGGGGTACGCCACCTCCGGCGGAACCTGCTCCGGGTGCGCTTTGGTTTCCTGCAGGCACACCACGTCAGGGTCGACCGATTCCATCCAGTCGCCAAATCCCTTTTTCGCCACGGCACGGATGCCATTGACGTTCCAGCTGTAGATCAACATATAGACTCCCGTAGGAAGAAGTCGCAAAAGGGTCAAGCATATCCAAAATTCCCAACCCGTTCAATACCGGAGACGCCACCCATTCCCGGCTTGCAAATTCGGTGTCTGGACTTAGAATTGGTTGGGGAGTGGTAAGATATAATTTACATTCATGCCGCGAGGCGAGAGACCTCGTTCTGCACTGAAGTGGCAACCCCGGGGACGGCTGGCGGATACCAGCGGAGAGAGGAACGGATTCCAAGGGCTGCCCGCAAGTCACCCCTCTTTACGAAACTTCCGACTTATGACTGCATCCAATACCGAGCTTGATATTCAGAACCTGACGGTGAGTTTCACCGCCAACGGAAGGGAAGTCACTGCAGTAAACGGAATCTCGTACAAATTGAACTCAGGAGAAACGCTGGCAGTGGTGGGCGAGTCTGGAAGCGGCAAGACGGTGAGTGCCCTGTCCCTCCTGCGTCTCATTCCTCAACCGCCGGGGCGAATCGTGTCGGGAAAGGTGTTGTTCCGCGGACGCGACCTGCTGGCTCTGGGCGACGACGCATTACGTGCCGTGCGCGGCAACGACATCGGCATGGTGTTCCAGGAACCCATGACATCACTCAACCCGGTGCTGACCATCGGCGAACAGATTGTCGAAACCCTGTACGCACACCGCAACATCGCCACCCCGGAAGCGCGGGAAGTAGCCATTGCCCTCCTTCGGCAGGTGGAGATCCCCTCCCCGCAGTCACGCTGGAAATGTTATCCACATGAGTTGAGCGGCGGCCAGCGGCAACGCGCCATGATCGCCATGGCACTGGCGTGCGATCCCGGGATCCTCATTGCTGACGAGCCGACCACGGCCCTCGATGTTCTGGTGCAGGCGCAGATCCTGGAGTTTTTGCAACGCGTCCAGCAGGAACGCAACATGTCGGTGTTGTTGATCACCCACGACCTCGGCCTCGTCGCCAATTCAGCGCAACGCGCACTCATCATGTACGCGGGGGAAATCGTGGAGACGGGACCGGTGCGCGACCTGTTTTCAAAACCGCGTCACCCCTACACAATGGGATTGATTGAATCGATCCCCCGCCCCGGCACAAAGGCCCGACGCAAACGCTTTCACGAAATGAAAGGCAGTGTTCCTGCGCTGGGCAGTTTGCCCTCCGGCTGTCCGTTTCATCCCCGCTGTCCTTCGGCACAGCAAAAATGCGAAACGGAAAAACCGACGCTGGAAGCCATCGAACCCGACCGGCAGGTGGCCTGCTGGTATCCCAACGATTGAGTGATGCATTCATCCACACCCACAAACGACGCCCCCCTGCTCGTTGTCGAAAACCTGAAAAAGGTTTTTCGCGGCGGGGTTCGTGCCGTGGACGGCATTTCGTTTTCCATACCGGAAAACAGCACGCTGGGGCTGGTAGGCGAAAGCGGTTGCGGCAAATCGACCACCGGCCGCGCCGTACTCAGGCTGATCGACCCCACCGCCGGACGCATCGTGTTTGACGGACAGGACATCACCACTCTATCCCACACACAGATGGTGCCGTTGCGTAGAGAAATGCAGGTGATCTTTCAGGACCCGTACGCCTCCCTCAATCCGCGCATGACCGTCGGCAGAATCCTGGAGGAACCGTTCCGCATCCACAGCGGCGAACAACAATCCGAACACCGCGACCGCGTGGCCGAATTGCTGTGCAAAGTGGGCTTGTCTCCCGATGATGCGAAACGCTACCCGCACGCGTTCAGCGGGGGCCAGCGGCAACGCATAGGCATCGCTCGCGCGGTGGCACTTCGGCCCCGTTTCATCGTCGCCGACGAAGCGGTGTCGGCACTGGACGTTTCAATCAAGGCACAGATCCTGAATCTCCTGCAGGCCCTGCAGGACGAGATGAGCCTGTCCTATCTGTTCATCTCGCACGACATGGGCGTGGTGGAAATGTTTTGCGACCGGGTGGCCGTGATGTACCTGGGCAGGATCGTGGAGATGGCATCCGCGGAAACCCTGTATGCTTCGCCCAGCCATCCGTACACGGAGGCCCTGCTCGATGCGATTCCGAAAATGGATGGCAACCGTCCGCGAGAAAAAAACAAAATCGTGGCAGGCGATGCACCGAACGCGTCGAATCCTCCCGCGGGATGCGCCTTTCATCCGCGCTGCCCGATAATGGAAAAACAATGCGAGACCGAGGTTCCTGACCTGAAGGAAGTCGAGCCCGGACACTGGGTGGCGTGTCACCTGCGGAGTTGAAATAAATAGAAATCGATGGCCTTAATGTTCGTCTTCGCCGGGGGAGGAAGGCGACGGTACCGACGCGGCGTGGTGCAGGATCATTTTCCACGAACCGTTGAACTGGCGGAACAGATTCGTGGCGTGTACGTGCGAACTCTGCACCCCCGCCATGTGGATGGAAAACAGGTTCTCCTGGCAACTCACCCAGGCCATGCCCCCCGACACCACCACACTCACGTCGCTCAGGCGGATTTCCATGTGGTCCGTGTTCTCAAAAATGTCTTTCCAGCTTTGGATTATGGAGTCGAAGCCCCGCAATACAGGCCAGCCGGGATGGATGCAGATGGATGAGCCGTCGTCCTGCCACAGCGCTTTCATCGCGTCCAGGTTTTGTTTGTTGAAGGCTTCGTAAAACTGGTTGTTGGCGGAAAGAATTTCTGAATGCGGTTCCATATCGCGGGATCACAGGGAACGGGACCACGGTCCCGGAGGTTTCAAGATGGTTTGAGTAGAAGTTCGAGAGCGTCGAAAGTTTCCTGCGCCTCCCAGTTTTTGGCGCCGTCCACCACAGCCACGATGCGCCCCTTGCGGTCGATGACATAGGTGGTGGGAATGGTGAAGGTATTGTAACGGCTTTCCACCTTATGCTGGGCGTCGAGCAACACCGGAAACGACAGTCCGTACTCCTCCACAAAGTTCCGCACCTTCTGATCGTTGTCCTTGTCAAGGCTCACCGCGAGAATGGTCAACCCTTCCGACCGGAAACGCCGGTACAGGTTTTCGAATCCCGGCATCTCGATGCGGCACGGACCGCACCACGTCGCCCACAGGTTGAGGATCACCACCTGACCTTGATAATCCGCAAGGCTGACGCGGTTGCCTTCCAGGTTGCGCACAGTGAACCCCGGAGCCATGTACCCCACCGCCGACCGTTCCTGCGTCTGCAGGGAGGCCACCTGCACCTCCTCCGGCGTCACCGGAGTTTCGTAATAATGACTGACGAACGCCATCAGCGCGCCTACAAACAGCACGATGTAGATAGCGGCGTACTTCTTAATGAGAGTAAAGTTTCTCTTTTTTGAGTCGATCGACTTCATCCTTCATCCGTTCGAGGGAGACGCGCTGGGACATGAGCAGAAAGTAAAGCAGTGTGAATGCGCCAAGCGCGATCATCAGCGTGATGATCATGGGCGTATCCATGCCCGCACCGAATCCCTCCGGTGTGATCATTTTCGGTTTGGGATGGAACGTGCGCCACCACAGAACCGAAAAATGGATCAGCGGAATATCCAGAAACCCCACGATGCCCACCACCGCCGCGTACTTGGCGCGGGTGGACCCGGCATCGGTCTGTACGCGGAGCATCAGGTAGGCGACATAAATCAGCCACAGAACCAGCGTGGAAGTCAGCCGCGCGTCCCACACCCACCATGTTCCCCAGATGGGCTTGGCCCAGATGGGCCCGGTGATGAGCACGAGCGAGCAGAACAGGACGCCCACTTCCGCTGAGGCGTGTGCGTAGATGTCCCATTCCCGGTCACCTTTCCATAAAAACAGGATACTGCACAAAAACACCACGAAGAAAGCGAAGAATGCGATCCACGCAGACGGAATGTGGTAGTACATGATGCGCTGGACCACACCCTCGGTGCGTTCGGTGGGCACATAAAGATAAATGGCGGCCAGCATCGCCACCACCGCGCCGATAGTGAGCACCAGCAGGGCCGAACCGTTGCCGCCGTTGCCCGCAGGAGTTTCTTTTGCAGGCTCAGTCATGCCGCTTGTCCTTGTTGAGGGTTTCGTTCAAGAGGTCCAGGTCCGCTTTCAACGAGCGGTTCCGCTTCATGAGGGTGAACACGTAAACGAGTATACCGCCCCACACGAAGACATTGGCGGCGAACAGAAATCCCAGGTTGTCCATTCCTTCACTCCTCGAAAATGTAGTCGATGGTCATGATGGACACACCGATGTAAATCACGTCAAAACACAAGGTCAGCCCCAGCCAGTTGAGATTATCGGCCAGCGTTTTGCCCATCAGGATCTGGCTGGTCATGCGCACGGATCCGATGGCGATGGGCACCATGAGCGGATACAACAGAATCGGCAGCATGATCTCGCGCGTCTTCAGGTTCGACGACAACGACGAAAGCAATGTGCCCAGCGCGCTGAAGCCCAGCGTGCCCAGAAACAGTACCACCAGAAGCGGTCCCAGGTGCGGCACCAGGTCGATGTTGAAAAACACCATGAACACCGGGAGCAGAAACGCTTCCATGACCAGCAGAAACGCCAGGTTGCTCACCATCTTGCCGAAGTAAATCGCCGAGCGGTCCACCGGCGTCAGGATGAGTCCCTGCAAACAGCCGTTTTCCTTTTCCAGCGTGAACGAGCGGTTGAGTCCCAACGTGCCCGCAAACAAAATGGCGACCCACAACACGCCCGGTCCCACGGCGTTGGCGTTGACCAGGCTGAGATCGACGGAAAAAATGAAGATCAGGATCACCAGCAGGCCGAAGACGAACATCGAGCTGAACAGCTCCCGTGTCTTGAACTCGGTGCTGAAATCCTTGGCGGCGATGGCGCCGATCTGTTGAAAGTATCCGTTCATCTTTTATATGGCCTGCGGTCCATTATGCCCCAACCCGCGTGCTACCGCCAATGGCCCTTTATTGAACGCGGTCAACCGGATTGGGCAACCTGCTCCAGATACAGGGTTTCGAAACAGCTCTTGTCGATGTTGGCCACCGGTTCGTGCAAAACGAACCGGCCCCGCGCCTGAATGGCCACGCGGTCGCACATCTCCAGTCCCCGCGCAAAATCGTGCGTCGTCATCAACACCGTACGATGCTGGGTGTGCAGGGTTTCCAGTTGTTCACGCAACCTCAGCGAGGCATGCTGATCCAGCCCGGTGTACGGCTCGTCGAGAAACAGAATGGACGGATTGTGCACGATGGCGCGGGCAATGGACAGCCTCTGCAACATGCCACGGGAAAACGTACGCACCCGGTCGTGCATGCGCGGAAGCAGGCCGACCTCATCGATCACCTGTTTGGCGCGGTCCGCCGGGTTCTCCACACCGTACATCTTCGCATAGAACTGCACGTTCTCGAACGCCGAGAGGTCGGCGTACAAAAAGCTCGCATGGGAGATGACGCCGATCTCGCGCCGCATGGCGGGATCGTTCGCCGTCACGTCGTACCCCGCCACCATCGCACTGCCGCTGGTGGGACGCGTCAACGACGACAACATGCGTATGAGCGTGGTCTTGCCTGCGCCGTTCGGCCCGAACACCGTCAGGAATTCGCCGCACTTGAGATCGAATTCGATGCCACGAACCGCCTCGATGTGACCGAAACTTTTCCGCAAACCCCGCACCTGGATAGCGGGCTCCTGCGACGGGGCAACGGTGGGTTCGGACATGGCTGGTGGTTATTCGATGGTGGGGCGCGCCGGGATACAGGCGCCGGTTTGGTCCTTCAGGCCGCATCCACCTGCTTGGACTGTTTGGGCTTCTTTTTCTTTTTGGTTTTGAACTGCTCTTCCAGTTCGTCGATGCGTTTCAATATTTGAAACGCCTCCTCTTCCAGCTTGGCGAGGAGGGCGTCGTAATCGGCCTGAGATACCTTGTCCGTCTTCAAGTCGAATTCGAGTTCCTTGATGGACAACAGCACTTCTTCCTTGCGGACGAGCAGGTGCTTGTATTCTTCACCGGCGGGGTCGAGAGGGGAATATAACTTCTTGCCGCTGAGCCTGGAAAACAGAGGAATACCGACCGCGATCAGGATGGCAAGGACGACAAGGAACTGAAGGATGTTGACACCGGTCATGGGCTCAGGTTTCCAACCGATCCAGTTCGTCTTTCAACCGGTTCTGGTACGGCTGGTTTTCTGCTTTTTTCTGCGGGGTCTCACCGGCGGCCTGATCCGACAGGGATGCGTCTTCACCTACGGCTTTTCCGGGGGACCTTCGCGTCCAGGCCACGATGGCTTTTCGCACGCCGAAGCCGCCGATCACCAGCGCCACAAACGGCGTGATCCACGCGGTGAGGTTGAATCCGGATTTGGTCGGGGCGGAGAGCACGGTCTCTCCGTGCTTATCCACATAGGTCTGGATGATCTGCTTGACGGTCAACCCGGATTCCAGTTGTTTGGTCAACTCGCCGCGCATTTTGTCGGAGTGGTCGCAACTGCAATTGATGAGCACCTTGCCGCACTTGTCGTCGCAGGTACACATCAGCGCATCTTCCAGATTTTCCAACTGTGTGGCGGAAAAAGCCGGCCCGGCGGCAAGCGCCCAAATGCAAAACGAAACAGCTATCAGTATTCGGCTAAGCATGATTCTCACTCCTGCGCCGGTACGAAAATGGCTTCCTGACGCTTCAGACGCTCCAGGCGCCGGCGCGACTCCAGCCGGTCCGGCCACATGCAGATGGACGTGCCGAAGGCGATGATCCACGCGCCGGTCCACATCCAGCTCACCATAGGGTTGATGTGCACCTTGATCGTGGCTGAGCTGTTGTCCGGATTGAAGTCCGCGAGGATCAGGTACAGGTCCTCTTTCCAGGTGGACCTGAGATCCACTTCCGAGACAGGCTGTTTCTGCCCTTTATAAAATTCCTTTTCCGGGTTGCCGGTCCACACCCGGCGACCGTTCTCCGAGATACCCAACTGCGCAATGACGCGGGTCTTCACCGAGGTCTGTTCCTTCACCATCAACCGCTCGTAAGTGATGTCGTAATTGCGGAGCTTGAACGTTTCGCCAACCTGAAGGTGTTTCTGGAATTCCGTATCGTAAGCCTGCGATCCCGCGATGCCGGCAAACAGGAGAACAACGCCAATGTGAACGATGTATCCGCCATAGCGGCGCTTGTTTTTCCACACCAACTGCGACAACGCCGCCGGGTACGTCTCCTCATGCGCCGCGTGGCGTGCCACCGAACCTTTGATGAATTCGGTGATGATCGACGCCATGACGAAAATACAGAGGACAAAGGTGATGTACGAATAAATTTCCGCCTTGTCGGTGAGCGGCACGAAGGGGAACAGCACCGCCGCCCCGGCCAACGCGATCATCACCGGCTTGGCAAAATTCTTTTTGAGGTTCGACCACGTCGCCTTGCGCCACGCGATGACGGGCCCGATCCCGATCAAGGCCAGCAGGATGAGTCCAATGGGAACATTGACCTGGTTGTAGAACGGGGGGCCGACGGTGATCTTCACGCCGCGAAACGCTTCCGATATGATCGGGAAAATGGTGCCCCAGAATGTTGCGAACGTGATGCCCAGGAGCACCAGGTTGTTGAACAGAAAACTGCTTTCACGTGACAAAAACGAATCGAGTTCATTTTTGCTTTTAAGCAACGGCAGGCGCTTGAGGATCAGCGCGGTGGAAAACACGATGATGACTCCCAGAAACGCCAGGAAGTAATAACCCAAGGTCGCCTCGTCGAACGTGTGCACCGACTGGATGAGCCCGCTCCGGGTGATGAACGTGCCGAAGATGGTCATCACGAACGTGAGCAGGATGAGCGACATGTTCCACACCTTCATCATGTCCTTCTTTTCCTGGATCATCACCGAATGCAAAAACGCCGTGGCGATGAGCAAAGGCATGAACGCCGCGTTTTCCACCGGGTCCCACGCCCAGTAACCGCCCCAGCCCAGTTCCACGTAAGCCCATTGCGCGCCGAACAGGTTGCCCATGCACAGGAAGAACCACGACACCAGAGTCCACTTGCGCGTCATACGAATCCAGCCGTCATCGAGATTCTTTGTGAGCAACGCCGCCGTGGCGAAAGCGAAAGGCACGGTGAAGCCGACGTAACCGAGATACAGCGTGGGCGGATGAATCACCATCCAGTAATTCTGCAGTAAGGGGTTCAGGCCGCGCCCGTCTTCCGGGGGAAGCGGAATGCGTTCGAAAGGATTGGTGCTGAAATTGAGCAGACCGAGAAAGAAGATGGCAATGACCATCATCACCGCCAAAGCGACGGGCACCAGGCGGACATTCTGCCTGCGATTCTGGATATACACCACCATCATGTAGGTGGACAGAATGAGAGTCCAGAACAACAGCGACCCCTTCTGCCCGCCCCAGAACGAGGAGAATTTGTAGAAGATATCGAGTTCGCGGTTGGAATACGCCCACACGTATTCGACGCTGAAGTCGTTGGTGAGAAACGCGTACCACAACGAACCGGACGCGACGGCCACACACGTCCAGACGATGAGCGGGGTCTTGTCCGCGCTCATATACAGATCCACGCGGTTGTTGCGGAACGCCATCACGTAACCGACGACGCCGTAAAGCGCAGTGGCCAGCGCCACCATCAATGCAAATTCACCCAGTTCATTCATGCTTAACGGTTCCTTAAAACAAACATCACGCCCAAAACACCCACACCGGAAAACCGGGCGCACCCCGGCGATCCCGTAGCGGGCAAGTTTATATGGCGGTCTTTTTGGTCAGAATTTTCGGGCTTTCCAAAGCAGGCTGTTTTTGTTTCCCGTCTATGGGAATGTCGCCCGGGTGGGATTTTCCCGCTTCCTTTTCCGCTTCGTACTTGGACGGACAACTGGTCAACAGGGTATTGGCATGAAACACCCCGTCGCGGCCGATGGTGCCTTCGATGACCACTTCCCGGCCGTCCTCAAACATATCCGGCGTCACGCCGGTATAGGTGACGGGCAAAACGGATTGCTTTTCCTCTATCTGAAACGCGACATCCAGGAAATTGTCCGGGTTGCGCGTGATGGAGCCTTGCACCACGGTTCCTTTTACTTTCAGACCGGCACCCCGGTAAGTGTCCAATCCCGCTGTCAGCTCGTCAACTGTCACGAAGAATTTGGAGGTGCTGCTGATGCTGGTCGTGATCAGATAGGCGATCGCGCCGACAATCAGAAAGGCCCCCACCATGAACTTGATTTTTCGATGTTGCATGGGTCTGCAATCTCTTTAAATAAAAGGGTTAACCTGAATGAATCCAATCCTTTTCGATTGGAGCCATAGTATCACTGGCCAACAAATATTGTCAAAGCAATTTACCCCGCGCCAAGGCCGGGAACCCCGCTTCAAAAATCCATCATCCCCTCCCTATTGTACCCACAACCCACCACCCGGATTCCACATAAATCTGGCCTCATGACAGGATCGGTTTGTCCCGCCGGTTTTCCCCAGAAATAGAAAACCCGGCCCACCGCCAAAGCCCTGTCGGAGGCCATGCAGAAGGCCTTTCACGCCTCCGCCCGATTTTTTCTTTTTTTATTGACAGAATGTCACGTTATGCTAGCATAGTGTCTAAATGTGTCATATAGTGTCACATTATGGCGGGCAACCGAATTACCTTTGGCAGGGTAGAAATGGTTGGTTTTTTAGGGACATATCAGGTCAACCTGGACGAAAAGGGACGTCTCAACGTTCCGGCGAAGTTCAAGGGCCTTCTGGACAAGCAATACGACAACCACAATCTTGTGGTCGCCGTAATGCCGGACAAGGAGGGGAATAAGGACCGCGAGTACCTCATTGTCTTTCCCCAGAAGGAATGGCTGGTCAATGAGGAAAAGCTCAGCCACCTGTCCGGGCTGGACGGCGACGACCGCAATAAAATGCGCGAAATATACGCACAGGCCAGCGAGTGCGAGGTCAAGTCCGGGAAAATCCTGATACCCCAGCACCAGCGCGATCGCGCCGGGCTGAAAAAAGAAGTGATCCTGGTCGGCATGTCCAAGACGTTCGAGATCTGGTCCGCCGACCGGTTTGAGATTTGAGGGGATCGTGGAGGGCCGATTCCGCCATGGTGGGTTACCACACGCCAGTTCTGTTAGAGGAGGTCCTTCATTATATAGAACCCAAAAACAAGAGGCTCATTGTCGATGGCACCCTGGGGGACGGGGGGCACACGCAGGCAATGCTAGACGCCGGGCCGACATTGCGGGTCCTGGGAATCGACCGGGACACCGAAGCCCTGGAACGGGCCAGACAACGGCTGGCCACCTACAAGGAAAGGGTCATTCTGGTGCACGGCAGCTTCAGCGAAGTCAAAAGTATACTCGCCCGGCAAAACGAGCGGGCGATGGACGGCATCCTGCTGGATTTCGGGGTCTCTTCCAGACAATTGGACGTCGCCGAGCGGGGGTTCAGCTTCCGTTTCGACGGGCCGCTGGACATGCGCATGGACCGCAGTCAGGAAGGTCCCACCGCCGCCGATTTGCTCGAAACGCTTTCCGATTTCGAGCTCGAACAGATTTTTCGCAAGTATGGAGAAGAAAAAAGACCCAGGCAACTCGTACGGTTGATCCGCAAAGCGCAGGGCTCCCATCCTATCAAAACAACCTTCGAACTATCCCAAATCCTCTCCAGCGCGGCGAAACCGTCGCGTAAACCCCGTATTCACCCAGCCACAAAAGCCTTCCAAGCCCTGCGCATTGCGGTTAACCGTGAGTTGGACCACATCCAGAAAGCACTCGAAGACGCCATCGACTGCCTCGCCCCCGGCGGGCGCATGGTGGTGATCTCCTTTCATTCTCTCGAAGACAGAATTGTCAAAGATTTTTTCCGTACCGAGGCAAAAGGCTGTATCTGCCCGCCCAAGGCGCCGGTGTGCGTGTGCGGGCGCAAAAGCAGGCTCAAGGTTCTGACCCGGAGGGTGGTCAAACCGTCGACCCTGGAAGTGGAACGCAATCCCCGAGCCTCCAGTGCGAAGTTGAGAGCGGCGGAGCGCATCCATGACTGATCCGCAATCCTGGTTGAGATGGGTCCGATCCCAGATTCACCTGTCGCCAATGGAATTCCGTGTGGTGACGATCGGCTTGTTCCTGTTTCTCCTTGGCGGGCTCTTTTACGTCTGGCCAAACGTAAAGATGGTCAAGTTGGCATACGACTTCCAGGCACAGCAACGGCTCCACACCAAGTTGCTCCGTGAACACACCCTCCTTCAGTTGGAACGGGACAGCCTGCTGTCCCTGGACCGGGTCCAGTACCTGGCCGAACACCGGTTGGGAATGCAGGAGCCCCGTCCGGAACAGATCGTCACGATCTTTGTGAAGTGAGGGCGTGCCCATGCGCCGCATCAAAAAAAATTCACCGCAAACCCTGTATTCCGCCCTGAAAGGCCGCATGGCCGTGGTTTCTGTTCTGTTTGTGGTTTGCGGCCTTGCCCTGGCGGGCAGGCTTGCGCATCTGCAGATCTTCCAGCACGACGAGCTCCTGTCGCAGGCGCAAAAACAGTACTTGCGGACGGTGGAAGTCGTCACCGGTCGGGGCCATATTTTCGATAGAAACCGGAACCTGCTGGCAACCAACCTGGATGTGGAATCCGTTTACATCGATCCCCGCGAAATTTTCAATTCAAAAGAGACGGCCCGCGCCCTGGCCGGTACGTTGAACCTGAATCCGGAAACCGTTTTGGAAAAAGTGAATTCAAAAAAACATTTTGTCTGGATCAAGCGCAAGGCGCGACTGGACGAGATTTCGCAGCTTCGCCAACTGGACCTGCCCGGCGTGGGTTTCATTAAGGAAAGCAAGCGGTTTTACCCGCGCCGCCAGTTGGCCGCCAGCACGCTGGGTTTCGTCGGTCTGGACAACCAGGGACTGGCAGGAATCGAGCACGAGCGCCAGTCCCTGCTCAAGGGCAAACTGAAGCGGAAGGTGGTGGAAAAGGACGCGCGCGGCCGTTATCTTCAAACGGGTCCGGACGACGCCTCGCATCGCAACCGCGACCTGGTTCTGACCCTCGACGAAGTCATCCAGTTCTACGCCGAACAGGAGCTGGAAAAACAGGTGCGCGAGTTCCAGGCTAAAAGCGGACTGGTTATTGTGATGGACCCGAACGACGGCAGCATCTACGCCCTCGCCTCCTACCCTGGATTCAATCCCAACAACTTCGCCGCCTTTCCCCGCAAACGCTGGGGCAACCCCGCCGTC
Source organism: Nitrospina gracilis 3/211 (assembly GCF_000341545.2). Classification (NCBI taxonomy): domain Bacteria; kingdom Pseudomonadati; phylum Nitrospinota; class Nitrospinia; order Nitrospinales; family Nitrospinaceae; genus Nitrospina; species Nitrospina gracilis. The sequence continues at coordinate 2,938,365 of NZ_HG422173.1, forward strand.
ACGCACGCCTACGAGCCGGGTTCGATTTTCAAGCCCATCGTCGTCGCAGCGGCATTGGAAGAAGGCGTGGCGCGGCCGAACGACATCTTTTTCTGTGAAAACGGCAACTACGAAATCGGCGGAATCCACATCGGCGAAGCCGCCAATCACCGCTTCGGCTGGCTGACCCTGCAAAACATCATCTCCAAGTCGAGCAATATCGGCGCGATCAAAGTGGCGCAAAAGCTGGGTGAGGAACGCTTTCATGAATACATCCGCAACTTCGGCTTTGGTTCCCGCCTGGGTGTGGACCTGCCGGGTGAGACGCCGGGCATGGTGAGGGATCTTTCCGACTGGTCGGGTCTGTCACTCGCATCCATTTCATTCGGGCACGAGATTTCGGTATCTCCCCTGCAGATGACGGCGGCCATTGCGGCCATCGCCAACGGCGGCCTTCTGGTGAAACCGCACGTCACGCACGAGGTTCTGAAAAACGGTGAAGTGGTGAAGCAACCGGAAGAGCAGATCATCCGCCGCGTGCTCACACGTCATACCAGCCGGCAGATGATCGACATGCTCAAGCAGGCGGTGAAACACGGCACCGGCAAGCAGGCGGCCATTCCCGGCTTTGAGGTCGCGGGGAAAACCGGTACCGCGCAGAAGATCGATCCCGAAACACACACGTATTCCACCTCCGCCTACCTGGCGTCGTTCATCGGCTTCGTGCCGGCGGACGCACCCCGGCTGGTGATCCTGGTGATGATCGACGAGCCACAGAAATCGTACTGGGGCGGAGAGGTGGCGGCGCCGGTGTTCCAGCGCCTGGCTGAAAAAACCCTGCGCTACCTGCATATTCCATCGAGCAGGGAGCGTGTGTTTGTCCTGGACCGGACATGATCGTCGTTAAAACGGCAAACCATGACGAACCGTCATCCGCAAACTGCGGAGTTTATTTTGTGATGAACCAAAAACTGGCCAAACTGATTAACGGATTTCCGCTGGAAAACCTGGTGGGCACGCTCGACCGCGACATCGTTTCGGTCGCCTACGACTCACGGAAAGTCGAGCCGGGTTCGTTGTTCGTCGCCATGCCGGGACACCACCATGATGGAAGCCGGTTCATCGCGGACGCATTGGAACGCGGCGCGGTGGCGTACGTCACCGAAAGCGGCGTCGAGGACATGATGGAACAGGGCGTCGGCGCGCAGAACGCCACGGGCATCCACGTGAAGGACGCGCGGCACGCGCTGGCGTGGGTGTCGGCGCGGTTCCACGGCGACCCCTCGCACCACATGGAGCTCACCGGCGTCACCGGGACCAACGGCAAAACCACCCTAACTTACCTGCTGGAAAGCATCTACAAGGCCAACGAAGAGCCCAGCGGCGTCATCGGGTCCATCAACTACCGATACGCGGACACCCTGCGTCCGGCACCGATGACGACGCCGGAGGCGCTGGAGATCAACCGCATGCTGGCCGAGATGTGGGCGGCGGGGGTTCAGCGCTGTGTCATGGAGGTGTCATCGCATTCGCTGGCTCTCAAGCGCGTGCGCGAACTCAAGTTCGCCGCCGCTGTGTTCACCAATTTTTCACGCGATCACCTCGACTACCACAAGACGCTCGACCACTACAAGAAAAGTAAGAAAAGCCTGTTCCTCGACTGCACTGTCGGCAAACAAGTGATCAACATCGACGACGCTGTCGGTCGCGAAATCGCCTCCGAACTCGATTCGGTCACCCTGACCACGGGACTCGAACAATCCGTCGACGTCACCGCTGAAAACGTCAAGATCGATCCCGACGGCGTGCGCTTCATCTTGAAAACACCTTACGGCGATACGGAAATTCAATCGACGCTGCTTGGCCGCCACAACATCTACAACATCTTGTCGGCCGCGGCGGTGGGATTGATCCAGAACATCTCTCTCGACACCATCGCACGCGGCGTGCGTGAACTCCCAAGGGTGCCGGGTCGTTTCGAAAAAGTGGAGATGGGACAGAATTTCATCGTGGCGGTGGATTACGCCCACACCGATGACGCCCTCCTCAACGTGCTGAAGGCGGCTCGCACCATCTCTTCCGGCAAGGTGATCGTCGTTGTCGGTTGCGGGGGCGACCGCGACAACACCAAGCGTCCGGTCATGGGAAGGATTGCCGCGGAATTGGCGGACTTCGCCGTCATCACCTCCGACAATCCGCGCACGGAAGACCCGAACAGGATCATCGACCAGATTCTTGAAGGCATCCCGGACAACATCAATCCCGAGGAACGCTACATGGTCCTGCCGGAGCGGCGCGATGCCATCCGCTTTGCCATCCACAAGGCCCAGTCGGGCGACCTGGTGCTGATCGCGGGCAAGGGGCACGAGGACTACCAGATCCTCGGAACGGAAAAGATTCACTTCGACGACCGCGAAGAGGCCGCCGAAGCTCTGCAACAAAGGTTCAACGTGAATGGATAGCGATTTGCAAACCGTGATTTCAGCCGTGAATGGGGAAAAAATAGTGGGCTCTGCGACATCACGCTTCTCCGGCGTGTCGATCGATACCCGTACCCTGAAAGCGGGCGAATTGTTCGTATGCATTCAGGGGGATCGATTTGACGGACACGATTTCCTGAACGAGGCCATCGCCAAAAAGCCGGCCGGGGTGATCGTCTCCGACCGCGCGCGCCTGCCGCTCGACAAAATGCAGGAGGGTCCGTTTGCTGTTGCCGTGCCCGACACGTTGAAGGCTTTGCAGGACCTGGCGGCGCATCATCGCAACCAGCAGGACGTGCGGGTGGTCGGCGTCACCGGCACCAACGGCAAATCAACCACGAAAGAAATGATCGCGGCTATCACCGGCACCCGATTCAAAACGCTCAAGACGCAAGGCAACCTGAACAACCACATCGGCGTGCCACTCACGCTTCTCAACCTGACGCGCGAGCACGAAGTGGCGGTGATCGAAATGGGCATGAGCGCGGCGGGGGAAATCCGCCGCCTCGCGGAAATCGCCAAACCGGAGATCGGCGTCATCACCAACGTCTCGGAAGCGCACATGGTGCAGTTGAAAACCATAAGGGACGTGCAGGCGGCCAAGGGCGAACTGTTCGAGGCGTTGAGTGAAAACGGAACCGCCATCGTCAACGCGGATGATCCGTTGGTGCTGGAGCTTGCGGACGGTCTGCGCGCGCGGGCCATCACATTTGGGCTCGATCCGTCCGCCGACGTGCAGGCACGCGACATCCGCGCCGCTGACGTCACCCGGATCGAATTCACAGCAAGGGTGTTCGACACCACCGCGCCGGTCCGCCTGCCGTTTTCGGGGATGCACAACGTGCGGAACGCACTGGCGGCGCTGGCCACGGGAGCGGCCCTCGGAATGAAGGTTGAGGGCATGGTGCCCGGCCTGGAGGTGACTCAGGGACTCAACCAGCGCGGTCAGGTATTCGAATTCAACGGCATGACGATTCTGAACGACACGTACAACGCGAATCCTCGTTCGATGCGGGAAGCCATCCACACTCTCACCGCCCTGTCCTGCTCTGGGCGCCGTTTTCTGGTGATGGGCGCCATGCTGGAGTTGGGAGAACAGGAAAACATCGCGCACCGTAAGGTCGGCGAATGGGCGGTGGAGAGCGGAATCGATTACCTCGTTACCGTGGGAATGCTGGCGGGTCTCGCCACAGACGCCGCCGCCGAGCGCGGCATGGACGCCAACCGCATCCACCGCGGGGAAACACACGATGACGCCGCACATTTTTTGAAACAACACGCTCGCGCAGGGGATTGCCTGCTGTTCAAGGGGTCCCGTGGGTCGCAAATGGAAACCGTGATCGAAAGGTTCACCGGCACCGCCCGGTAAAAAGGGATATGTTCTATCACCTGTTTTATCCGCTCAGTTCGGACTATTCCATCTTCAACGTGTTTCGCTACATCACGTTTCGTTCGGCCTACGCCGGCATCACCGCGCTCGTGCTGTGCCTGGTCTTTGGCCCCATGGTCATCCGCGCCCTGCAAAAACTGGAAGTCGGCGAGACCATCCGCACCGACGGACCGCAATCGCACATTTCGAAATCCGGCACACCGACGATGGGCGGCCTGCTTGTCATCTTCACATTCCTGCTCGCCACCCTGCTGTGGGCGAACCTCACCAACACGTATGTGTGGTTGCTGATTTTCGTCGCGGTCGGTTTTGGCCTCATCGGATTCGTGGACGATTTTTTGAAGCTGCGCAAAGGCAAAGGGCTGACCGCACGGTCGAAACTGTTCTGGCAGATTCTGGTTGCCACGATGGTGGGCCTGTTCTGCACCTACTTCGATCCTCATCGCATGGGATTCGCCACCAACCTGTATGTGCCTTTCTTCAAGGATTTCACACCGGACCTGGGCGGCTGGTATGTGGTGCTGATCGTCATCGTCATCGTCGGCACCTCCAATGCTGTGAACCTGACAGACGGTCTGGACGGACTCGCCATCGGACCCATCATCATCGCCACGCTCACCTACACCGCTCTGGTGTACATCACCGGGCATTTTAAATTCGCGGGCTACCTGAACATCCAGTACGTCGGAGGCGCGGGGGAAATCGCCGTGCTCACATCCGCCATCGTTGGAGCGAGCCTCGGCTTCCTCTGGTTCAACGCCTATCCCGCGCAGATGTTCATGGGGGATGTCGGGTCGCTTTCGCTGGGAGCGATCCTCGGCACCGTGGCGGTGATCGCCAAACAGGAACTGCTATTGATTCTGGTCGGCGGCATCTTCGTCATCGAAGCGCTGTCGGTCATCATCCAGGTCGCGTATTTCAAGTACACAGGAGGCAAGCGGTTTTTCAAGATGGCCCCCCTGCACCATCATTTCGAGCACCTGGGCTGGGAAGAGCCGAAAGTGATCGTCCGTTTCTGGATCATCGCCGTTGTGCTGGCCATGCTCAGCCTGAGCACGCTGAAGCTGAGATAAATGCTTATGGACGTAACAGGAAAACATATTGCCATCGTCGGCCTTGCTCGCACCGGCATCGCCACCGCCAACTTCCTCGCACAGCGCGGGGCGAAGGTGACCGTGTGCGACCAGAAATCCCAAGTGGAACTGGAAGAGGCGGTGCGGCGACTCGATCCGGGGATCGAGACCCGTTTCGAAACATCGGCCCCGGAAGGCGATGCACTGGACCTCATCGTGCTGAGCCCCGGCGTGGACGTTCATAACCCGGCGCTCGACCCGGCACGAAAGAAGAACGTGGAGATCATCAGCGAGCTGGAACTGGCGTCGCGCCTGTGCACGACCCCCATCATCGCCGTCACCGGCACCAACGGAAAGACAACGACCACAACGCTCATCGGCGCACTGTTGCAGGGCGCGGGATACGACATCAAGGTCGGAGGCAACATCGGCGTGCCGTTCGTGGCGCTGATCGATCCGCCACCCAAGGATTACATGGTGCTTGAGGTCAGCAGTTTCCAACTGGAAGGCGTAGAAACGTTTCATCCCTTCATCAGCGTGATCCTCAACCTGACACCGGATCACCTGGATCGGCACGGCTCGATGGAAACCTACGCCGCGCTGAAGGAACGCATCGCTGCACGCCAGACCGAAGACGACTGGATGGTGGTCAACGCCGACGACCCCTGGGTGAAAAGAATGGCTGGAAACAAAAAGGCACAGGCGGTGAGCTTCAGCACCCGGTACGAGTTGCCGGTGGGTGCTTACCTGGAAGAAGGCACCGCCTTCCTGCAGTGGGCGGCAGCGCCATCCCGGTGATTGAAATGGGTGATTTGAAACCGGCACTCGCCCGGCAGAT
>NZ_HG422173.1:2944224-2949583 GCF_000341545.2 Nitrospina gracilis 3/211
GCCGCGGCCTACCTTGCAGGAGTGGATCCCGCCGCCATGCCGGCGACGCTCCGCGAGTTCGAAGGCCTGCCGCACCGGCTCGAATGGGTGCGTACGGTCAACGGCGTCGATTTCTTCAACGACTCGAAGGGCACGAACATCGGCGCGGTGGAAAAGTCGATCAACAGCTTCGACCGCCCGGTGATCCTGATTGCCGGAGGCAAAGACAAGGGGGGCGACTTCTCCGCCCTCAAGGAAATCTTTCTTGGAAGGATCAAGTATCTGGTACTCATCGGAGAGGCCCGATCAAAGATAGAGGCGGTGCTGAACGGGTCGTTTGGCCACGAGGCGGCTCAAAGCATGGACGCCGCGGTACAGGTCGCCTACACCCATGCGGAACCGGGGGATGTGGTTCTGCTGTCCCCGGCCTGTGCCAGTTTCGACATGTTCCGCGATTATGCGGACCGGGGTGAACGCTTCCGCGAATGCGTTCAACGTTTGTGAAAGAAGCGGCGGATTTCATGCGGTTTCCGCCTGAGGATTTGGTTTATGACCCAGAAAAACTCACAACCGGGATGCGACCGCATTTTGGCCTTCGCCGTCGCCCTGCTCGTGCTCATAGGCATCGTCATGGTATTCAGCTCGAGTGCGGTGTATGCAATGGAAGAATACCAGGACTCCTGGTTTTTCCTGAAACGTCATCTGCTGTGGGTCCTGATTGGAACGGTCATGCTGTTTGCGGCGAAATCCGTGGACTACCACAAGCTGGACGGTGCAACTTATCCCGTAATGGCCGCCACCGTATTCCTGCTCATCGCGGTGATGATGCCGGAGATGAGCAAGGAAGTCGGCGGCGCCCGGCGCTGGCTGGTGCTGGGCGGCTTTTCGTTCCAGCCGTCGGAGCTGGCCAAGTTCGCCGTCATCCTGTTCATGGCCAAATCCCTGGTCAAGCGGGCCGACAAGCTGGGCAACTTCGCTTACGGGTTTCTGCCGAACCTCATCGTGCTTGGCATTTTTTTCATGTTGATTCTCCTGCAACCGGATTTCGGCACAGCGCTCATCATCTCGATTGTCTGCTTCACCATGCTCTACATCGCAGGCGTGAAAAAGAATTACCTGATCTACTCCGTCATAGCCGCCGCGCCGTTCCTCATCTCGGCGGTGTTGAGCGCGGAGTACCGCAAGCGCCGCCTGTTGTCGTTTCTCGATCCGTGGGCGGACCCGTCGGACACCGGCTTCCAGGCAGTGCAGTCGTTCCTCGCCTTCGGACGTGGCGGCATATGGGGACTGGGCCTGGGCGACAGCAGGCAAAAGTTGTTTTACCTGCCGGAAGCACACACCGATTTCATCTTCTCCGTCGTCGGGGAAGAACTGGGATTCATCGGCACCATGGGCATCCTCGCGCTGTTCATGCTGGTGCTGTGGCGCGGCTTCAAGATCGCGTACCACGCAAAAGACATCTACGGCACGCACCTGGCCACCGGGCTCACCTTGCTGGTCGCCATTCAGGCGTTCACCAACATGGGTGTGGCCGTGGGTCTTCTGCCGACAAAAGGATTGACGCTCCCGTTCATCAGCCTGGGCGGGTCGTCGTTGTTGATCACCATGCTGGGCATGGGGGTTTTGTTGAACATATCGGAGCAGACGGTCCGACGTTGATGCGAACACGATGGCGAACTACGTCGTCATAGCCGGAGGCGGAACCGGGGGACACCTGTACCCCGGCATCGCGCTGGCCAGAGCTTTGAAAGCCATGGACGAGAACATCGAAATCACTTTTGTCGGCACGAAACGCGGCCTGGAAGCGCGCGTCCTGCCGCGCGAAGGCCTGCCACTAAAAACCATTCTGTCCGGCGGTCTCTTGGGCAAAAAGGGGCTGGGACGCTGGACGTCGTGGTGCAAACTGCCGGTGGGCCTGGCTCAGTCGATGTGTTTTCTCATCCGCAAGAGGCCGAATCTCGTCGTCGGCGTCGGCGGTTATGTGTCGGGTCCGGTGGCGGTGGCGGCATGGATGCTCCGCATCCCCATACTCGTGCACGAACAGAACACCGTGCCCGGCGTCACCAACCGGCTGATTGGCAAGATCGCAAGCAAGGTCGCGGTATCGTTCGAGCAGTCGCGGGACTATTTTCCCGCCAACAAGGTGGTGGAGACGGGCAACATGATCCGCGAAGAATTCTGCAAGGAAGAAGAGCCGGTGGCGTGGAAGCCGGGTCAGCCTTTCCACCTGCTCATTCTCGGCGGAAGCCAGGGCGCGCAGTCGATCAACGCGGCGATGCTGGAAGCGCTGGAACATCTCGAAAACGTGAAAGACGATATCCGCATCGTGCACCAGACTGGAGAAAAAGACGAAGCGCTGGTGCGGCAACGCTACGAGCAGGCGGGTTTCACCGCGCGCGCCGAGGCATTCATTTACGACATGGAAGAGCAGTACCGCCAAGCATCGCTTGTCATCTGCCGCGCCGGGGCGACGACCCTGGCGGAGGTGACGGCGACGGGCAAGGTTTCGGTGCTCGTCCCCTTTCCTTTCGCGGCGCACAATCATCAGGAACACAACGCGCGTGTGCTGGAAGCGGCGGACGCGGCCGAGGTCATCCTCGACCGCAACATCAACGGACACAAGCTGGCTCAATCCATCCTCGACGCGATGCAGAATCCGGACAGGCTGGAAGAGCGGGCAAAGAACAGTTACCGGCTGGGACGACGCGACGCGACGAACCGCGTGCGCGACCTGTGCCGTCAATTGATGGGTGCGGCGATTTAATACCGCCCCTTTTTTACAGGAAGGATCATGCGACCCCATGTTTCTGGGAAAAACGCGGCGCATTCATTTCATCGGTATCGGAGGAGCCGGCATGAGCGGCATTGCTGAAGTGCTGATCAACCAGGGTTACGACGTGACGGGCTCCGACCTCACGCGCTCCGCCGTCACCGAACACCTGGAGAAGGCGGGCGCGACGATCCATTACGGACACGCGGCGGAGAACGTCGCCGACTGCCAGGTGGTGGTCACCTCCAGCGCGGTGAAAGCGGACAACGTGGAAGTGAAGGCGGCGCGGGAGCAGTCCATCCCCGTCATCCGCCGGGCGGAGATGCTGGCGGAACTCATGCGCATGAAGTACGGCATCGCCATCGCCGGCACACACGGCAAAACCACCACCACTTCGCTGGTGGGTACCCTCCTTGCGGGCGGGGGACTCGACCCGACGGTGGTCATCGGCGGCAAGCTCAAAAGCGTGGGCAGTCACGCGCAGCTGGGACAAAGCGAGTTCCTGGTCGCGGAAGCGGACGAAAGCGACGGTTCGTTCCTGAAACTCATGCCGACGGTGGTCGTGGTCACCACCCTCGATGAAGAACACATGGAGTACTACGGCACGCTCGACACCATGAAGGAAGCGTTTCTGAATTTCATCAACAAGGTTCCGTTCTACGGCACCGCGGTGCTGTGCCTCGATGAAGTCAACATTCAGTCGCTGATTCCGCACGTGGAGAAACGCGCCATCACTTACGGGTTGACAAGCCAGGCCGACTACACCGCGCGAAACATCCGCTTCAAGGGACTCGACACCTGGTTCGACGTGTTCCACCACGGCAAACCGCTGGGCACCCTGCATTCGGTTGCCCCCGGACGCCACAACGTGCTGAACACGCTGGCGGCGGTGGCTGTTGCAATGGAACTCAACCTCACGTTCGACACCATCGCCGACGCGCTGAAACAGTTCCGCGGCGTGCAGAGGCGTTTCGAGATCACCCACGACACCGAACCGCTGGTGGTGGTGGACGACTACGGCCATCACCCGGTGGAAATCCAGGCCACCCTGCGCACGGTGCGCGAGGTCTGGCCGGAGCGCCGCATGGTGGTGGTGTTCCAGCCGCACCGCTATTCGCGCACGCGGTCGCTCATGCAGGAGTTCTGGTCGTCGTTTCACAACGCCGACTGCGTGATCGTCAACGATATCTACGCCGCAGGCGAAGACCCTGTCGCAGGGGTGACTGCCGGACGCATGGTCGAGGGCATCAAGAACTTCGGCCACAAGCACGCGGAATACATTGCAGACCGTAAAACCACCCAGGACCGTTTGACCCAACTCCTCCAGCCCGGCGACGTGCTCCTCACGCTGGGCGCGGGAAACATCTGGGAACTCGGACGCGAACTGATCGCCAACCTTCCCGCCCGGCTCCGCGGCGGAGATGCAGGAAAGGACCCCTCTTCATGCTGAACGATCCCTGGAAATCCAGACTCATCCGTTACGCCCACATGAACCATGGACACAGCGTGCACTTCTCCACCGTCACCGATGTGCCCAAAACCATCCTCGGCAAAAAATTTTACAAGAGAAACGCCATGACCCGTTCCATGAAATGGCTGGATACCCTTCAGGGAGAAGTGCGGCAGAACGAACTGATGTCCCGGCACACGTCTCTTTGCGTGGGGGGCCGGCCGACTACTTCATCGTCCCCAAAAACATCGAAGACATCAAAAACATATTGAGGAACCGCGGCGATCTGCCCGTGTTCGTGCTGGGAGAAGGCACCAACCTGCTGGTGGCCGACCGCGGCATCCCAGGCATCGTGCTCTCGGTCAAGGAAATGTTCAAGATCATCCAGACGCCGGTGTTCTCGCGCCTCACCAGCGGCGAAGAAGTCGCTTCCGTGCGTGTCGGTGCAGGCACCAAGATGTCGTATCTCGTCAAGTACCTCGCCAAGTACTCGCTGACCGGCATCGAGGACCTCGTGGGCATTCCGGGATCTCTGGGCGGCGCGGTGGTGATGAACGCCGGGGCCGACGGCACCGAAATCGGCGACGTCATCCGCAACGTCACGCGCATCAATGACGACGGCGAAGTCGAAACGCTGAGCCGCGACGAGTTGACGTTCCGGTACCGAAAAACGATTTTCCCCACGCCGGGCGGCATCGTCATCGAAGCCGAATTGAAACTGAAAAAGGGCGATCACCTGGAAATCCAGAAAGCCATCGACGCTCACCTCGACCGCAGGCGGCAGAAGCAACCCCTCACCCTGCCGAACTCCGGCTCCGTGTTCAAGAACCCGGAAGGTGATACCGCGGGCCGCCTGATCGAGGAAGCGGGGCTGAAAGGATTCAGCATCGGCGGCGCGGCGGTGTCGATCAAGCACGCCAACTTCATCGTCAACCAGGGAGAGGCGACAGCACACGACATCCGCGAGATCATCGAAACCGTGCAGAAGGTGGTGAAGGAAAAAACCGGCATCGATCTCGAAACCGAGGTCGTGCTCGCCGGCGAATGGGATTGAATTGAAACGCGGACGCAGGAAGGGGCGTTCGCCTGAACAAACGAATATGGTCCGCAAAACAAAGGTACCCCTCCTTCCTTTGCCCCGAACTTTGGCCGGTTCGGGG
>NZ_HG422173.1:2949683-2993579 GCF_000341545.2 Nitrospina gracilis 3/211
AGCCGGTAGCGCTTGCAGTCTTTGAACGGAAAAACCATCGGCGTCCTGATGGGCGGCCTGTCAAAAGAACGGGAAGTCTCCCTGACCACGGGCCGCGAAGTGATGCAGGCAATCCGGCGATTGGGCCTGACGGCGGTGGAGATCGACGTCACGCACGACGTGTGGACGCAGGTCAAGGACGCGGGCATCGATCTCGCGTTCATCGCCCTGCACGGCACCTACGGCGAGGATGGCACCATCCAGGGCCTGCTGGAATACGCGCGGATTCCGTACACCGGGTCCGGCGTTCTGGGCAGTGCGGTGGCCTACAACAAGGTCACCTCGAAGGAGGTCTTCATGCAGAACGGCATTCCCACCGCCGCCTACCAGGTGGTGCGGAAACCAGAGCGCGACGCGTTTCAGCGTCATCTCGACCTGCCGGTGGTGGTGAAGCCGTCGGACCAGGGCTCGAGCCTCGGTGTCACCATCGTGCGCGAGGCGGAGGAGTTCGACGCAGCGCTGGAGCTGGCGTTCCGCTACACGGAGGAGGTTGTGGTCGAACAGTACATCGATGGCAAACTGCTGGCCATCGGTATGCACGGCGAAAAGCCGATGCCGATCGTGCACATCCGGCCGAAGTCGGGGTTCTACGACTACGAGTCGAAGTATACGAAGGGAAAGACGGAATACATCTGCCCGGCGGAGTTGAGCGGCATCGAGCGTGAAACCTGCCAGCAGGTGGCCATCGCCGTGTTCCGCGCGCTCAAGGGACGCGGCTTCCCGCGGGTCGATGTGATTCTCGACGACGACGGCGTGCCGTACGTGCTGGAGATGAACACGATTCCCGGAATGACGCCGACCAGCCTTCTGCCCATGGCGGCGAAGGAAGGCGGAATGAGTTTTGACGATCTCGTACTTGAAATTCTGAAACGCGCCACGCGCGACTACATGGACTGACGCAGAATGGTCGATTACAGCACCACATCACCACAGAACCGCTCTTCCGGCTGGAAGCGCGCACACACGCAGAGGTCGAAACGGCAGAAGAAAAAAGCCGTGCGTTACCGCACCGGCCCCAAGCGTGAGGTGAATGCGCGGAAGGTACTGCGACTCGGCCTCGACTGGGGCGCCAGAGGATTGCTCGCGGTTGTGTTGATGTACGGCCTGTTCCACGCGTACCAGTTTTTCACAACGGCGCCGCAGTTCCGCATCAGCCGCATCACTTTCCACGGCAACAAGACGGTGGACGCGGAACACCTGTATATGGCGGCGCAACCGGTGTTCGGCGAAAACATTTTTCACGCCGACATCGATGGCGTGCTCAAACCGATCCGCCTCAACCACTGGGTGCAGGACGTGTCGGCGATCCGCAAACTGCCGCAGAGCCTGCATATTCATGTTCAGGAACGCACGCCCTACGCACGTTTGGAATTGGAACAGACCTATTTGATGGACCCGTACGGTGTGCTGATCGCACCCGACTCAGGCGTGTACAGTGACCTGCCGCTCATCCAGGCGGGGACGCTCGGTGAAGTGGAACTGGGCAAACCGGTACACATCGACTGGGTGGTGCCGGGCCTCAAGGCGATGAACGCACTCAATCAACTGGGGGCTTTCCGTGAACAACCGTTTCATGCCGTGCGTTTCACACAGCCGCATCATCTCATCTTCACCTCGAAGTCCGGACAGGTATCTTTGCGCATGGCCGTGGACCGTCTGGTGGAGGGGTTCGACAATTTCAAAGTGGTTCTGGAAGCATTGCAGTCCGACATCGGCAAGGCCCGCTTCATTGACCTGTCGTTTGCGGGCCGCGTGGTGGTCCGCGACGAACCGTGGGAGAGCGGCACGGACACATCGATCAAGAAGTCCTAACAGGAGGGAAACCCGCACATGTCCAAAAAGAAAAATTACGTTGTGGGCCTCGACATCGGCACCACCAAGATCTGCTGTATCATCGCCGAGGTCAGCCCGCAGGGTGAAATCGAAATCATCGGGCTCGGCCAGTCGCCATCGCGTGGTCTGCGCAAGGGCGTGGTGGTGAACATAGACGGCACCGTGGAATCCATTCGAAGCGCGGTGGAGGAAGCCGAACTGATGGCGGGCACGGAGATCGAGTCCGTGTTCGTCGGCATCGCCGGCGGCCATATCAAGAGCATGAACAGCCACGGCATCATCGCCGTCAAGAACAAGGAGATCAACCAGCAGGATGTGGACCGCGTGATCGATGCGGCGAAGGCCATCGCCATCCCGCTGGACCGCGAAGTGATCCACGTTCTGCCGCAGGAGTTCATCGTCGACAACCAGGACGGCATCAAGACACCGCTCGGCATGGCGGGCGTTCGGCTGGAGGCGAAGGTGCATATCGTCACCGCCGCCGTCACCTCCGCACAGAACATCGTCAAGTGCGTGAACAAGGCCGGGCTCGGCGTGCAGGACATCGTACTCCAGCAACTCGCATCCAGCGAGTCGGTGCTCTCCAGCGACGAGAAAGAACTGGGCGTGGCGCTCATCGACATCGGCGGCGGCACCTCCGATCTCGCCATCTTCTACGAGGGCGCGATAAAACACACTTCCGTGCTGGCCATCGCCGGGGCGCAGGTGACCAACGACATCGCCATCGGCCTTCGCACGCCGAACGCGGAAGCGGAAAAGATCAAACACGCCTACGGGTGCGCCTACTCGGCGCTTCTCGCCGAGGACGAGGGTATCGAAGTGTCCAGCGTCGGCGGCCGCCCGGCGATGAAGGTCTCGGGTCAGATCCTGAGCGAGATCATCGAAGCGCGCGTGCGTGAGATGTTTGAAATGCTCAACCACGAAATCCAGACGTCGGGATTCGAGGAACACATCTCGTCGGGCATTGTCATCACCGGCGGCTCGGCGTCCATGCCGGGCATGGCGGAACTGGCGGAGGAGGTGTTCCAGGCGCCGGTGCGCATCGGCACGCCGATGGGTCTCGGGGGATTGATCGACGTCGTCAACAATCCGGTGTACGCCACGTGCACGGGATTGATCATTTACGGAGACCGTTGCTACAAGGCGGGAAAGTACACGGAACTCCAGGGAAGGAATCTGTTCGACAAAATTTTCAGCCGAATGAAAGGCTGGATGGAAGAGTTCTTTTAATGAACAAGGAGGAACAAATGGGCTTGATTGAATTTGAGCAGGACAACGAGTACTCCGCCTGCATCAAGGTGGTTGGGGTCGGCGGAGGCGGATCAAACGCCGTCAACGCCATGGTGCGCTCGCACATCCAGGGTGTGGAATTCATCATTGTCAACACGGACGTGCAGGCACTGGAATCGTCCCCGTGCATGAACAAGGTGCAGGTGGGCGCGGAGGTGACCAAGGGCCTGGGCGCGGGTTCCAACCCGGAGATGGGCCGCCTCGCGGTGGAAGAAAATAAAAACCAGATCCGCGCCATGCTGGAAGGCGCCGACATGGTGTTCATCACTGCCGGCATGGGCGGAGGCACCGGTACCGGCGGCGCGCCGACCGTGGCCAACATCGCTCGCGAACTAGGCGCACTGACCGTAGGCATTGTCACCAAACCGTTCGTGTTTGAAGGAAGGAAGCGCGAGCGGCAGGCCGAGGAAGGGCTGCAGGCGTTGAAGGACTCGGTGGATACGTTGATTGTTATTCCCAATCAGCGCCTGTTGAGCTTCATCTCGAAAGACACTCCGCTCACCAACGCGTTCAGCCACGTCGATGACGTTCTGCGCCAGGCCGTGAGCAGCATTTCGGATTTGATCGTCATCCCGGGGCTGATCAACCTCGACTTCAATGACGTGAAGACCATCATGTCCGGCATGGGCAAGGCACTCATGGGCGGCGGCACAGCCACCGGCGAGAATCGCGCGGTGGAAGCGGCGGAAAAAGCCATCTCCAGTCCGCTCCTCGACGAAGCCACGGTGGACGGCGCCAAAGGGGTGCTCATCAACATCACCGGCGGCGACGACCTGACACTGCACGAAGTCACGGAAGCCGCATCGCTCATCCAGAAGAACGCGCACGAGGACGCGCATATAATCTTCGGAGCGGTGATCGACA
Source organism: Nitrospina gracilis 3/211 (assembly GCF_000341545.2). Taxonomy (NCBI): domain Bacteria; kingdom Pseudomonadati; phylum Nitrospinota; class Nitrospinia; order Nitrospinales; family Nitrospinaceae; genus Nitrospina; species Nitrospina gracilis. Next base: position 2,953,710 of record NZ_HG422173.1, read on the forward strand.
AGCACCTGCAGGGCGAGATGCGCGTCACGGTGATCGCCACGGGATTCGAAAAATCCGAAATGCAGGAAGAAGAGCCGGTGGAGGAGGAATGGTCGGTGGCAGCGCCTCACGAGAGTGCCATCGCATACAAAAAGGTGGTGGGCGGCGATCCGCAACCCAGCGCGCCCAAACCACCCCTGTTCCGCAAAAGCGGGCTGAGGCAACTGGCCGCCTCCATCCGCAAGGAGTCGCCGGACTCGGTGGCCAACGAGTCTAATTACGACATCCCGACGTTTCTCCGCAAACACGCGGATTGACCAGGCAGGAAGCAAAGCCCAGGCGGGGAGGAAACCCTTGGTCAGGAGTGAGGGTTTCCTCCCGCCCCTCCTTCCTTTTATAGCGCGTTCAAATCCCAGTTGTAGTCCATGAACTCGATGCCGTAGCCGGGATCTTTCAACGCGGCGCGGTTGCGTTCCGGAGCGTACGGTGCAAGATACTCCCGCACGCCACCCTTTGGCTCAAAGTCTTCCCGAAACCAGTCAAAAATCGACGACAGAAAAACCGTTTTGCGCTCCTTGTCGACACGCAGGCCCTTGCCCGGATTCATGAGAAAGTGCTCCGCCTGTGCCGTCAACTGCGCTTCCAGGCGATCCGGCCAGTAGGCCTCTTTGCGGATATCGGGGCAACTGACCGACGCGCAGACGATGGCCATGTGAATGCTCGGCTCTCCCATCTTGCGCAGAATGCCGTGCTCGATTTCATCCAGCGTGATCGGTTTGCCGCCGATAGTGCCCACCTGTTTTTTCCAGACTGAACCGAACAGCCCGCCCGCATCCTTGATGCTGTCCACGGGATAGTGGTCGAGAACCATCTTCACCGCAAACACGTTGTAGGCGTTGATCCAGAACGCCAGTTTTTCTTCGCGCGTTTTGAACTCGTCGGGGGAAGCCGCCTCGAACTGCCGAACCACCTTGCTGAAGACAGGGTCGTTTTTGAGTGCCTTATAAGGAAGAGCGTTCAGGCGCACGCCGTCCAGCGTGGTCGGCCGCACGTGTTTTTTCAGAAGCGCGTCCCAGTCCGCATAATCGAACGCCCACGCGGCAGGGCTCCCAATGAAGATAAAACAAAGGCATGCAAATATCTTGATCCCGTGCTGTAAGGTTGGTAATTTGATTGCAACCTTGGAAGATTCTTTCCTGGCAGGCGCCGGTTGCGGATACATGCGGGCTTCTCCTATATAAGGGGTTCGCTTCAAAATCAGGTCTCAGGCTTTCGTCCCCGGCTTTTCCGATTCCTTACACCTTATTCTAAAACGATGTTTAAAGATCCCAAAAACTGTTTGTACGTATCCGATCTGGACGGCACCCTTCTGGATCCACACAGTGAGTTTTCCGCCGAGTCCGCGGACCGGCTCAACCGTCTGATTGACGACGGTCTCATGTTCACCATCGCCACCGCGCGCAGTTACGAGTCGACCCACCCCATCCTGAGCGAGGTGAATTTGGAAATTCCGGTCATTTTGTTCAACGGCGTGTACCTCACGGATTTTCATTCAGGGCGCAACCTGGAGTTGTGCGACTTCATTCCACATCATGTCGTTCATTCCATGATTGAAATGGTCGATCACCTGAGCGACGACCCCTTCGTGTACGCATATGGCGGCCAGAACCGGTTGTACTACCGGAACGCCACCAACCACGGCTCCCGGGAATACCTGAAAAGCCTGGAAGGCGACGGACGCCTGCACCGGGTGGAACAGTACGAATTCCTGGAAAACGAGGCCATCGCCGGATTCCTGCTGATCGACACACCAGATGCCCTGCAACCCGTGCACGACACGCTGAAGCAGAAATTCCCGCGCGAACTCAACCTGTACTTCGCCGAGGACATCGCGCATCCCGGTTATTACTGGTTACAGGCGTTTCACAAGGGGGCCAACAAGGGGAGCATGCTCGACCAGCTGGCCGAGCAACTGGATATCCCCATGAACCGCGTGGTGGTGTTCGGCGATTACCTGAACGATCTGGAGATGTTCAAGATCGCCGGGAAATCCATCGCCGTCGCCAACGCCCTGCCAGAGGTCAAACAGGCCGCTCATGAAGTGATCGGGAGCAACGCCGAGGGCGCGGTCCTGAATTACCTGGAGTCGGTGTGGTACGGATCTTCAAAAAAGGTATCTTAGGCGGACCGGGTTGCGATAAAATGAAACATCGATTTTTGGAAAAACAGAAAACTGGATTGAGGTGTTGAAATGTCGGATACCGAACAACCCCAAGAACCGGAACAGACCATATACCAACGGGACCTGACCGCGAAGGAACCCAAGGTTCCGGAAAAGGCCGAGGGAGATAAACCCAAAAAGCCTCCGGTGAAACCGCCGCGCAAGGTGTTCAAGCCGAAGAAGGCAAAAATCCAGACCAGCAAACCGCTGGAACAGCGCACGCGCCATATCCTGGTTTCGACCAGGGAAGCGGCGGACCTGATCCGGCAGACGATCATCGGTTTCCAGAAAGAACTCGAGAACGAACCAAGCAACGACCCGGACAAGGAATTCATCGACCGGGACAAGGTGGAAAAGTTTTTTGCCAAATTCGCCAAAAAATACAGCACCTGCCGCACCCGCCGCATAGGGGGCGACCTGGACTGGGTTTATCCCAACATGGACGTGTCGGAGGACATCATGACTCCGGATCTCAGGGACGCCATCCTGAAATGCGAGAAGTTCGTGATCGCCGAACCCATCCAGTCAAAGCTGGGTTACCACATCGTGCTGGTGTGCGAATCGCGCATCTGCAAGCGTGAGGCGGAAAAGAAGGAAAGCGTGGACCCGCGGTACGAAGCCCTCATGGCGAAGGACAACCCGACCATCCAGGCCCCGCCCAAAAGCATGGACATCCCCACCTGAAGCTTTTGCATGCGAAAACGGTGGAACCCGGAACGTTGCTGTCCGGGGGGCTCAGGTCTTGAACAAAAACAGCACGATGCCAAGGACGATGACCACCAGGGTGCCCCAGCCCATGATCTTCAGCATTTTATCTTCTCCCATACCGACTGCATTCCTTTCTCGTCAGAATTGAACGTCCCCGCCCAGCTTGTTTTTTAAAATCATCTCCGCCGGGGTGTAATACTTCTTTTCGTTGTTGCATGACTTGCACGCCACCACCACGTTGCCCTTGGTGCTCTTGCCGCCACGCGCCAGCGGAACCAGGTGATCCATCGTCAAGTCCTTCCGGTCGAACGTTTCGCCACAAAAATGGCACACACCGCGATCGACCTGCACTCGCCACCACGTGGACTGGCGCAGATCCTTCGCCTTCTGTTTTTCGCGCGCGATCTGCTGGGGAGTGGGTTTGCCGCCCGGCTCGGCGCGCCCGCTACGCGGTGTGCGCGTTCGTTTCATGATGTTGTATGAGGAGAAAAGGATTCAAGTTGCCGCGCACCGCACGCACGGTGCCGGAAAAACTGGCTTTCGGGTACCAGTGCATGTTGCCCGCATCGAACTCGAATCCCAGCGCTCCCGACAGGCGCGAACGCCACGTCCAGAAACAACTGCCGTAACCGAACTCGAACACCGGGTCGATGTGCAGGGTGTACGTGCGTCCACGCGACTCGAACGTGTGGGCGATCTCGTACAAGCTCTGCAGTTCCAGCCGGTCCGGCAGACGCCAGTCGGCATGCCCCCCCAGTTGAACGCGGTTGAGGTGCTCGATGTACTCGTTCGCTTCATACCACGAGCAGTAGTTTCCCGTCTCAGCGTAGTGGTAACTCTGTTGCCACACAAGGCCGGTGGCGGTGTCCGTCACCGTTCCGTCTTCGTTTTCGACGAACCGTTCCGTCATGAACCCACCCGGTCCAGCACCGTCGCCCGGCGGAACGTGTAGCCGCATTGTTCGATGCCGTCCGGCTCCGTCGGATACTTCATGCAAAGAAGCGGCTTGTCCGGCGTGCCGTGCACCCGGCAACGGTTGTCTTCGGTCAGTTGGTCGCAGGCAATGGGAATGGCGTAGAACAGGCAATTGTTGTCCACGTCTTCGCCCACCAGTTGAATGCCCCGGTATTTTAGATAGCGTTCCAACTCTTCAACCGTGCCGTGCTGGCGCAGGGTAACGTCCCGCACCACAGTCACGTTCACCGTCTGGCAGCACTCGCCGCATGAATGGCACTCCCCTTCCCTGATCCACATAGAATCTCATCCAGTTAAAATAGAATTCTCCTCCGCCAGATCATGACGACGGACGTTTGGTTTTCGATTTCCGTTTCGTTCCGCTTTTGCCGTAGTGCTCCGCCGACACGGTGGTGTAGATGCCGCCGCGCACGTTGAACTCGCCCACCACCTGCATGTAGCGGGGGCGGCAGGCCTTCACCAGGTCGTCGAGGATTTCGTTGATCACCTTTTCGTGGAACGCTCCCTCGTCGCGGTACGACCACAGGTAAAGCTTGAGCGACTTGAGCTCGATGCACAGCTTGTCCGGGATGTAGGTGATGTCGATGGTGGCGAAATCCGGCTGACCCGTTTTCGGGCACAGGCAGGTGAACTCCGGGCACTCCATGTTGATCTCGTAATCCCGGTCCGGATTGGGATTGGTGAACACTTCCAGCTCTTTAGATGATTGTTTTTTTGACATTTAGAAGACTCGCAACATTTTTTTGATTTTTTTGACCGGACACCTTGCCTTTGCAGAAAGGCGTATTATATAAGACCAACGTTTCTGGCACTCTGCCTCACAGAGTGCTAACCCTTGCTTACTTGACTCAGATCCGAACCCGTAACCGGTTATTTTATAAAAAGTTATGGATCAAAGCGGCGTTGCACGAGGACGCCCACCATCACCAATCCAGTTTACTGGATTCCAAGTTTATCATTTTTTGGGAAGGAGCACAGTTCTATGAACATTCGTCCATTGCAAGACCGTATTCTGGTGCAACCCATTCGGGAGAAAGAAGTCCGAAAAGGGGGGATCATCATTCCCGATTCCGCCAAGGATGCGCCCACGGAAGGCCGAGTGAAGGCCGTCGGCCCGGGCCGGATCGGTGAAGACGGAAAACGCGTGAAACCGGATGTGAAAGTCGGCGACAAGGTGCTGTACAGCAAGTACGGCGGCACCGAGGTGAAGATCGACGCCGAAGATTTCCTGCTGATGCGGGAAGACGACATCCTGGGCGTGATCGACAGCAAATAACCCCACGAACCCCCTATTTGAGGAGAACGATATACAATGGCAAAACAAATCGTATATGACGAGGAAGCACGACACAAGATTCTGTCCGGCGTCAACCAGCTCGCCGACACCGTCAAACTGACCTTGGGCCCCAAGGGCCGCAATGTGGTCATCGACAAGAAATTCGGCTCTCCGTTGATCACCAAGGACGGCGTGACCGTCGCCAAGGAAATCGAACTGAAGAACCCGTTCGAGAACATGGGCGCGCAGATGGTCAACGAAGTCGCGAGCAAAACCAGCGACAACGCCGGTGACGGCACCACGACGGCGACCGTACTGGCGCAGGCCATTTTCCGCGAAGGCATGAAGAACGTCACCGCCGGCGCCAACCCGATGGAAATCAAGAAGGGCATCGAGGATGCCGTCGCCGCGGTGATCCCGGCCATCCAGAAGCTCTCCAAACCGACCAAGGACAAGAAGGAAATCGCCCAGGTCGGCACCATCTCCGCCAACCACGACACCGCCATCGGCGAGATCATCTCCGAAGCCATGGACAAAGTGGGCAAAGACGGCGTCATCACCGTCGAAGAGGCGAAGAGCATGGAGACCGCTCTCGAAATCGTGGAAGGCATGCAGTTCGACCGCGGTTACCTGTCGCCCTACTTCGTCACCGACGCGGAGCGCATGGAAGCGGTGCTGGAAGACTGCTACCTGCTCCTGCACGAGAAGAAAATCTCCAGCATGAAAGACCTCCTGCCGGTTCTGGAAAAAGTGGCCAAGGGCGGCAAACCCCTGCTCATCGTGGCGGAGGAAGTGGAAGGCGAAGCGCTGGCGACCCTCGTGGTCAACAAACTGCGCGGCACCCTGAACGTCTGCGCCGTCAAGGCTCCGGGCTTCGGCGACCGCCGGAAGGACATGCTGAACGACATCGCCATCCTGACCGGCGGCCAGGTGATCACCGAGGACATCGGTGTGAAACTGGAAAACATCACCCTGGACGACCTGGGCCGCGCCAAGCGCGTGACCATCGACAAGGACAACACGGTGATCGTCGACGGCAAGGGCAAGCCTTCTGAAATCCAGTCCCGGGTCAAACAGATCCGCGCCCAGATTGATGAGACCACCTCCGACTACGACCGCGAGAAACTACAGGAACGCCTCGCGAAGCTGGTCGGCGGCGTCGCCATCATCAAAGTCGGTGCGGCCACCGAGACCGAGATGAAGGAAAAGAAAGCCCGCGTTGAGGATGCCCTGCATGCAACCCGTGCGGCGGTCGAGGAAGGCATCGTGCCCGGCGGCGGCGTGGCGTATCTGCGCTGCCTCAATTCCCTCGACAAGCTGGATGGCACTCACGACTACAAACTGGGCGTGAAAATCATCCGCCGTGCTCTGGAAGAGCCGGTCCGGCAGATCGCGGCCAACGCCGGTGAAGAAGGCACCGTCATCGTCGAGAAGGTGAAAAGCCTGAAAGGCGCCAACGGTTTCGACGCCCGCACCGGCGAGTACGTCGACATGCTGAAGGAAGGCATCATCGACCCGGCAAAGGTCACCCGCACCGCGTTGCAGAACGCGGCCAGCATCTCCGCACTGTTGCTGACCACGGAAGCGATGATCACCGACCTGCCGGAAGAGAAGGACGACCATGGCCATGCGCACGGCGCACCGGGCATGGGTGGCATGGGCGGTATGGGAGGTATGGGCGGCATGATGTAAGCCCCCCCTCCTTTTTGAATAGAATCCCCGGTCCCGTTTGGGGCCGGGGATTTTTTTTGCCCGTTATGGATGGTTATATTCGAGGGAATCCACCGGGGGATTCTCCAATTCCGGTTGACATCTGACGGCTAATAAAATATAATTTTAAAAATCAATTACTTACAAGTTACCGGTGAGTGACGGACACCACTCACCGCGCTGGAGAGGACAGGGATTGCCGGGCTCCGGGCCGGGTTTCCTGCGGCATCTTTACCCTCGTTCAGGCCTGCATTTATGGTAAGGTACGGCTCTTTACGGACCACGCCACCCCCTGTGGCGCTTACGAGCCCCTGACCGTCTTGATGTCTAAACCCAATTTCATTCGATTGTTTCTGAGAGCTGCCTTCCAGTTTCCGGCTTTTTGGCTGGCCGCATGCTTGTTGCTGGCGATGCCGCGTCCGGCGTGGGCCGACTCCCCTCTCCACTTCGTGGTGGAGAACAAGACCTTCGTGTACAACCAGGAACACACGAACATCGACGCCATCAACGAAGGTTTCACCCTGATCGGCAACCAGACCAAGACCTATTTCCGCTACGCCATCGCGCCTGCCGTGGCGGTGGACGTCGGCGCGTTTTTGGATTTTCCCTTTGGGGAGGACGACCGCGTCTCGGGGGTCGACCCCATCATTTCCCTGCACTGGGGATTCGCGCCGGGCTGGCAGTTCACCGCCGGTACCATCGACCGGAACCATCCCCTGCACGACGCCTTCTTCAACGACAACCTGCGTTACATCGAGCCGATCGAGCAGGGATTCCAGATCCGCGGCGACACGCAACACATTTTGCAGGACACATGGCTGAGCTGGGAGGAACGGGAGACGCAGACAAAACGTGAAAAATTTGCGGCGGGCAACTACACGCAGTTGAAGGCGGGCGGCTTCATGGTGGACGCGCAGGTCTACTGGGTCCACCTGGGGGGACAGAAAAACAGCGGCCCCGGCGTGTGGAACAACCTGAGCTACGGCTTCGGCACAGGCTACACCTACCACCACAGCAAGATCCTTCACCCCGGCAGTTTCCTGGACAACATCGGCTTCACCATCCACTACCTCGTCAACCAGGACGATCCCCCCGGTTTGCCGCAGGTGGATGAGGAAGGAATGGCGCTGCGCGTGTTTGCCACGGTGTGGGACACATACGTGTACGGCCTGTTCTGGGAAGGCGGCAGTGCGCATTTCAACTCGCCGAGGGGCGACGTCACCCAGCCCGGCGTACCCTTGGCCAAGGGCGATCCGTTTTACAAGGCGGAGGATTTTCAGGAGGTCGGCGTCATCAAGACCTGGACGCTTGGCAACAACATCTACCTCACCGCCGACGCGCGGGCGCAGTACATCCTCGACCGCCTCGTGCACATCGCGCACCTGAACGTCACCTGGCGCGACTCGTTTGCGCTGTTCGAGGAATTCTTCAGCAAGAAGCGGCCCGACCCCACCCGGCCGCCGCAGACCTACTGGCCCCAGCCTCGCTGAACTTTTAAGAAGGGAAAAAAGGAAACCGCTAAAGTGGCGTGTGGACCTTCGCCCCCGCCTGCGGCTGGTCGGTGGCAAATACGAACTCGCGGATGCCCGCCTCGTTGGCCAGACGAATCACATCACCGCAGATCTTGAACGACGCCTTGCGGTCGGCCTGAATCTCCAGCACCGGCTCTTTTTTATCCACCGCCAGTTGAGCAAACACGGCCGGAAGCCCGGCCAGATCGTTGGCCTGGCCGTTCACCTCGATGCCCCCATCCGGATACACCTTCACCTGCACCGTGTCCTGTTTGATTTTTTCCGCCGACTGCGACTCCGGCAGGTCCACTTTCTGCCCGTGCTTCATGGCAGTGGAGGTCAGCATGAAAAAGATCAACAGGAGAAACACGACGTTGATCATCGGCGCCATATCGAGCCCGAAGGACGTGTCTTTGGTTTTGCGGATGCGGATCATGAATTCGTTCTCACATCACAATCGAGTAATCGGTCACCCCCGCCTGCCGGGTGATGTCCAGCACATTGACGAACACCTCGTAGCGGGCGTCCTCGCTCGATTCGATGACCACCTGTTTGTCCTGGCGGGTTTGCAAAGCCTGAGTGAGTTTGTTCAACAACGCATCAGAAGAAAGAGGCTTTCCGTTCAACGTGATCGATCCATCCTGCTTGATGGCGATAACGACGGGTTTTTCGGGATTCTCCGTGGCCGCCTGCGATTCCTTCGGCAACAGCATGTCGAGTCCCTGCCCCTGCACAGCGAAGGTGAGCATGAAAAATATCAAAAGGAGAAACACCACGTCGATGAGCGGGGCGAGATCGACGCGCGACCGCTTTTTATGACGGCGGATCTTCATGACGCGACCAGGGTTTTGGACGAGGCGGCGGCGTTGCGGTTCTGCTCCACGGAATGGACGAAGTAATGCGCGAAGCGTTCCATGGCGAAGCCCAGCCGCTCAATGCGCTTGTCGAAGAAATGCATCATGACCAGCACCGGAATGGCAACGGCCAACCCTGCGGCGGTGGTCAACAGCGCTTCCCAGATGCCCCCGGCGAGCAGGCTGGGGTTCACCTGCCCCTTGTATTCCGCCACCTGGTTGAACGCCTGCACCATGCCGATGACGGTGCCCAGCAGGCCCATGAGCGGTGAGATGGCGGCGATGACTTCCAGCCCCTTGATGTTGCGCTCCATGCTTTCCATTTCTTCCTGCCCCACCATGGACAGCGTTTCCTCCAACTGCCACTTGGGCGCGTTGTGGTTGTGCACGCCCGCTTCCAGCACCCGCGCCACCGGTCCGTGGGATCGGCGGCACAGCTCCAGCGCTTTTGCCGTGTTCTTTTTGCGGAGTGCTTCCTGCACCGATTTGTACAGTGCTTCCGGGTTTTCTTTACGTTTATTGAAGTACACCAGCCGTTCGATGATGATGGCGACCGCGATCACCGAGCAAAGCAGGATCGGGACCATGATGATCCCACCCTTGGTTATCAGGTCCATCGCCGATTGAAACATTGTCATGGTGTCGCTCCTGTTTTACACAAAAATTTCTTTTTCATGCCGTCACTCGATGAAAAACGAAACCGGCAACTGGAAGGACAACGAATCGTTCCCCAGTTTGGCCGGAATGGCCGCGTAGGGACTGCCGTCGCGGATGGCCTTCATCGCGGCCTCATCGAGCACGTCAAAGCCGGACGACTGCGCCACGGTTACGTGCACAAGGTTGCCGTTACGCGCCAGTTTGAACGCCACCACGGTGCGGCCCTCAACCCCGCGCTGGCGGGCGACATCCGGATACACCTGGTGACCGGCGATCCGTTGCTGGATGCCGCGGGCGAACAGTCCCAGAATCCGCCGCCGCTCCTCCTCGGACAGGCCCCCATCGCCCCAGTTTTCCAGCGGCACCGGCTGGGTGAACGATGGCGACACCGACGCCGTCGAAAACTTTTCAAAATGAGACACCGGCTGTGCTCCGGTGACCGGCGCGGGATTTTCATTGGAGGCAAAAAGGGGTTGCGGCGTGACCGGCTGAACCTTCGCCGTCTTGACGTGGGTCGCCACGGGCGTCTGCATGACGGCGGTCTGCGCAGACGGTTTGGAATCCGTTACCGGAGTTTCAAGATGCACCGGATGGATGACCTGTCCCGTTTTCCGTTGCCGCGTGGTGCGGTCCATGAGCATCGCCTTCCGCGTGGCAACAGGCTGACTCAAAACCTGCGGTTGCACCTTCGGTTTCAGCATCGGCGTTTGATGCACGGCCTTTGCGGACACCGGCTGCACTTTGGCGGATACTGTCGGTTGAGGCGGCACGGCCATCGGCTGAACGGGGTTCATCTGCATCTTCACCGGAATGGGGGCCTGCTTCATGTCCTGCGGCTGGAATGCCTTGGGTTTGGGTCCGGCTTTTTTCTTGGGAGGAACCGGAACGGGTTTCTTCTCCGCAATCGTCATCCGCACTTTTTTGGTTTCCGGTTCGGGAATCACCTTGTCACTTTGGATCAACGGCAGGGCGGAGATCACCACCAGGTGGAACGCCAGCGAACACACCACGGCGCGCGGCCAGTTCACGTTGTCCATGAGAGGTCTTACTTCAGCGTGCATGATCGGTTCTCTCCCTCAAGACAAAGGTTGAAGGCGGCCGCGGCACAGAATGACCTCCGGCCCCTGTTCGCCGAATTCGGTCCACGTGGCATACACCCGTCCGCCGTTGCCGATGAACAGATACGGGTACGCCACGCCGTTGCCTTTCGTGGGCAGCGCCTGCGGTGCGGTGAGAGCGCCGTCGCCCGATGCCCTGACCACCCATGCTTTGGCCGGCGCCCAGCCGCCTTCCAGCTTCGGGTCGCGTCCCTGAAAAATGACGTACGCCGTGTCCTTGGACTCCGCGATGTATGGATGCGTCGGGTCGAGCACCTCGCCCTGGATTTCCTTTACCCATTTGAACGAGCGGCCGAGGTCGTCCGACACTGCAAGCCTCACCGCAGCGCGGCGGTCGATGGCGGTGTACCAGGCGACGTAAAGTTTGCCGTTGATGAAACGCAGGGTCGGCCCCGCATGCGGGCACCCGTCAATGACCCAGCCTGTTTTCGTCACGCGTACCGGATCGCTCCACGTCTTGCCGCCGTCCCTGGAGGAAGCGACCACCACCACCCGCTCGTGGCCTTCATCCACATGGCGCCAGGCCATGAACACTTCACCCGACGGGCCGAAGGCAATGGCCGGGCGGCAACAGGGGCAGATGTCGCCCGCGATCTTGACGTTCCTGCTGAACGTGGTGCCGCGGTCTTTGGATGAAGCGGTGAACAGCGAAAAGGTGCCCGGCTTGTTGGTGCTCTTGTCGCGCCCGTCCAGCCAGGCCACGTGCACGGCGCCGTCGGGTCCCACTTCCGTATCGAAAAACGACTGGAAGGATTCGCCTTCATCGTCGTTCACTCGCACCGGTTCAGTAAAATTTCTGCCGAAGTCCATGGACCGGGCGAAGCGCACGTCCCCGTTGCCGTCCCAGGTGGCGTAGATTTCAATACCCGGCCCGGTTTCCAACTGCGGTCCGTTCTCGCCGTGAGAACTCACTTTTTCATTTTCAGGATGCACGGCGCGGCCGGGAGAAAACGAGTCGCCCATGTTGTGCGAATGCGAATAGAGGATGTGGGTCTTGCCTTTGTCTTTCCCGGCGTAAAGGAGCTTGATGGCTTCCGATGCGCTGATGCTCAATTGTCCGCTGTTGCCCTGGCCGATGGCTTTCGGGTTCGGTTCCCATTCGATAATGCCACCGGAAGTCCCCGGTTTGTCCGCGGCAAAGGCGAGTTCCGCCTGCCCCTCCGTACCCGCCAAAACGGACAGCACGGCCCCAAGAAAAATTCCGAAATACAGATGTCTTTTAAACTGGCGCCACATGAAGAAACCTCCAAACACCTTTGGGTCAACTTAAAAACCCATCAAAAGGGTTTCCACTCCGCTCCACAGGGGAACGGCCCCTCGACGGGCTGGAACCCGGGGGACTTCGAGCAATTCAAAATTAAGGATGTCGTCGATGGAGTTGCTTCGCCTGATCAAGAAAAGCCTGATGCGCCCAACCAAACGGGTTGGGAATGCGGCCCCTTTCCTGCCGGACTGGCTTTCTTAAAAAACGAAGGGTTTAGAGGAACCGGGGAGGCGGTTCCGGAATGGAGGGGAGATAGAAGTCGAAGCCGGATTGCGACAGCACCAGCGTCACGACAGGCTCATTCGCACAGGCGCTGAAAGAGGCCGCAGGCAGATAGACACCCGGAGCCGGAGCGGAGCCGGTTGCCGATGCGGGGTTGTCATGACAGGGCAGTTTGAATTCCAAATTTCCCAATCCCCGCTTCTGGTAGTGTGGACAGGGCTTTTGAATATCGTGTCCCATGAGTGCGCAGTGCAGGGCATGGGCTCCTTGCTTTTGGACAAACGGGGAGTTTTCCATGGCATGGTCGTGCGGGGACGCCAAAGTGGGCGTGGCCGCGCAACACACCAAAAAGATTAAGCCTGCACTGATCCAGCTTTTGAGTGTCATGGCGCAATTTTATACAACCGTCCAACCATAAATCAAGTTGAATTCCCAAACCTGCGGATTGCTATTCATTCCAAAAGCATTAAAATAAGAACAACCGGGCCACCCCCCTCCCCTTTCCCTGAAAACCAATTGGAGCGCGAACACAATGAAAATTCTGGGTATGATCATGGCCGGGGGGGAGGGAAGCCGGCTGCACCCGCTGACCGCCGAACGGGCCAAACCCGCCGTCCCTTTCGGCGGCAAGTACCGGCTGATCGACATCGTCCTAAGTAATTTCATCAATTCCCGCATCTACGCCCTCTACGTCCTCACCCAGTTCAAAAGCCAGTCGCTCACCGAGCACCTGCAGGAAGGATGGCGGTTCAGTTCGATTCTCCCGGACCATTTCATCCTGCCCGTTCCAGCCCAGAAGCGCACCGGTGAAAGCTGGTACCGGGGCACGGCGGATGCCATTTACCAGAACATCAACCTGGTGCAGGACCGGGATTACGATCTCGTCGCCATTTTCGGCGCGGACCACATCTACCGCATGGATATTCAACAGAAGGTGCAGTACCACACGGAAAAGCAGGCGGACGTCACCATCTCCGCCATTCCGGTTCCGGTGGACCAGGCACATCAGTTCGGCGTGATCCAGGTGGACAAGGCGGGGCAGGTCATCGGTTTCCAGGAAAAACCCAAAAACCCGACGCCCATTCCGGACCGTCCGAACCTGGCGTACGTCTCCATGGGCAACTACCTGTTCAATGCCAAGTTCCTGACGGAAGTGCTGTTCTCCGACGCGGACAAGGCGGAGTCCTCGCACGATTTCGGCAAGGACATCCTGCCTTCGGTTTATGGAAACCACGCCGTGTACGCCTACGACTTCGCCACCAACCGCGTACCGGACATCACGGAAGAAGAAATCGGCTACTGGCGCGACGTCGGCACCATCGGCAGTTACTGGGAAGCCAACATGGACCTGCGCAACGTGAAGCCGATTTTCAATCTGTACAACCGCAAGTGGCCGATCAAGACCAATTCCTTCGGCCTGCCGCCGGCCAAGTTCGTATTCAACGTCGAAGGGCGGCGCGGGCAGGCGGTGAACAGCCTGGTGTCGGAGGGAAGCATCATCAGCGGCGGCATCGTGCAGGACAGCGTCTTGGGCCGGAGCGTGATGGTGGAAGGCAGTGCGGCGGTCATCAACTCCATCCTCATGGACCGCGTGCACATCGGCCCCGACTGCAAGATCAACATGGCCATCATCGACAAGGACGTGTATGTGCCTCCAGGCACGGTGATCGGCTACGATCCCGCCGAAGACGAAAAACGGTTTCATGTGGACAAGGAATCCAATATCATCGTAATACCCAAGGGATACAAGTTTCCCTCATCCAAATAGGGATTGAGCGAAAGCGGGCACACCATGACTCATGTCAAGACCGGGTTGGACCGTTTGCTGGCCGACCCGGCCCATATCCTGAAAGGCAGGCGCGTGGGGCTGGTGGCCAACCACACCTCCGTCGCCGCCGACGGCCGCTACGGCTGGATTCATTTCCAGGAACATGATGAAATCGAGCTGGTGAAACTGCTGGCTCCGGAGCACGGCCTCTACGGTGTGGCGCAGGACATGGAATCGGTGGACTCTTCGGTCGACCCCGGCACCGGCCTCTCCATCCACAGCCTGTATGGACACGACGAAGAATCGCTCCGCCCTTCTCCCGAATTGTTTGCCGACCTCGACACCGTGGTGTTCGACATTCAGGACATCGGCTCGCGTTATTACACGTTTGTTTACACCATGGCGTTCTGTATGGAAGCCTGCCGGGAGGCAGGCGTGCGCATGGTGGTGTGCGACCGGCCGAATCCCATCAACGGGCACCAGGTGGAAGGCAACTGCGTGAGCGAGGGTTTCCAATCCTTCGTCGGGCAATACCCCATCCTGAACCGGCACGGCATGACGGCGGGAGAACTGGCGTGCCTGTTCAACGAACACTTCGAAATCGGATGCGATCTCGGCGTGGTGCACATGGAAGGCTGGCAGCGGGACATGTGGTACGACGAAACGGGGCTCCCGTGGGTGGCGCCGTCCCCCAACATGCCGACTGTATCCACCGCAACCGTGTATCCGGGCATGTGCCTGCTGGAAGCGACGCAGTTGTCGGAAGGCCGCGGCACCACCCTGCCCTTCGAGCAATGCGGCGCACCGGGACTCGATGCTTACCGTCTGGCGGAACGGCTGAACCGCAAAAACCTGCCAGGCGTGCAGTTTCGTCCGCAATTTTTCAAACCGGGATTTCAGAAACACCAGGGCGAGTTGTGCGCGGGCGTGTTTTTACAGGTGACGCACAGGGAACGTTTCAAACCCCTTATTACGGGCATCGCTGTCCTGCGCGCCATCTCGCAGGATTTCCCGGATCGGTTTGCCTGGCGCGACAAACCTTATGAATTCATAACCGACATCCCTGCGGTCGACCTGTTGTACGGCAATCCCGAATTGCGTGGACATTTGCTCGGGGCCAATCTCTCGCTTCTCGACATCGAGCAGTCGTGGGAACCGGACACCCAGGCTTTCCTTCCCCTGCGCCGCGAATACCTGATGTACTGACGCCCGTCAGTTCCGGTTTTCAAACCCCTTCAACCGCGACAGCTTGTAGCGGAACGTCGAGCGCGACAGACCCAGAAGGTTCGCCGCCCGCGACTTGTTGTGCCCGCACTGCTTGAGCGCCTTCTGGATGATCCGGCCTTCAAACTGGTTCACCGTGTCCTCCAAGGAAAACCCGGGGGGAATGCCGTCGTTCGTCTCCGGCTCGCGGGAGTGGTTCAGTTTCATGGATTCCACCACGTAACGCGGCAGGTCCTCCACCTGGATGACTTCCCCCTTGGACAGGATCATGAGCCGCTCCATCACGTTCTGCAATTCACGCACGTTTCCCGGCCAGTGATAGCTCTTCAGCATGCCAAGCGCCTCGGGTGAGATTCCCTGAATGCGCTTGGCCATGTCGTGGTTGAATTTTTCCAGCAGGTGATCGATGAGCGGTCCCAGGTCCTCCGGCCGCTCCCGCAAAGGCGGGATCACGATCGGGTACACAAACAATCGGTAAAACAGGTCGTCGCGGAACTGTCCCTTTTTCACCAGCGCCTCCAGGTCCTTGTTGGTGGCGGCGATGATGCGGATGTCTGCGCGTTGCGGTTTCACCGAGCCCAGCGGTTCGAATTCGCGTTCCTGGATAACGCGCAGAATTTTCGCCTGCGTCGCCGGCGACATCTCGGTCACCTCGTCGAGAAACAGCGTGCCGCCGTAAGCGAGCTGGATTTTGCCGGGCTTGGTTTTTTCCGCGCCGGTGAACGCGCCTTTTTCGTAACCGAACAATTCACTTTCGATCAGCGTTTCCGGGAAAGCCGAGCAGTTGAGCGCGACAAACGGTTTGTCCGCACGGCGGCTGTTGTAGTGGATGGCCTTGGCCACCAGTTCCTTGCCGGTGCCGCTTTCGCCCACCAGCATCACCGTGGTGTTTTCCTGAGCCACTTCCGCCGCAAGCTTCATGACCTGCATGATCGGCGCGGAACGGCCGACGATGCTGGAGAAATCGTACTTCGATCCCAGCTCGCCGCGGATTTTACCGATTTCCTGTTGCAGGCGCTCCTTTTCGCGCTCCATGTCCTTGAGTTCGGTGATGTCCTTGATCACGCCCATGACGTAAGCGATTTCATTGTTCTCCTCGTCGAGGATGGGAGTGTAGATGGTTTCCACCCACACCTGCTTGCCGCTTTTATGCGGCAGGACCATCCGTTCCTTTTTCGCTCCCAACTCACCGTAAGAGATGCGTCCTCCCGCACGGGCGGCTTCCTTCCAGCTTTTTTCAAAATCCGAAAGTTTCCAGCAGGCTTTGTTGACCACGTCCTGCCGGGAAACGTTGTACAACTCTTCGCAGGCGTGGTTGAACAGAACCAGCCGATGGTCCCGCCCCACGATAAATACGCCGTCGCGCGCCGAGTCGAGAACCTGGTGCAGATCAAACCTCATTGCCAATACTCCTAAACCTCAAAAGGATCGAAAAATTCCTTCATTGAAGGATATAAAATCAATATAAGCACCCCGCAAACAGGTGGCCAATTTTCGTCAACCCGGCTGAATTTTGCCGGGATTTTTTTTAATAAAAACAGCAACTTACAGAAAGGTCACCCAATTTGGGCGGAATTCCGCCGAATTCCCTCAATCCATTCCCAAGTCACCAAAAAACAAAGGGAATCAAATCAAAGAGTTATGGATACCTGCCCATTTGGCATCCAATTTGTATTTATTTCGGAACATAGAGGGTTTCCCGTTTTCGGGAATGAGCCTGCCTTAATAACAGCATCACAAATAAATAAGAGAGGACGGAGGTTATTCCATGAATAGCAAGAAAGCGGTTTTGGCATTTGCGTTGATCAGTTCGATGGCGGTTTTCGGTGCCAACTCCGCTGGGGCGGAGGAAATGACGGTGGAGCCCTGGTTTGTTGAAGGTTACAACCAGGCGGAAATGATTTTGGAGCCGGGCACCACGGCCTACTGCAACAAGGATTTCACGGTCCACAACATGAGTGAAAGTGAAGAAGCGCACGTCCAGATCATCCGGGGCAACGGTGACAACTACGACTGGGATCAGATCGAACCCAACAAAGCCCTTGGATACAAAAAAGATGGCGTGTCGATTTTCTCTAGCGATTCTGGCGCACGCCAGCACGTGGATGAAACCCGCATTGTCAATGGAACCATGGGCAGTGCGAATTTGAAGGTGCTTTGCAAGTAAGTCAACTTCGCTTGACTTGTTTGGCCTCACACTTTTAAAACCGGGCCCGTTCACGCGGGCCCTTCATTGAATACAGATTGGAGGTTATTCATGAGAGGGACGAAAACGCTTTTTACCGGCATTGCAATTTGTTCCATGCTGACGTTCGGCGCCAGCACGGCACTGACCGCAGGTGAAGCGACCGTCGAGCCCTGGTTTGTGGAAGGCATGAACAACGAGGAAATGATCCTGGAGCCTGGGACCACAGCCTTTTGCAACAAGGACATCACCGTTCAGAACCTGAGCGGCGATGAAATGGCCCGGGTCCGGATCGCCCGGGGTAACGGCGACAATTACGATTGGGACCAGTTGGAACCCAATCAGACGCTGGGATACAAAAAAGACGGCGTCTCCATTTTCGCCGTGGCTCCGGGTGAACGGGGACCGAACAAAGGCCCCCTCTTCGACGAGGCGCGCATCGTGAACGCCACGATGGGCAACGCCAAGTTGAAGGTCATCTGTAAGTAAGTCAACGACGTTTGGCTGGGCCGGCTTTCCGTGTTTTAAATCTTGAAACCGAAGGCGTCAACTTCCCCAAAATCGGGAAGCCGGCCTGAAGTTTGGGAAGGATGGGTCTGAAAAACGGCCGGGAGGTAACTCCCGGCCGTTTTCTTATTGGATTGACGTGGAAACGGCAGGCGGTGTGAGTATCGGCGGACGCACGCGCATCTTCTTCGCACCCTGCAATTCCACTTCACGCAACAGCACGCTGGGAGCGATGCTCGTTACCGGTATTGCCCCCGACTCGGCATGGCAGAATCCGTTCAAGACCTCCCGCTTCTGCCCGGTAACCATAATTTTTCCGATCATGGAAAGCGGTGTTCCCACAAAATCGACCCCGCGCACCAGCTCCTCACGTCCGTCTGGATATACTTTATACAGGTACAATGGTTCGCCCTTGAACACTTGGAATCCGGCACCCTCGGTGTGGGTCTCCCCGCCGGTGATCTTTTTCACGAACAGGCCGAAGGGTTTGCCCTGCCGTTGGACTTCCTCGATGAGCTTCCGCTTCAACGTCGGGGCATCCACCTGCGACTTCGATTCGATGATGAAATTGCTCATGCGCGACATGGGCGCGTGCACGCCGTCGCCGCGGGCATGGCCGTTGGTTCGGCTGAACCCCAGCACCGGCATGCGCGTGAGGAGAAAGTTTTGCAGGGTGCCGCCTTCCACCAACACCACCTCTTCGCTTTCCTGGCCCTCGTCGTCGAAACGGTAATGACCCAGCAGGGGTGTGCCCTGAAAACGGGTCAACTCCGGATTGTCCGTCACCGACAAAAATCCCGGTAGAATCCTCCGCCCGATCTTCTTGAGAAAGGTTTTGCCGTCACGGTCCTGCCGCAGGCGGTCGCCTTCCAGCCGGTGACCCAGCGCCTCATGGAACAGCACCGCCGTGGCGTCCGGACTGAAGATTGCCGGACCGATGTACGGATCCATGCGCGGCGCCCGTTTGAGTTTCCCCAGAGCCTCGATCAGGCGGTCGGCGCGGGAGATCAGTTCTTCCTCTGTGGGAAAAGCGTCACCCTCGTGCAGGTAAACCGATTCCTCGTCATGCAGGCGGTCGCCTTCGGGAGACCGGGCCCAGCCTTCGATGACAAGGGCATAGTACAGCTTCCCCTCACGGATCTTATTGCCCTCGGAGTCGTAGTAATAACGGATGGTGCGGTTGGCGGACACTTTCACCTTGGACTTCTCGATGTCCTTTGCATTGCGGAACCGCTCGGAGACGGTTCTCGCCAAGGCTTCCCATTCCTGCATGCGGGGCTTCCACTCAGGAACGGGTCCCAGCCGCACCTGCGGCGGGTTACCGGGAGAGAAGTCTGCAATTTCGTGGCTTTCCACTCCACTGATGAATCGTCCCTTTTTCTTCAGCAGGTTGACGATGGCCTGCTTGTAGCGCAGGTCCGTTTCATACCACAACGCACGCCTGAGGGCGTCGACCTGGTTATCGAGCGGGATCAAAGCTTCGGTGACATACTGATGGCTTTGCGGATGCGAACTGTCGAACTCGGGATCGCCCACCTTCACATCCACGAAAAGCGTCTGCTTCTGCTTGATGTCCGATTCGAGAAGCGAACCGAAGGTGGCCACCACCTCGGCGCGGTCGTGGTGCCGTACCTGGTAATTGATGAAATACGGCGGGCCGAAGTCATCCACCCGGAGCTCTTTCAACGAGCGGGCCATCTCCTCTTCCATGGCCTGGAAAATTTTTGCGCCGTTTCCGGTTTCGGCCTTCGCCGGCAAAGCGGCCGCCACCCAGATAAGCGCGAGGCTTCCAAAGAAATACCGTTTCAAGATCCGTCAACCTCCCTCACAACGAGAAAATCAACTTGCATAACAAATACAATCTTTTGGCGTACAGTTTCAAATTGTACCGCCGTCCGCTCCGGGCCACAAAAATGTCTTGCCAGGTGCCCCCCGCTTTGGGGGTACTGCCATTCCGAAAACCCTCTAACCCTAATATTATCAATCGATTTTTTCCAAAATGTAGGAAAAATACCGACAAAATATTCATTTTTCGGGACATCTATTGACAAAATCCGCACCCGGCCCTATATTTTCTTGTTTATTTGAAAAGGGTTATGGGACTCAAAGACAAGCTCCTCCAGGACCTCAAAGTGGCCCTGAAATCAAAGCAATCTCTAAAGGTCGAGACCTTGCGCCTGGTTTCCGCTGAAATCAAAAACAAGGAAATCGATCTCCGCAAAGAACTTGGGGACGAAGAAATTACCGCCCTCTTGTCCACCCAGATAAAAAAAAGAAAAGAAGCCGCGGCGCTTTACGAAAAAGGCGGTCGTGCCGATCTGAAAGAAAAAGAAGAGCAGGAAATGGTCATTCTGGCAGGTTATCTGCCGGAACAGGTGGGAGAAGACACCTTGCGAAAGCGCATTCAGGAAGTCATCGCCGAAACCGGCGCACAATCCCCCAAAGACATGGGCAAAGTGATGAAGGTCGTCGCCCCGGAGTTCAAAGGCAGGGCGGATGGAGAGCAGATTCGCTCTCTTGTTACGGAAATGCTGGCGGGGTGACGCCTCCCGGGTGCACCCAGTCCCACACAACCTTTTGGCAATGGAACCCCGGGCACATGCGGCGGTTCTCAACCATCAATCCTTGAAGTCGGTTCGTGATCGTTGAAACAGCATATTCCGGAACAGGTCATTGAAGACGTGCGCCAGCGGGCCGAAATCATCGATGTGGTCTCGGACTTCGTTCACCTGAAAAAAGCGGGCAAGAACTACAAGGGACTGTGCCCGTTCCATCAGGAGAAAACCCCGTCGTTCACCGCCAGCCCCGACAAGCAGATCTATCATTGCTTCGGTTGCGGTGCGGGGGGGCAATGCCTTCAAATTCCTGATGGAAATGGAGGACCTCACTTTCGTCGAGGCGGTGAGGAAGCTGGCGGCGCGCTACCACGTCACCATCCCGGAATCCGCCCTGCGTTCCTCCAGCCAGCCGTCTGAACGGGAAACCCTGCTTCACGTCAACTCCCTGTCCGCCGAATACTTCGCGCAGAACCTGAAACACCCTCAGCTCGGAAAACCCGCACGGAAGTACCTGGAGTCGCGCGGCTTTGATGATGGCGTGATCGATGCGTATCAGCTGGGCTGGGTGCCGGACGAATGGCGGGGCCTTTTAACGCACCTCGAAAAGAAAACCAAATGCACCCGCGCTCAGCTGGAAAAATACGGCCTCATCGTGCGCAATCAGGAAAAAGGTGTCGAATACGACCGCTTCCGTGGCCGCATCATCTTCCCCATCCGCGACGTGCAGGGGCAGGTCATCGGGTTCGGCGGCCGCGTACTTGGGGACGGCGAACCAAAATACCTGAACAGTTCGGAAACCCCGGTTTATAAAAAAGGAAGCCACCTGTTCGGCATGAACCTGGCAAAGAGTGCCATCCGCCAGCACGACCGGGTGCTGATCGTGGAAGGTTATTTCGACCAGCTCCGCGCCTGGCAGGCGGGCATGCAGAACACCGTCGCCACCTGCGGCACAGCCCTCACCTCCCAGCAGGCGGCTATGCTGAAACGGTACACGCACAACGCGGTGCTGGTGTTCGATGCCGACAACGCAGGTCTCCAGGCCGCAGCCCGGGCGTTTGAGGTGCTCAAGGAACAGGGGCTCAACGTCTACATGGTGGCCCTGCCGGAAGGCGAGGACCCGGATTCCCTCATCCGTGACCAGGGAGCGGGAGCGCTGTTGACGCGGGTGGAACAGGCACCGCCTTACATCCATTTTGTGGTGCAGAAAGCCATTCAGAGTGCACCGCCAAAAACACCGGAGGCGAAGCTGGACCTCATCAACCGTCTCCTGCCGCTTCTCACCAAAGTGACGAACGCGGTCGAACGCAGTGAATACGTGCGATACATCGCAGAAACCGTGGGTGTGGAAGACCGGGCCCTTTTGGACGAACTGAGGAAGACGCTGGCGGAAAACAAACCCCGGGTCAAACCGCCTGTACGCGAACAGCCTGTGGCCCACAGCCCGGAGTGGTACCTGCTCCACCTCATTCTGGCAGATGCCGAGGCGGCGGTGGAAATCCGCCGTATGGTGGACCTCGATGGATTCAGACGTCCGGAATGCCGAAAAACCGCCCAATTTCTTTACCAATTGATTGATGAAGATCAACCGCTTGCGCTTCACCGCCTGTTGGACCATGTTGATGATGTGGAGGTGAAATCCGTGCTGACCCGCATCGGGCTCGCGCCGCTCACCTTCGACAACCTGAAACAAGCGGTTTCAGACTGTATTCTCGATATCCGCAGGAGATCGATCCAGGACGAAATCAAAAAATTGAGGCGCCAGCGCAACGAAGCGATGCAGGCCGGGGACAACGATCTTTCCCGGCAATTGCACAGCCAGGTGAGGAAAATGCAATTCTCCCTGATACCCGATTGAGTTATTTGCATCCTATTTATTAGAAACCGTTGGAATTCATAACACAGGAGAGTCGGACCTCATGTCGAATGCGGATAAAGTGGCAGATGTTTCGGAAATCAATCAGCTCATTTCATTGGGCAAGGAAAAGGGTTACCTCACCTATGAAGAGGTGAATGATGTTTTGCCGTCGCATCTCGTGGCACCGGATCAAATCGACGACCTGATGCATCTGTTCGGCGAAAACGAAATCGATATTGTCGATTCGGCCATGAAAGAGGACAAGAACACGGACGAAGAAGACGAGTCAGAAAAGGAGGAGGCAGTGGTTGAGGAGACCATTACCGACACCAAAACCGATACAGTGAGCATCGACGACCCGGTCCGCATGTACCTGCGGGAAATGGGGACGATCTCCCTTCTCACCCGGGAGGGTGAGGTCGAGATCGCCAAGCGTATCGAGGATGGCCAAAACGAAGTGCTCTCCGCCGTAGCCAACTGCTCGGTGACGATCTACGAAATCGTCTGCCTCGGCGAGTCCATCAAGGAAGGCCTCATTAACGTGTTCGAGGTCATCAACCAGGGGGAACCGGACGAGAAAAAGGAAATCGATGAAAAAGAAGAGATCAAGCGCCTGCAAAAAGCCATCCGCAACCTGCTGACGCAGGAAAAGAAGGTGTTTCGCCTGCGTGAGCGCTGTGAGACCAAGCTGTCCGAAAAGATGCGCGAGAAGGTGGAGAAGGAACTGGACGAACAACAGAAAAAGCTTGAGGACATGGTGCTGGACCTCAACCTGAACAGTGATGTGATGGACGGCATCATCGAAAGGATTTACGAGATCGCCGCACGGTTCCGTGAAGCGGGCAAGCAGGAGCGCATGATCGAGAAAGAACTCGGCATGTCACTGGCGGAGGTAAAAAACTGGCCAAGAACTGGGCCAAGCAGAAAAGCGTCAAGCTGCCGTCCAACAAGGTGGTCACCCGCGCGCAGTACGACAAGCACATGAAAGTCGCACAGGCGTGCCGCCGCAAGATCAAGAAAATCGAAAAGGAAACCAACACCTCGAAGGACCAGCTGCTCGCCACGGTACGCACCATCGCCCGCGGCCGGGTGAAGGACAAAACCGCCAAGCGCGAACTGGCCGAAGCCAACCTGCGGTTGGTCGTCAGCATCGCCAAGAAATACACCAACCGCGGCCTGCAGTTCCTCGACCTCATCCAGGAAGGCAACATCGGCCTCATGAAAGCGGTGGACAAGTTCGAGTACCGGCGCGGTTACAAGTTCAGCACCTACGCCACGTGGTGGATCCGCCAGGCCATCACCCGCGCCATCGCCGACCAGGCCCGCACCATCCGCATCCCGGTGCACATGATCGAAACCATCAACAAGCTCATCCGCGTGTCCCGCCACCTCGTGCAGGAGTTGGGACGCGAACCGACGCCGGAAGAGATCGCGGAGAAGATGAGCCTGCCAGTGGACAAGGTGCGCAAGGTGCTCAAGATCGCCAAGGAGCCGATCTCGCTCGAAACCCCGATCGGCGAAGAAGAGAACAGCCACCTGGGCGATTTCATCGAAGACAAGAAAGTGCTCTCGCCCATCGACTCGGTGGTGAAGAAGAACCTCAAGGAGCAGACGCTCAAGGTGCTGGGCACGCTGGCCAGCCGCGAGGAAAAGGTTCTGCGCAAGCGGTTCGGCATCGGCCTCGACTCCGAGCACACCCTCGAAGAGGTGGGCCAGGACTTCGCCGTCACGCGCGAGCGCATCCGGCAGATCGAAGCCAAAGCCCTGCGCAAGCTCCGCCACCCCAGCCGGTCCAAGAAACTGCGCAGTTTCATAGAGGGCTGACCACTTTCGGGCCCATAGCTCAGTTGGTCAGAGCCCCCGGCTCATAACCGGATGGTCCCAGGTTCGAATCCTGGTGGGCCCACCACATACGTTACAGATTTTTATCCAGTCAAGAAGGCCCGGGCGCCGCGCGCACCCGGGCTTTTTTCATGCCTTTTACCCGCCTTCCGCCGGAGACCCGCCTTCTCCTTTTTTCACGCCAAACGAAAACCTCACAATCCCCACATAAAACCCTCTCAGGCCGCCGCCATATTGAAGGCAGTTAAAACGGGGCCCGATTGCAAAGCTCATTCCCATCTTGATCCATTTTCCGAGTGACCGGATGAACCTGAATCGTGTGATGAAACGAAGCCTGCTGTTGATCCTGCTGATGTTGCAATCCGCCTGCGCCACGCAAATGGCACAGTTGCCCTGCGAACCCAGCGCCTGCTCCGGGCAAAACCGCTGGCAGGAGAGCATCGACCACATCGCCTCCAAAAACTTTCCCGGCGAGGAATTCGAAGGGGTGGTCTATAAGGACCGGCTGTCCAACGCGTGGACCACGTTCGACCACCGCGTGCACATCACTGAAGACCTGCTCGATGCGCTGAACCGCGCAGGCGAGCCACACCTGTTGAGCGTCGCCGCGCACGAGATGGCGCACATCGAGGCCGATCACTTTGTAGAGAAAGCGACGAAGACCTACATGCAGTGGTTCAAGTCGCTGTTCGATCACGATCAATACAAAAACAGCGCGCGCCAGGTGCCGGGCGGGATCGATCCCGAAGTTGCCGCCATGAGCCGCGAACATGAATTCGAGGCCGACCGGCTGGCCGTGTGCTACCTGCAAAAACTGGGGCTGGGCAAAGCGGAGTATGTGGACTTTCTAAGATGGATGCAGACACACCTCAATGACGCGCCGCAGACGGAATCCGCCAGCCACCCGTCGTTCGCCGAGCGCATCGCGCGCATCGAGGCGATGGGCGAACAGTCGAAAGTTCAACCGAGTGGGTAGAGGACCCGTGCAGACCAAGAGAGCAAAAAACAAAAGAGGCCGGGGGGAACCGGCCTCTTTCGTTCATTGCAGATTCGTTTCAAGTGAGCCGGCACGCCCACTCGTCATCAATCCATACGATGTTCGTTGTGCTCGTATTCGGGGTTTTTGTACAGGTTTTTATCCCCGTTGCTGTATTCACTCGATTGGGAGGGGGCCACATGGTTCGGGGCTACCGTGGAGCAACCCATTCCCAAGATGAAGACCAGCAACACGCACAACAGCAAACGGCTCCCTCGTTTCACCATCTGGCACCTCCGCCCGGTCCGGGCAAATACAGGGTTCAAGAATCTCCACTATCAATATTAGTTGTTTGGGGGAGCGCCGCAACAAACATTTACGTACAACCAAAAACGGGCTCCATGAGGGGTGAATTTTTATAGCTTCATCCTATAAAAAATCAGGTGGAGGCAACTGAGTTTTGATGGAACCCGGGATTCACTACAATTTAAACACAAATAAAAACAGCTATTTATAAGACCTGAAACATCACCGATTCGACGCATGGGATTCACTGACGCGTTCAACCGCATCCGTCTGGAAACTGATTTGCAGACGCAGGAGGAGCTGGCCTGTTTCCTGGGAATCCGGGAGAGTTCCGTATCCGGCGCGAAAAAGCGGGGACGCTTTCCCACCGGCTGGGCGGAAAAGGTAAGCCGCCACTACAACCTGCGCTACGAATGGATCATGGAAGGTCATGAGCCGAAGCGGCTGGTGCCGGGAATGAACCCGGCGGAGATCCAGCAATTGATGGACCGTTTCTGGTGGGCTCTGCTCCACGGCTCCGATGCCGGCCGCACGCGGTTGAAAGAGACCGTCGAAAGCGTCTATCGAGAAGCCCGGGAAAGCAAGTGACCCCCACATAGCCCCTGCAAAAAGGACCCCGTCCTTCTTTTCCATCCTCTACTGAAACGATTTCTTGCCGAAACCACTTAATTTTTAAGCCCGTATCGGCTCTCACAAAAAAAATCGCCACCGCCTTGACACCCTCGCGGAACATCTTATTTATTGAACAGAAGGTTGAGAGACAAGGTTCGGTACCGAATCCTCCATTCTGGACCCAAGCAATGCGTGAACCCGTATCCTTTGGAGGAAGAACATGAGCAAGATTGTGAATTACACTCCCAAAACCTACATGGACAAGTTTTTTGAGGATGCCGACTTTTTCGGCCGGGTGAGCCCGTGGGCCCCGCTGTGGGAGCCGGTTTCCAAGATGCAGGAATCCCTGCGCTGTAATATTGAGGAAAAAGAAGACCGCTACATCCTGACCGCGGCCGTTCCCGGCTGGAAACAGGATGAGGTCGATATCGGTATCCATGACGGACGCCTGACCGTCAAGGGCAGCCGTGAATCGGAATCCAAGTCCGAAAGCGAAAAGTATCACCTGAGGGAGTTCAGCCACACCAAGTTTGAACGTTCCTTCACCCTGGGTGACGGCATCGACCCTGAAAACGTCGAGGCCACCCTGGAGAACGGCATGTTGACCGTCATTCTTCCGAAAAGGGAAGAAATGAAGCCGCGCTCCGTGCAGATCAAGGTCAACAACGCGTAACCTCCCCAACCAGAGCCCGCGTTTCCTGAGGAAACGCGGGCTTTTTTTTCGCCGGTTTTCTTCATATAATGAAGTCAGGAAACGGGGCCCCACGGGTCACCTTCCTGCCCCATTGCGAACCCCACAAAAATTAGAATGGAAGGAACCGAATGAAATCGCTGGCATCCATCAATGCAAAGGATATCGAAACCATCAAGATGGCCTTGAACGACGCTATCTCCGATATCAACATGGAACTGAAAACCGACCTGCCGGAAAAGAAAAAGCGGGACATCATGGAGTACAAGGCGAAGTACACCCGCGTTTATGACAAACTGCGCGCCAACCCTTCCATTTACGCACTGGTGGAGCATGAATTGGACATCGCCGCCGGCGGCCTGAACGACGCCATCGAACTGCTGGAAGAAAACATGACGGACGACCTGGACGAGCAGGAGAAACAGGACATCCAGGAATACAAAAACGAGTGCGAGCGGCTGATCGATATTCTGGCGAGTTGAATTGGATTCGGGGGCCGGACGAGCCCTTCCCCGTTTTGGCGTGACCTGCCTAGAAATTCACATAATACCCGTAAGCGAACATCCAGCCCGTCACCCCCGCCCCTGCAGCCATGCAGAGGATCCAGGCCTTCTTGCTGTTGCGAGGCAACTTGGGTGAGTCTTCGTACATCCAGGCGGAATGGATCATCATCCCCATGAAGTAGGAAATGAACACAAATGCAATTCCCATGATAATGAACATGATGGGGCTGAATTCCATATTGCTCGTGCTCATGCTTCCACTCCGTAATTCATGACCGTTTGAAAACCTTTCTTCCCACCACGCGGCCAGGCGCGTTTCTTTTCAACATTAAAATCCGGATTGCGCAATACCAAGCGCTTCCAGCAGCTTAGCCAGTCCCGCAATCAGCAGGCCGATGACGACGAGGCCCGCGGCCACGGCGGCCATGATGGTGAAAAATTCTTTCTTCGTGCGGGTCTGACGAAGCCAGCTGATGGCAACCGTCAGCACCAGCACAACGATAAAACTGATCCAGTAATACCTGGCGGACATTGGCAGATTCTATCAAGAATGAATGGGTGAATGGGGAAAATTCTGACACAGGCCCAGTCCCGTCATCAAGCCTGCAACCAGCCCCGGACTAGATATTTTTTGCCCGTTCAGGCATTGCATATCATGCCGCGGGCCGGGGCGGCGTCCCCTGGGGCCCGGCTTGCAGCGGGAGCATCACCACCCGGCCGAAGGTCAACTGCTCCGGCAGCTTGTACTGCGGCACGCCGATCACGATCTCGGGCTGGGTCTTTTGCGCATCGGCAAGGTACGTCCCCAGCATGCGGTCCCAGATGGACAGGTTGAACCCGTAGTTGGAGTTGGTCTCGCGCACCACTTCGGAATGGTGGATGCGGTGCATGTCCGGCGTCACAATCAGGCGGCGAAGCACACGGTCCACCCGCTCCGGAATGTAAATATTGGAATGCGTGAACTGCGCCATGCCGTTCAGCACCGCTTCAAAAATGATCACCGCAAGCACCGACGGCCCGATCGCAAGCACCAGTCCCATTTTGAACAGCATCGACCCCAGTATCTCGACTGGATGAAACCGTAAAGCGGAGGACACGTCCAGATCCAGGTCAGAATGGTGCACGATGTGGAATCGCCAGAAAAACGGAATCATGTGCACCACCACGTGTTGCAGGTAGATCATGAAATCGAAGAACACGACGGCGAGGACGACCTCGATCCACACGGGCCAGTCCAGATAATTGAACAGCCCCCACCCGCGTTCAGCGGCAAAGGCGGCCGCACCCACGGCGGCGGTGCTGAGAAACAGCTTCACCAGAACGATGTTGACCCCGGTGAGGCCCAGATTGATGCCCAGCCGCCTCAGCTTGGAATCCACTGTCGGGTGACGCGGGATCAGCCGCTCCAGCCCCAGCAGAAGCACAAATACTCCCAGAAAAACAGCAAAACGGATCTGGTCGACGTTCATGGTAAGCCCCTTTGGGCGCAGGCTCTCTCAATGCATCACAATGGAGGTTTCTGCTGGCGAACGAGGTTGACCACCCCCTGAATCATGAGTCCGATAAACCAGAATCCGGAAAAAGCGATCATCCACAGTCCGAATAAATTGAACCAGTACTGGTAAGGAGTGTAGTCGATGGACTCGTGGTAGATTTTGCGGATCTTTCCTTTCTCCACCTCCGAGGCCTTCATATAGGATTGGTAAAACGGGTGCTGCGCCTTTTTCACTTCCTTTATTTTTTCATCGTGAGGCATGCGAAGGAACTCGCCGACCTTGATTGCATTTTCCTTGAAGAACAGGCGCATGCGTTTAAGTTCGTCACTGTCCGGTGGGTTGGCCATGGCATACCAGACGGTCATGGCTGTAGCCAGAAAAAGGGATGTCCATAAGGAGATTTTGCCAACAAGTCGGTCGAGCTTGTCATCAAGTTCGTGCGGGGTTTGATCCATAGGTCGCGGTCGATAGTGAATGATTAAAAATGAAGTCCATTATGAATTATTATTTTATCGCATTCACGGAATTTCCGGCAGGTTCTTTCGGAGAATCCGGTGATTTTCCGGCAAATATGTTTGAGGAATGTCAGGGGATACCCTATATTATTTGTGGAATCGAAACCATCGGGCACCCTTCAACTTTAAGGAGGGAATCATGTCTGCAACCCTGCCGGAGTCTATAGCGGAAAAAATCATTGAAGACAAAATTCAGGAATGGGAAGCCAAAAAAAGCGGCCGGTCCGGGAAGGAACCGGGCATCGGAGCCTATCCTTTCATCGCCATTTCACGGGACTACGGATGCCTGGAAGAAAAACTGATTCCCCTCTTCGAAAAAAAATTCCAGTGGAAGGTTTACGGCCGCAACCTGCTGGACCACATCGCCAGCCGGGACGCCCTGAACCGCAGCTTCATCGAAACCCTCGACGAACACCACGCCAACCAGTTGGACCAATGGGTTCATTACCTCATCTCATCTGGAGCGTTGCGTCCGGACGAATACCTGGTCAAGCTGTCCAAACTGATGAAAGTGATCGTCACTCACGAAAGCGCAATTTTCGTCGGTCGTGGCGCACACTACATCCTCGCCGACAAACCGCATGGCGTGTTCGTGAAGCTCACGGCGCCTTTTGCTTACCGCGCAGAGCACATTGCGCGCCTGAAAAATATGTCACAGATGGAGGCGGAACTCCTGGTCCGGCGAATCGACCGGGAACGCCAGGAGTTCATCCAGCACCATTTCAAGCAGGACATCGAGGACGCATCGCATTTCGACCTGTCACTCAACACGCGGACGATTCCCGCGGACATGGTGTGCCAGCTGGTGGCACGCGTGATGGAGATCAAGACATCAACCGGGTGGTAAACCATTCAGCCGCTCCATCCCGGAACACGCAGCACGCGGTCCGTTTATTCACCCGACCCGTTTTCTTCTGAAACCGCGACCATGGCCACCGACCGTTCGGCCGGGTACGTCCGGCTTCTCAAATCCAACCGCCCGTTTCGCAACCTGTGGTACGCGCAGGTGGTCTCCGAACTTGGCGACTGGCTGAACAGCATCGCCATCTTCGCGCTGGTACTGAACGTCGGTGGCACCGGCATGGCCATGGCGACGGTGATGATGGCCAAACTCCTGCCGATTTTTTTCGTAAGCCCCATCGCCGGTGTGTTGATCGACCGCATGGACCGGCGAGCCATCATGATGGCCTCCGACGTTTTTCGCTTCGTGGTGGTACTGGGTTTTCTGCTGGTGGAAGACCAGAACGACTTGTGGTTGCTGTACACGCTGGCGGTGGTGGAGATCGCTCTGGCGGGATTTTTCGAACCGGCACGCAGCGCGGTGATCCCTTCCCTATGCACCCGCGAGGAACTGGTGACGGCGAACGCGTTGAGCGGTTCCACATGGTCGGTGATGCTGGCTCTGGGAGCGGCCCTGGGAGGCGGCGTGGTCAGCCTGTTCGGCATCAAAGCCGCCTTCGTCGTCGATGCCCTCACCTTCCTCGTATCCGCGTTTTTCGTCTCGCGCATCGATCTCCCGGCCAAAGCCGCCGCACGCACAGAGGATGGAACCCCACGCACGAAAAAAGAGAACGGATGGGTGGAGGGCATGAAGTACCTCGTGCGCCGGCCGGTGGTCGGCGTGCTTTCCCTTTTGAAATCCGGCCTGGCGCTGGGCGGCGGGTTGATGACCCTCATTCCGCTTTACGCCAACACCCTGTTCTCGACCGAAGCCGCCATTTCCATGGCCACGGGGTTGATGTATTCCGCACGCGGACTGGGCGCGGCACTCGGGCCGGTCCTCGTGAAACGGTTTTTCGGAGATTCCACGCGCGTCCTGCAACTGTCGATTTTTTCCGCTTTCTTCATCAGCGGAATCGGCTTTTATTTTCTGTCCCGGTCGTTCACTCTGGGGACGGCGGCGGTGAGTATCGGGCTCGTTACGTTTTTTGGCTCCATCATCTGGGTGTTCAGCTCGGCGCTCATCCATCTGGAAGCGGAGGACCGGTTTCTCGGCCGTGTGTTCAGCACGGAGATGGCAATGCTCACCCTGGTCATGGGACTCAGCAACTGGTGGGTCGGGTATTCCATCGACCACCTGGGGTGGACATTGAGCGAGGTGTCTAGGGGGCTGGCCGCGGCATTCGCACTGCCGGGAACCTGCTGGGGATTGTTTCTGCTGGTCCGCCGGCGGGCCGAGAAAAAGAAGGCCGTGGACTCGATCTGCCCGGTGGAACCGAGCGATTCCAAACTGCCGCCGTCAAATTATTGAAGCGATCGATCAGGGGGGATTGATCACGAAGTGTTCGGCGAGGGATTTGCCGATATCGAAGTGGCTGGTGAACATATGGCTGTCGTCACGCCCTTCCGCCCACTGGTACGCATTTTCCACATGGTCGTGCATGCCGAGCGCGTGCAGGACGCCGACGGAGACGTAACTGGAAGCGAGGTCGTCCGACTGCGAGAACGTGACCACCATGGATTTCATGTACTCCATCTGTTCCGATTCCAGACTCCGGAACTTGGTCACCAGATTGACGAGGTTGGCTTCACCGTAGGTGTTGCTGTAACCGGAGCCAATGACCGGCTCCTGGTACAGGTGTAGGATCTCCTGCTCCAATGTGTCGTGCCAGCTCATACGGTTTGCTGGGGTTCGGTGTTTTCTTCTGCGGATTTCACCCAGTAGGTCATGAACTCTTTTTCGTAGGAAAGCTGAGTGAGGTCCTCCATGCGGTCCAGGAATACCTTGCCGTTCAGGTGATCGATCTCATGCTGCAGCACCACGGCGAGAAACCCGTCCGCCTTCACCACCACCCTTTCACCCCGGCGGGTGTAGGCTTCCATGGTGCAGGCAGAAGGACGTCTCACCAACCCGCGCAAATCCTTGACGCTCAGGCATCCTTCCCAGAACTCTTTTTCTCTTCACTGACCCAGGTGATCACCGGGTTGACGTAAACCTCAAGAGGTATTTCGGCCCCATCCGGGTAACGTTCGTTGCCCTGGTACTCCACCACAATGATCTGCAATGAACGCTGAACCTGGGGAGCAGCAATGCCCACACCGCCTTCATCGTGCATGGTTTCGATCATGTCATCGATGAACTTTTGCAGTTCGTTGTCTCCGGGTGCCGTCAATTGCTCGAGACCCACAGGATCTGCCACGCGTCGCAACACCGGATGACCCAGATACGCTATGGGTAACACCGCCACATCCGCACTCCTAATCAATTTGGATTTAATTTTATTATTGTATCTCTGATGAAGAACGAGTCCAATCAAAAATGAAATTCGTTGCGATAATTTTTGCTTTCCCTCATTCCAAACCTTTTATAATTCCGTACGCAAAAACAGGCGTACCCCGTATCGGCCTTTATTTATGGGAGCGAAAAGGGTATTGCTTCCGATTTTTTGTTTGACATTTAAACCCCATTTTTTATAATGACACCCGCTTGATGTCCTACACCATACTCACCTTATCTTGAAGGTCCTGTCTCAAAAAAATCTCGAAAGGAGGGATGATCCATTGACTAAAGATGAGCTCATCGCCAGCGTAACCAAAAACGTAAAAGATTCGAATCTCAGCAAACGATTGGCCGGAGATGTTGTCGATGCAACCTTCGATGTCATCGCCAAGGCGATCAAAAAAGACAAGCGTTTTGCTTATCCTGGATTTGGAACTTTCACCGTAAGAACCCGGAAAGCCCGCAAAGGCCGGAACCCGCAGACCGGTGAAGAAATCAAAATCAAGGCAAGCAAAACGGTCGGCTTCAAACCCGCACCGAACATGAAGAATTCCCTCTAACATCCCAACCAGATCGAATTCGCGGAAAAACCGCCCGGGTTACGGGCGGTTTTTTTGTGCCTTCAGGATCCCTCGATGCTCGTACCGATTCGCCATTAAAAGCAGATAAACAAAGGCGTTCATGCCCCGCCCCGAAACCGGTCCAAGCCGCAGGAATGTCAGGAAAATGTCAGGAAGTGGAATCGTCGTGGGGTAAGGGTGAGGTTTTCTGCGATTCCAGAAACTCGCGTTCGAACGCGGTGTAAACCCCCTTGTTGGCGTCTTTGGGGCGGCGCGTTTTCCGCAGAAAATCGTTCAGGTACCAGTGCTTTTCCAGGTAGTGACAGACCCGGCACTCGGTGGCGTAACGGAATACTTTTCGTTGGTAGCTCAGCGAGACTTCCTCCACATGCGAACTGGAATTGAAATCTCTGTGCAGATGACAGCTCACGCAGTATTCATTGATGATGCGGTTGTTCTCAAAGGAGGCAAATTCCCCTTGGAACGCCCGCTCAATCTGCATGGTGTAACATCCCGCACCAGCCAGAAGAGCCACCCCGCACAAGACCCCCATCCACCTCCGCCGGCGGAAAACGGGTGAGGTCCGGCTTGCGGCCCAATCGGATGGTTGTCTCGCAATTCGTTTCATCACCGATTCATTGTACTCAAACAGGCAGGGCGATTTCCAACCCGGAATGGGAGGCAGAGGCAATGAAGGAAGGGATCAAGTGGTTTTTGACCTCAACTGGCCATACATCCGGATGACCTTGCGGGAATACTTTTTGGGTTTTTGCCCTGGCGCAGGTAGCGGGAAAGCCGTGAAGGCCCGTGGTTGTAAGCCTCCAGAGCCAAATCCAGGTCCTGGAACCGTTTCTGAAGTTTGTCGAGGTACATCGCACCGAGCGCAATGTTCGTATCCGGGTTGAACAGCGTGAAGTTACCCTTCCACGCCATTTGCGCTTCTGTCGCCAGTGCCGAGCCCGTTGCGGGACGGATCTGCATCAAACCCAGGGCCCCTTTGTGCGACTTCGCTTTCTGATTGAACGAGCTTTCCGTAACGATGAGGGCCGTCAAAAGCAGGGGATCGTGACCGTATTTCCGGCTTTCACTGAAAATACGGTTGGATATGCTCCGCATTCCTTTCCTGTCGAGGCCGGAATTGTATTTGCGGATCACCTCGTGTATCCGGTTTCTGATGCGCCGCTCCTGCCGGATGGCATCGAACCGAGCCTTCAGGTACAGATCCCGGAACGTCTGCTTGTCCAGCTTCATCATGTACCGCGATTCCGCAGAAATTCCCTTCACAGCCCTTGATTTCTCAGGAAAAAAACCGAAAAGGGTTAACAGGAGAACCAACGATAAAAGACTGCTCTGTTTAGATAGTGCCTTCATGCAAGGTGCAAATCAGCGCAACAGATTCAGGTTTTGACATGAATTATTGCTGATTGGAAAATAGGTGGAATGTGGCGGTCCCGGAGTGGCATCGGAGCCGCGACCTCCGTCATTCAAAGCCCAAACAACCCAGCCCATGAAAAAATCATGTTGGCCGCGGCTGGAAAAGGATTATATATTTAATTAAAACCCTTGTCAAATTGGGACTTATAGGGATTTTGCCGATATAAACTGGCCCCTCGCTTGGCTTTCCCTATAATGGAAGTTAAACCTTGTTAAACAAGAATTTATGAAGATCGTATGTCCGAAATGCCGCGCGAATTATGAGGTCGCCCTCCCTCCCTTGGGCGAACAGGGCATCGAGCTTAAATGTGCGGTCTGCCACCATCCGTTCCGCATCAAGAAAAAAGCGGCCCCATCTTTGACAAAGCCGCAGCCGCCCACCCAACCTCGAACCGGTGGGGAAAGTGCCTCCCCCGACTCGCAAAAAAGCCACGGTGCACCTCCGGTTGTGTCAGACAATGAAGAAACGTCGGAATCAAAAATAGAAGAAACATCAGGCGACATGCTGGGCCTGGGAGATGAACCGATCGATCCCGACCTGCCGGAGGAAGTGATCGCGCGTGCCGAAGACCTGAAAGCCATTCCCAACACCAAAGACTGGGATCAGGTAGCGGACTCGGCAAAAGCGCTGGAAGAGGAGGAACTCGCAGAAGCCGCCCAGCACGCGGAAGAGTTTGCCAAAAACGGGGATTCCTCAACCGAATCTTCCGAGGAAACCGGCAACGACGCAATGCCGGAGAATCCGGAACCCGTTGAAACGATTGCCAAGGCACCCGAGGATCTGGTTGACCCTGAAATCTGGGTAGACGCAATATCCGGAGAAGCGGAGCCCGAAGCTCCTCCGGAAGAAGAGGCTTCCGACGCTCCCTTTGAGGATCCGGAATTGTGGGCCGAGGCTTTTGCGGATGAAACGACACAACCCGCCGCCCTCAATGCGGAACCGGAAGAGGAAGCCGCAGAACCGGAAGCGCTGGAAGAAGAGGTCGATGATACCGATGCCTGGGCCGAAATGTTTGCGGAAATGGCACCCGAAGACGACCAGTGGGAAAAGGCGGCGGCCGAAAGCGAAATGGAATCCTCCGCTGACACGGACTTGCTGGATGACGCTGACAGGCCCGGGGCCCAGGAGCCTTCTCCACCGGAGGAAGTCCCTCCAGAAAGGCCGGACGAGGTCCCTCCAGAACCGGAACCCGTTCCTTCCCCGCCGCCCAGGGAAATCCCCTCAGACCAGCCTGAGGAGGTGTCGTCCGAGCCGGAAGGAATGACGACCGGGACCGCTCCGGAGCCGTCCAAATCTTATGAAGACCTGGAATCCGAACTCGAGGCACTGGAGGAACAAAGAAAAAACTCAAAAGTCAGAAGGCGGAGTCCAAACTGAAGCAACTGGAAGAACAGCGCCTGATGCTGGAGTTGGAAAGACAAAAATTACAGGGCGAAGCTTTCGAGGAACAAGAGGAAAAAGAACCGGATGTCGCATCCCTTCAGGAACAGGAAACCCGACCGGAACCCGAACCCAGCGTGGAGCCCGAAGTCCTCACTACCGTGGAGGAGTTGACCGCGTCCCACGGGGAACCGGAAGAAACCAATATGGTGGACGACGATCTGGACGTTATCGGGCTGGATGAAGAGTTCGCCGACCAGGAAAAGGAAGTCATTGGCCTGGACGAAGAGTTTGCGCGGGCGGATGCAGAAGCGACCCTGGACCCCGTCCCGCCGGCTCCCAATGATTCCTTTACCGATTTGTTCCCGGAAACCCAGGGCGAAACCGGAACGATGCCTGAAACGAAAACCGCCGCCTCAGGAAAAGAAACGGCACCCCCTCCGGAGGAAGAAGCCGAATCCGAGACCCCTCCCAAACCCCTGCATCCCGGGTTCAGCGCCTTGGAGAATCTTGGAGGTGATTTTTTTTCCGGAGATCGGGTAACCGGGGAATCGAAGCCTGCGGCCAAGGAATCCGCCATGTTCGATGACCTGGGTAAAATGGGCTTGGACGACTTGCCTTCGGACCCTTCACCCGGCCTGGATTACACTTCCGCCACATCGAACGAGGAACCGGACGACTTCACCGCCGCCTTCTTCAGTCAAAAAGGAGAGCTGGACATCGCGTCCCTTGGAAAACAGGATGCAGGTACCCCATCGCCGATGAAAAACGTATCGGATTCCAGCTGGGCGGAGTCGCTGGATGCTTCCGAGGAAGACGATGGGTTGACGCGGGAGGAAATGTGGGAACGCGAGTTTCCCAACATGGATGAGAGTGAAGAGGAAAACGCCATGGCGGTCACCAACGACGACCCGTTTTCAGATGTAGGGGATTTCAGCGAGGAAGAAGATCTGGACGAGTATGACGACGATGCCCGCCCGGTGGTCATTGGCAGGGAATATGACGATGACGTGGCGCACGAGGAGGAAGGGTTTGAAGGCGTCAACGAGTCGGCTTACGAAGACTATGATGAGGACGAAGATTACGACCTTGCTTTCAGGGAGAAAAAACCCGGTCTGTTCTCAACCCATCAGGGCCGCAAAGGCGGCCTGGTCGCCGCATCGGTCGTGGCAGTCCTTCTTCTGCTTGCCGGGACAGGGTATTTCCTCATGCAAACCTTCACTCCGGAGGAGTTGACCGACTCCATGGTGGCAGATGGTGAAATTCCTGAAGACATGGTTCCTCATGAAACCCAAAGCACTCAAACTTCCCCCACCATCAATCCCGAGGTGCAGGACCTGCTTACGGAGTCCGGGGAGGAAAAAGCACTGGACATCGATCAATTGATGGGAGACACCCGGATTCCCGAACCCAAGACCGGGCGGGAAATCGAGCCGGTGGTGAAGGACCCCGAAACCAAACCCGGCAACGCACTGGATGAGGCGGCACAATTGCTGGAGCCTTCCGAGGACAATGAACTTTTGAAGGAACTGGAACAATCCGATATCCTTCAGGAATCCCAACAGGAAATCGAGCAGGCGGTGAAGCAGGAAGAAGAACTCGCGCAGTTCATTGATCCCAATGCCACCATCGTGGCCTTCAACACGATTCTGCCCGTTGCTTATAACACCACGGACATCCGCGTATTGAGTTTCCGTCTGGAGATTGAAATGGACACGCCGGACAGCGCGGAGGTTGTTCGCAAGGCCCTGCCCGTTTACGAGAACGTGATGGTTTCGACGGTGGAGCGGTTTTTCAAACAGCGGTTCTATACCGATGTGGTGTACGCCAAGGAAAAACTGCGCGACAGGCTGCAGGAAGCGTTCAACAAGAACATCGAAAACGGGAAAATCCGCAAAGCCAACTTCACCGACTTCGCTATCCAGTAATCAGTTTTCTTCCGCCCAATCTTCCTTACCTGGCCCTCCGGGGGGCAATGTCCGGAGGCGGCACGTGCTCCTGCAATAGTTGATAGGTCTGGTGGATCAGATCGCTGATGCCTTTCCCTGTCACTGAGGACACCGCCAACAGCCTGGGATTGATGACCTTCAGGCGCTCGCGGTAACGTTCGAATTTATCCTCCGCTTCCGGGTGGTCGATCTTGCTCGCCACCAGGATCTGCGGCTTTTCGTACAACTCCTCGCTGAACGCCTTCAACTCTTTCTGAATGATTTCATAATCCTCGATTGGATCGCGATCAGACAGTGCGGAGAAGTCCAGCATGTGCAAGATAACGCGGGTGCGTTCGGTGTGTTTGAGAAAGCGGGTGCCCAGTCCCTTGCCCTCGTGCGCGCCTTCGATGAGGCCGGGAATGTCCGCAGCGACAAACGACTGGTATTCGTCCACACGCACCAGTCCGAGGTTGGGTGTGAGCGTGGTGAAGGGGTAGTCGGCAACCTTTGGCCGTGCGTTGGAGATTTTGGAGATAAGCGTGGACTTGCCGGCATTGGGAAACCCGATGATGCCGACATCGGCAAGCAGTTTCAGTTCCACCAGCAGGACGCGCGAGTCACCCGGCTTTCCCGAATCGGCCCGGCGTGGAGCGCGGTTGGTGGAGGATTTGTAGTGGTCGTTGCCGAACCCGCCG
Organism: Nitrospina gracilis 3/211; assembly: GCF_000341545.2. NCBI lineage: Bacteria > Pseudomonadati > Nitrospinota > Nitrospinia > Nitrospinales > Nitrospinaceae > Nitrospina > Nitrospina gracilis. Next base: position 2,992,464 of record NZ_HG422173.1, read on the forward strand.
CGGCCGCCCTTGGCGGCGAGGTATTCCTGGAATTCTTCGGTCAGGTCCGCCAGCACATTTCCCGTATCGTAGTCCTTGACGATCGTGCCCTGGGGGACACGGATGACGCAGGTCTCACCGCTTTTTCCGGTTTTGAGATTGCCGCTTCCAGGGCGGCCATTTTCGGCGCGGTAAAGTTGCTGGTAACGGAGGTCGAGAAGAGTGGTGAGGTTGGAAACGGCCTGCAGAACAACATCGCCGCCGCGGCCGCCGTCGCCGCCGTCGGGTCCGCCCTTGGGAATGTACTTCTCACGGCGGAAACTGCAACAGCCGTCGCCGCCTTTGCCCGCGCGGACGGTGATCTTGACCTGATCGACAAACATGTATGGAAACGCATCCCCTTATAGGGAGCGCCTCAGTTGGCGGGATAAATGCTGACTTTTTTCTTGGTGCGGCTCAGCCACTCGAACTTCACGACGCCCGGCTCTTTGGCGAACAGCGTGTAGTCGTTGCCCACACCGACGTTGGTACCGGCATGGATGGTCGTGCCGCGCTGGCGCACGATGATCTCGCCCGCTTTAACGGTTTGCCCGGCGAACCGCTTCACACCCAGCCGCTTGCCAATGCTGTCTCGGCCGTTCGAAGTACTGCCCTGTCCTTTTTTGTGTGCCATGACGTCTCCTTCGCCTTACTTGGAAATGCCGGTGATCTTGAGGCGGGTCACCATCTGGCGGTGTCCGTTTTTCCGGCGGTAGTTCTTGCGGCGTCGCTTCTTGAATACCAGAATCTTTTTGTCCTTGAACTGCTCCACGATCTCGGCTGTCACCGCACTGCCGGAGACAAGAGGACTGCCTACCTGGATGTCCTCATCCGCACCGACCAGAAGAACCTGGTCCAGAGTGACTGTATCGCCGACGTTGCCTTCCACTTTTTCCACCTGGATGACGTCGCCTTCGGCAACCTTGTACTGCTTTCCGCCTGTTTTGAGTACCGCGTACATTCCAATAACTCCAATGAACCTGTCTGGGACCGGTTTGGCTGGTGAGAGATGCTTTCCTGCGAGCCGGAAACGAAAGAAAGAATATACCGAAAACCCCCCTCCAAGTCAACCGGACCGGGGCCTTCCCAAAATTATTT
>NZ_HG422173.1:2993679-3027119 GCF_000341545.2 Nitrospina gracilis 3/211
CAGGAAACCCGATTCTGCATAATATGTCGGCAAAAGACAAGGAAAAATGGAACGCCAAGTACGAGGCCACCGACTGCCTGGCCGGTCGCGAGCCCTGCCAATGGCTGGTGGACCACGCCCCGCTGCTGCCCTCCGGTGGACGGGCGCTGGACCTCGCCATGGGCGAGGGCCGGAACGCCCTCTACCTGGCGGAACGGGGGTGCCGGGTGACGGGGGTGGACATCTCCGAGGTCGCCATTGACCGGGTTCGCCGCCTTGCCCGGGAAAAAAGTTTAAGGATTGAGGGTATTGCCGCCGATCTGGATACATACCCGATCGAAAAAAACGCCTACGATGCGATCCTCTGTTTCTACTTTCTGGACCGGCGGCTGTTCCCGGCCATCCGCGAGGGCCTGAAACCGGGCGGACTTTTGATCTACGAAACCTTCAACCAGGACTATCTGAAATACAGCCGGTTCAGGCCCGAATGGGTGCTGGCACCGAATGAGTTGCTGAAAATGTTCGGCGACTGGCTTGTATTACATTACCGGGAAGTGGACGACCCGAAAGAGGAAAAAGCCTTCGCCTCGATCGTGGCCCGCAAACCCCTACAGGAGTGACATGTCCCCATCCAAGCACACGCAACTGAACCCGAACCGGTTTTGCCGCTGGACCGCCCTTTTCCTGCTCGTCTGCCTGATCGCAATGCTGGCAGGATGCAAGATCAAACACGAACCGGAAAGTTCCGGCCGGGTTTTGGAAGTGGACGACCTCACCCTCCGCTACATCAGCAAATTCCAGCTGGGGGATGCTGTGGCCCAGCTGCAACTGCAACACCCGCTCGAAATCAGCGAGGAGGCGCTGGTCCAGCAGATGTGGTCACTCAAATACAAACCCAACTCCCTTCTGGGCGAGGAGGGGCGCGTGTTTACCAAAGAAGACGTCATGAACTCCAAACGCCTGCTGACCAAGGCGCTCAACCGGGCCCGGTCGGGGAATGCCGTCGGCTTCACCATCGAATCGGAAGATGGAGACACGGAGGGAGCGGTTTTCGCCAGCGACAACCGCCTGTACTGGAAGTTCGACAAAATTCAGGGCGTGGCGCACAACCTGACCCGCAACTTCAACGCGCGTTACGGCTCCTCGTGGCACATGTTGCCCCAGGAAGGACAAAAATACTTCGTCACCGGCAAACTGTTCGGCAATAAAACATGGGAAAACTGGATCGTGGCGGATCTCGATTACAAGGGGCCGGTGAAAATCCGTCGGCTGAAACGCAAAACCGGCACGACGGTTCCGGAAAAACAGAACCCGAAGCAAATGGCCCCGGAAAACACCCAGCCGCAGGCCACCGGCAACGAACCGCCCCTGAACCCGGAGCTGGTGAAGAAACTGGAATTCCTGAAAAGCCTGCATGACCGCAAATTGATCGGTGAAGAGGAATACCTGGAAAAGCGGAAAGAACTGCTGGACAGTTTGTTTTGATGTGGGCCGAGGCCGCCCGTCCACACCCTTATCATTTCTTACGCAGGCAATACACCCCGTCACGCACCGTGAGCAGGACTCCCTCCACGCGGTCGTCGGCATGCACGGAACGGTTGAAGTCATCTATGGCATGGTCTGACTCGTCCTTCGGATTCAGCACCCGGCCGCTCCACAGCACATTGTCCACAACAATCAATCCCCCACTCCGCACTTTCGGAAGAACCGCTTCGTAATAATTCAGGTAATTGACTTTGTCCGCGTCAATGAACACCATGTCGAGCGGCCCGTCCACCTTCTCAACCGACTTCATAGCGTCGCCTTCAAGAAGGGTGATCTTGCTTCCGTGCTCACTACGGTGAAAGTATTTTTTAGACATTTCAATCGCCGCGGGATCGACATCGCAGGTGAACAGGCGTCCGTCTTCCGGCAGGCCCTCGGCCATGGACAGCGCGCTGTAACCGCTGAAGGTGCCGATTTCCAGCACACGTTTCGCGCCCAAAAGCTGCACCAGCAGTTTCAGAAACCGCCCTTCCAGCCGACCTGTCAGCATCTGCGGCAGTTCCAGCTTCTCATGGGTTTCCTGCTTGAGCTGGGTCAACAAGGGTCCCTCATCCTGCGTGTGGTTGAACGCATAACGTTCGATCCTGTCGTCGATAAAATCCATGGGTCGTGCCTTCAGTAATTGATGATGGTGCCATCCAGCGTACGCCACGCATACCAGGTGGCGACGGTTTCCAAAGGATGCCACGGCTCCGCCAGCGACCGCAACTGTTTTGCCTTTGGCATTTCGGGCAAACCATAAATCGTCTTCACCGCGGCGCGCAGTCCCAGGTCGTCCACCGGCAGGACATCCATGCGGTTCAGGGAAAAGATGAGGAACATTTCCGCCGTCCAGCGTCCAATGCCGTGGACCGCAGTCAGGCGCTCAATGATGGCTTCGTTTTCCAGGTAATTCAACTGGTGCGGGCGGATGGTCTTGTCGATGAAGCGCGCGCTCAGGTCGTGCAGGTACGCCGCTTTTTGCCGGGACAGGCCAACGGTGCGCAGTCGGTCGGCAGGCACCGCCGCCACCCGGTCCGGTGTCGGCTGTTTGCCGTCGAACAACGCCTGAAAGCGGGCATAGATGACGTCCGCCACGCGCGTGGAAATCTGCTGGCCGACGATCGCCTTGCACAGTACTTGGAAATAATTGCGGTTGCGCCGGAGACGCATGGGTCCGATTTGGCGGATGACGGCCGCCATCACGGGGTCCTGTCGGTCAAAATGGCGGAGGATGGCACGCGAAGCGGGGATGACGTGGTTGCGCGAGCGGGTGGACTTCGTGCGCGGGGGCATCAGTCCACCTGCAGGAACTTGAAGCTGGTGAGCTTCGGCGCTTTTTTCAGTTTCTGCGCGTAACCTTCGGTAAAACGGTTTTTGTACAGGTCGAGCGTGACGAGATTCGGCAGGTGCTCGGTCTCGGCCAGCATGTCGATGGCGCTGTCGGTGAGGCCGTTGTGCGGCAGGGTGAGTTTCTCCACGGTGTCGAGCACCTCCGATTCGCACAATGCCTGCACCCCCTCGTTGCCGATGGACGTGCGGTCCAGATACAACTCCTTGAGACCCCTCAGTTTTGGAGACGCCGCCAGCGCCGCCGCACCTTCGGGTCCGAGCGACGTCGCTTTCAGGTAGAGCGTCGTCAGGCCGGAGAGGGTGTCGGAGTGACCGAGCGCCTCCATCGCCGCCGTGCCGATGTTGTTGTGATGCAGATACAATACGCGCAGGCAGGTAAGGTGGGGCGACTCCGCCAGGGCGGCCACGGCGGCATCGGTGAGCTTGTTGTCGGCAAGCGACAGTGTGTGGAGTTTTTTGAGCGCCCGGGTTTTCGCCAGGAGGGCCACGCCTTCGTCACCGAAACTGTTGGCGTCCAGGTACATCATCTTGACCAGTTTCAGCCGGGCGTAGCCCATCAGGTCTTCCAGCTCGTCGTAGATGACGTCCTTGTCGTTGAGGTCGAGTTTGAAGGTCGGCTCTTCGCTGGTCTCGGCATTGGCGAACATGTCTCCCTCATGCACCACCATCGACTCGCTTTTGTCGATGTCAGTGATGAGTGTCATGCTGTTGCGCACCAGACTTTCGAACAGGGAGCCTTCCATGGTTCAAATCCACCCGTAGTTGTGCATGCGTTCGATGATTTGCTGGACCGTCTGTCCGGGACGAGCGCGGCTGGTGTCGCACACCATGTCCGCCACAGCGGAGTACAACGGTGCACGCTCTTCGTACACCTTTTTCTGCTCCTCCTCGAAAGACAGGCCTTCGGTAAGAGGCGGACGATCCCGGCCACGCTGAAGCCGTTCCAGTATCACCTCCAGGCTGGCGTCCAGCAACACCACCTTACCGTTGCGCTTGAGAAGCTCAACGTTGTCCGGGTTCAGCACCACGCCGCCGCCGCAGTCGATGATGCAGCCGTCGCGAACCGCCACCCGGGACACCACGTCCGCCTCCATCTCGCGGAAGCGCGGCCAGCCGCATTGCTCCACGATGTCGGAGATGTCGCAGCCCGCGTCCTCCATGATCATGCGGTCGATGCTGAACAGCGGCCGTTTGAGTTGCTTGGACAGAATTTTGCCGACGACGGACTTGCCGGTTCCGCGGTAGCCCATCAACACAATATTCATTCCCATTTCCTCCGCCGGGTTCCGTAACGGGCAACCATCAAAACCATAAACAGCTTCAAATCAATAAGTCCGATAACGGATGAAGGTTAGTGGATTTTTAAACCCGATGCAAACCAAAGACACGGCTCACTGAAAAGCACCGGGGACATCGCTGGCAACAATGCCCCCAAGATATGTTAAAATGCCCGCATTGTCGCATGAAGGTCAGGTGTGGCTTCACCTCTTTCAGGAAAGGGCATACCGTGAACGCTTTCAAAATTGTGAAGACTGTGGTGTTGGCCGGGATACTGGTTGCCTTGGGGGTCTCCGACTCTTGGGCGGAAGAGGACAAACTCCTCAAATTGTGTGAAGAAGGAAACTCTGCTGCATGTTTCGAACGGGGTAAAAAATACATCACCCTGGACAACGATATTAAAAAAGCGATTCCCCTGTTCCGTAAATCCTGTGAACAGGATTACATGACGGCATGTATCTGGGGCGGTATCTACATCCAGAACCGGGGCCAACAGTACAGCCCGGAATGGAAAGAAGCAGCCAAAATGTTCGAGAAGGCCTGCGAAGCGAAAGAGGACGCCGCATGCTTCAACCTGGGGGCCTTGAAATACCGGGAAGGCCGGCAGAGCGCGGCTCTGAAATGGTTTCGAATTGCATGCGACATGGGCAATCAACCCGCATGCGGGAACATCGTTAAAATAGAAAAATGAGCACGCAACCGAAGAAAGCAAAAAACTGGGAAGAACTGATCAACGACGGCGAAAACTACGCAGGGCGTGGCGCGGAGTTCACCCCGGTGCAGAAAGCCCTGTTTGAATGCATCCGCGACAAGGTGGTATTGAAAGTGCAGGATCACTTTGTTTTCACCAAACTGATGGATACGGAAGATCCAGGTTACCCGGTGGAACTGGCGAAACTGATCGCCGGCTTCGAGCCCCTCGACAAGGTGACCTCCCTCATCATCACCCACAACAAAATGAACGCGGAGGCCATCCGCCTCATCACCGAAAGCAGGGTGCTGGGCAAGATTGAATACCTGCATTTGGGTTCCAACGCACTGGGGGACGACGGTGCGCGGGTGGTGGCGGAAGCACCGATGTTCAGCGAGGTCCACACCCTGAACCTGGAATGCAACGGCATCGGTCCCGAAGGCGCGAAGGCACTCGCCGCTTCTCCGCATCTTACCAAGGTGACTTCACTCAGCCTGGTGGACAACCGCGTCGGCGAGGAAGGCGCGTATGCCTTTGCCGACTCCGACACGTTTTCCAACCTCACCTACCTGCACCTGGGCGGCAACCGCATCAAGTCCGACGAAGCCAAAAAGGCACTCCGCGAATCGCCCAAACTCTCCAAAATCGAAAAACTGAAAGTGTTCTGACGCCGGGAGGTGGCCGTTACCAGGCTCTCTCATTCCTCTTCATAATCCGGGCGCAGAAGTTCCGGACGGGAGTAGTTGACGAAGTCGGGGTTGGTCTCGACGCCCTCGGTCAGCACCAGCGTCTTGAGACCGGTGAGCGTTTTCGTGTAATAGACCGCATCGCCCCCTTCCTGGCCGAAATAATTGCGGCCCATGTACAGTTTTTCCAGGTTGGGGAAATGGGTGCTTTCGCCGATGGCTTTGGCACCGGCGTCGTCGATGGCGTTGTTGGTGAGCCACAGAATTTTGAGGTTGGGCAAAGACTTCAGCGTGGCGAGTGCCGCGGCTCCTTCTCCCATCAGCTTGTTGGACGCGAGGTTCAATTCTTCCAGCCCGTCGAGCACCGTACCCGCTAACAGGGTGCGCACTCCCGCTTCCGTAATGTAGTTGCGCTCGAGAATCAAAGTCTTCAAGCGTGGCATTTTGCCGCCCGCACCCAGCGCTTCGGCAGTGGAGTCGGCCACTTCATTCCAGCCCAGGTTCAATTCTTCCAGTTCCCCGAAATGCGGCGAGTTCACCAGTGCCACCGCGGCGGGGTCCTTCAGCCGGTTGTCTTCCATAGACAACCTCTTGAGGTGAGTCACCGTCACCCCCTCAGCTTCGGCGAGTTGCTTCACCCCTGTTTCGGTAATGAAATTGATGGAAAGGTTCAGGTCCTCCAACTGCTCCAGGTTGGGCGACTGAAACAGGGACATCAGGGCTTCGTCCGCCAGCTGGTTGTCGGACAGGTCGAGGGTTTTGACCGATTTCACCGCATCGCATTCGGCGATGATGCGGGCTTCGTCGGTGCCAAAGTAGCGACCGGTCAACACCAGCCGGGAGGCATCCTGCTCCAGCTGCCGGGCGATTTCCGCGTGCAGTTTTTCCGATTTCTCCTCGTAGGTGGGCTCGTTCGCTTCATATTCCGTGTTTCCATCACTTCGCACCGCCATAACGTTTTCTCGACTTTCCTTTAATAACAGGGTTTTCGAAAACCGCCGGATTATGCCCTCCGGCGCTCCGATTGTAACAAATCCCCGGGCGACACCATACCTCCCGGTAAGCTCAAAATGACCCCGTCCCTACCCCCCGGACAAGGTTGGACCAAGTCTCCCACAAAAAGGGGAATTGAAGGCACGCAACCAACCCGGAATCGCCCATAAAAACAAAAAACAATTAAAATCAACCTGTTACCACCCATCCTGAGGATTAAAAAAATTAATGAACCATTCATTTTCTTTTAATGTTGCCGTCCTATATTTACAACCAAGGCAGGAGTTGCCGGGGAGAATCTTTTAATAGATCAGCGTCATCTTAATAAACAGGAGTGGGACCATGACCGTGTTCAAAACGCTCGATACCCGTGGATTGTCATTCTTCAGCGCGACCGATCAGTTAAATCAGGCTTTCAAGGATGTCAAAATGAACGGCATCCTGGAAATCATTCTGGACAAAAAGAAAAATTTTTCCGAAGCCTTTAGCCGCTGGGTGGAATCTAAAGGATATAAGGTATCCAATCGCGACGAGGATGCCCGGCTGGTTCGCTTGTTTATCAGTAAATCAAAACGGTAGAATAGAGATATAGGGAATCAACCGAAAACATGGACATTCCTGATATGCAGTTGCCGGCTTTTTCGACTACTGATTTTCCTGGGGTCCCTCCTCTCCCCGGGTTTTAGCCCCTCCTCTAGTCGGGAAAGCCGGTTTTTTGTGTGAAGGACCTCCTTCTCACTTTCCCTGCCGGTTGCGATCATACAGGATTTTCAAACCTTCCAGCGTGAGAAACGGGTCGATCACCTCGACCACCGGTACCTGGTCGGCGATGGCCTTGATCAGCCCGCCCGTGCCGATCACTTTCGCTTTTTCTCCCAGTTCCCCCTGCATCCTGGAAACGATATTCTCGATCATGCCGACGAAGCCGTAAATGGTCCCGGCCTGAATGCTCTCCACCGTCGATTTCCCGATCACCTTTTCCGGCCGGACGAGATCCACCGGTGACAGCTTTGCCGTGCTTTTGTAGAGCGCTTCCATTGAAATCTGCAGGCCGGGAAAAATCGCGCCCCCCAGGTACTCGCCTTTATTCGACACCACGTCAAAGGTGATGGCCGTTCCGAAATCGACGATGATCAGCGGCCCGCCGTACTTTTCCAGCCCCGCTACGGCATTGACGATGCGGTCGGCCCCCACTTCCGCCGGATTCTTGTACAGGATGGGGATGCCCGTCTTGATGCCCGGCCCCACCACCAGCGGCTCGGTCTTGAAATACTTGCGCGACAACTCCTCGAACACCGGTATGAGCGGCGGCACCACGCAGGAGATGACGATGTCGTCGATGGTTCCGGTGGTGATGTCGTTCAGCAGGATGAACTCGTTGGCCAGAACCCAGTACTCGTCCACGGTGCGGTTGCGTTCCGTGCGGATGCGCCAGTGCGTGCGCAGGCAGTCCGCGTCGTACAGACCGAAGACGATGTTGGTATTACCAATGTCGACTGCTAAGAGCATGTGCAGAAATCCTGAATGGCGGGGGGAGGCGGCGGGATGGCTCAGTCCAGCTCAAACGCCCCGGCGTGGTTGTTGATGAGAGCGGGGTTCTGCTCTTCCTTTTTCAGTAAACAGTTGCCAATGGCGAGCACGTCAATCTGGGTGCCCATGAAACAGCGAAACGCGTCTTCCGGCGTGCAAACGATGGGCTCGCCGCGCACGTTGAAGCTGGTGTTGACGAGCACCGGGCACCCGGTGCGGCGCTGAAACGCCGTGATCAATGCATGATAGCGGGGATTGGTCTCTTTGTGAACTGTTTGAATGCGCGCCGAATAATCGACATGCGTCACGGCGGGGAGATCGGATCGAACCACACGGAGCTGTTCCAGCCCGGTCCGGGAGAGATCGGTTTCCGTCAGGGAGCGGCGCCGCCGCCGGGCCACCTCCGCCACCAGCAGCATGTACGGACTGTCGGCGTCCATTTCAAAGTAGCGTGCCACCTCCTCCCGCAGAACGGACGGGGCGAACGGGCGGAACGACTCGCGGTTTTTGACCTTGAGATTGAGCGTGGTCTGCATGTCCGGCGAACGGGGATCGGCAAGGATGGACCGGTTGCCTAAGGCGCGCGGACCGAACTCCATGCGCCCCTGGAACCACCCCACAGCCTTTCCTTCAGCCAGCGCCTCGGCACAGGCATCGGTCATTTCCCCCTCTTCCATCACCGCAAATTGCGCTCCGGCGGCATCCAGCCGCGCCTGGATTTCCTCCTGCAAAAACTCCGGCCCCAGGAAGGCTCCCTGCATGCCGTCGAGGGACACGCCGACCGTGCGGGGCTGGCCCGCGTGCAGGTGGTAAGCGCAGTACGCCGCGCCGAGCGCCCCACCCGCATCGCCCGCGGCAGGCTGGATCCAGATGCGCTCAAACGCCCCGTCGCGCAGGACGCGCCCGTTGGCGACGCAGTTGAGCGCCACCCCGCCCGCCAGGCACAGGTTTTTCATGCCCGACGTTTTCGCGATCGAGCGGGTGAGCTTCAACAGGACCTCTTCCGTCACCGACTGAATGGAGGCCGCCAGGTCCATGTGCCGCTCCGTCAGCACCTCGGCGTCCCCGTTGCGCGGCGGACCGCCGAACAGGGCGTGAAATTTTTTGTTGGTCATGGTGAGGCCGGTGCAGTAATCGAAGCAGTCCAGGCTCAACCGGAACGTGCCGTCGGCTTTCACGTCGATCAAGTGCTCGAGGATGGTGTCCTTAAAACGCGGTTCGCCGTAGGGAGCCAACCCCATCAACTTGTATTCGCCGGAGTTCACCTTGAACCCGAGGTACTGGGTGAACGCAGAATAAAGCAGGCCCAGCGAATGCGGGAAATGAATTTCTTTTTGCAGGGTGAGTTCGCGCCTGCGGCCGATGCCGAACGACGTGGTCGCCCACTCACCGACGCCGTCAAGCGTCAGCACCGCCGCTTCCTCGAACGGCGACGGGTAAAAGGCGCTGGCCGCGTGGCTCAGGTGGTGTTCGGAGAACAGCAGGGAACGGTCGGGATCGCCCTCCCATCCCATGGCGCGCAATTGGCGCAGGAGCAGCGGCTTTTGGAACAGCTTGTCCTTGATCCAGACGGGAATGGCTTTATGAAAAGTGCGGAATCCTTTTGGGGCGAAAGCGATGCTGGTTTCCAGCAGGCGTTCGAACTTCAGAAAGGGCTTGTCGTAGAAAGCGATGACATCGACCTCTGCCAGGCCGAGGCCCGCCTGTTCCAGGCAGGAAAGGATGGCGTGGCGGGGAAAGCGGGCGTCGTGTTTTTTACGGGTGAAGCGTTCTTCCTGCGCCGCGGCCACCACCACTCCGTCCCGCAACAGGGCCGCCGCGCTGTCGTGGTAAAAAGCGGAGATGCCGAGAACAACCATGGCCCGGCAGGATCAGAACAGGGTGTAGATGAACGGCGCCACCGCGGATCCCTGAGTCAGAATCACCAGCCCGCTCATCATGAGAAGCAGAGTCACGATGGGCAACAGCCAGTATTTCTTGCGGACCCGAATGAACACCCACAATTCCTTGACGACCGTCACGGAAACCTCCCGTCAAAACTGGTTGATCAGCGATTCCGGCGCCGGGCCGGGGGGATCGCGTTCGATCCAGTAACTTGCGGCGTTGGGATCGCACCGCATTCGCAACAGGTCTTTTCCTAGCATACGAAGGAAAAATCCTGTCGGCGTCACCACGAAAAAATAAAGAATACCGAGAATAACCGGGCTAATTGCATTTCCTAAAATCTGACCAAGGCGAATCCACCTCCGATTGAGCGGAGCCAGCCAGAAAGGCCTGAACCCGGCGATGCCCAGTGTGGCCACGGCGAGAACCAGAAAGACCGGACGCACCGGACCGCCGTTCAGCAGGGGCCACAGGCCGATCCCCGCAAACACGGCGAAGAAAACCAGGCCAAACGATCTGTCGGAAGAACCCGATACCGGATCATCCTCAAAGCATTCATTTTCCACGGCATCCATGCCGAAAGATTATATATCAAATTGCCGCTTTCTTCACCTATGTAGGAAAACAGGATGTATTGAGAAGGGGAACGTTGGGAGGTAAAACCCAGGTCAGGGGGTGGACAGGAGTCCGGGGACAGGCTGGCCCTCGACTTTCAGCAGCCCGTAGGAGCCGCGATCGATGCGGGCGATGGCGTGATCGAGCAGGATGTAATCGCCGGAGTTCTCCAGGGTGAGTTCGACGACAGACGCCCCTCCGGCAGGTACCAGCGTGGTCTGCACCCGGTGACGCGGCGGGCTCATGGCTCCTTCCGGATAGACCGCATCAAATATCTCCCCGATGATGTGGAAATTGAGAGAACGCGCCACCCCGCCGTTGCCGACGAAGATGCGGATGCGCTCCCCCTGTTTGACCTGAAGGGAGCCCGGGCCGGTGAGGGACCGCACCCGGCCGTTCCACACGATGTACTCGGGCTGCTCCTGCATCATTTTTTCAGGAGAAAAGTCCTGGAATCCCCGGTCACCCAGCGCCCCACGGGTATAAAATTCACCCTGCATGATGTAGAATTCACGGTCCACCTCGGGCCAGCCGTCTTCGGGGTCGATGACGATCAGGCCGTAGAGGCCGTTGGTGATGTGCGACGGCACGTTGGGCGTGGCGCAGTGGTAGAGGTACACGCCGGGATGAAGCGCCTTGAATACGAACGTCCGCGTCTCCCCCGGTTTCACTTCGGAAAGCTCCGATCCGCCTCCCGGACCCGTGACCGCGTGCAGGTCTATGGAATGGGAGTGGGTGCTGGTGGGATGGTTGGTCAGCGTCACTTCAACGTTATCGCCCACACGGGCGCGCAGAAAAGGACCCGGAACCGTGCCGTCAAACGTCCAGAAAACATATTCCGTACCCGGGGACAGGGTGGACACCAGCTCGCGGAATTCCAACTTGAACTTGACGGTTTCGGATTTCTTGCGTTGAATGGGTGGAGGCAGATCGTAGGGCCGCCTCGCGATATCATCCACACGGGCCAGCTTGTCCACATCGACTTCATGAAAATGCGGCGCTTCGCCGAGCCCCACGGAAGGCAAATGGCCCGAACGGTGTGGATGATGATGCGGGTTCTCCGCAAACGCGGGTGGGAGCAGCATCCCCAAAACAAGCAGAATAAGCGGGCTGAAACGAAGACACATCAAATCCTGGTACTCCCGAATGGCAAAGCGAACTGAATGCTAAAACGCCCGCATTGGTGTTTGAATTCAGTATAAGGGATCGCATCATGCAGGGAAAACCTTATATTCCCCAGGAACTGGAGTCATGGAAATCAAACTGAAAGAAGATATCGGAACCCGGTGCATTGCACTCGACGACGGCATCCGGCTTTATGAAAAAATCCTGCCGGAATTAAAAACGAAACAACCCGTGTACATGGACTTCACCGGTGTGGAGGCGGTATTTTCCCCGTTTTTAATGGGATGTGTCGGTCGCCTGCTGGATCATTTTGAAAAAGAGTTTTTGATGGAACACCTCATGCTCCGCAACATCCAGCCGGAACACCTGAAGACCGTCAACGAATTCATCGACCGTGCCGAACAGCGGCTGACTGAAAAAACGGACTTGGAATCCATGAAGGAATTTTTCGAAGAGGATGAGCTCGGCGACATTTAGAACTGTCGGCTGGGCCGTACGGTTTGAGCCCTTCCTTCAAATGGTCAGGAAATGGAATAGGATGTGCCGAATCCGCCCCCCAGTTCGCCAACCGTGCGGATTTTGCATTGCCTGCGGCTTGGGGTCCGGCTCTCTCCCACAGGCGGGAAGACAAATCGAATCTGAATTCGTATAATAGGGGGCTCAAGAAAGGGCCTGAAATGAATCTTTACAAAGCATATTCACTGATTCCATCGACCCGTTTGACGATGGACCACGAAGAAGATGACATCCGCATCGAATGGATTGTCTATTTTCGTGACGAGCCCCTGCCCGTGCCCAAGATCATCGCCAATTACCCGCAGGCACTGGAGATGAATGAGGAACAATCGGCCCCCGAATACCTGCGCTGGATCCAGAGCCGGGTCAACAACCTGCTACTGGAAGAGGAAAAGGAGGAGCTGGAGCGGTATTTGACCGAGAAATACGGCATGTCCGCCTATTTTGAGAAAATGGCCATCCCGATCGACGTCAAAAAACTGCCGTGGTTTCGGGAACGCTACATCAACAGCATGGTCATCCTGCACGAGCGCGGCGACCCTTTCATTCTCAACTCCTGCATCGTCGGCATGGTGTCGCCGTTCAAAAATTTCAACACCGTCCACACCGTCAGCGAATTCCTGCAGGAAATCGACCGGCAGAACGAGGTGTGACCGATGGCCCCCACCCTTCAGCCGCGCGGACTCACTACCCTTCCCTTCCCGGCGTCATGAGCGGCCGACACGAACCCGACGAGGACAAGTACCCTCCCCTTTCGGAAAAAGAAAAACGCGAGGCGTACTCGGTGTACATCGCCGCCATCGGCGTGTTGATCATCATCATTTCATTTTTCTGGAACATCGTGTCCCTGCTGTTCGGCGGCGGCGAGTGAATCCCGTCACGCCAGAACCCCGGCCACGCACCCTGTAAGCAGGGTTGCCAGAAACGACGTCCACAACGCCCGCACGCCCAGCACCGAAACCTCCCGCACGCGCTTCGGCATCAGGCTCGACACCCCGCCAATGAAGATTCCCATGCTGGCGATATGGACGAAACCGCATAGCGCATAAGTCAGGATGGTGAGGGAACGCGGGGTGAACGCCGGGACGTCTCCTCCCTGCACCGCCGCCAGCGTGAAGTACGCCGTCACTTCCGTCTCCACGAAACGCGAACCGAGGATCTGGGACGCCATCTGCCACTCCCCAGGCTGAAGGCCGAGCAGAACCACGAACGGCCACGTGAGTACCCCCAGGATGCGGGCCAGTGTGATCGGCTCCCCACCCACGGAGGGAAGGAGATTCAGCAACAGGTCCAGCACCGCTTCCAGTCCCAGCACCACAATCAGCAGGGTGGCGATGCCCACCGCCATACCCACTCCCTGTCTGCCACCGTCCATGAGCGCCACCATCAGGTTGGCCGGGGGCCTGTCATTTCCGTCGTAATCCGCTTGATCAGGCACCTCGCCTGCGGTGACGGGCTGACTGCTTTCCGGCAGAGTGAGTTTGCTCACCAGGATGGCACAGGGAATGGAGATGATCGACGCGGATACGAGGTGACCCGCGATTTGTGGAAACACGTTCTGCAAGGCCAGTACGTACACGGCAAGCACGGTGCTGGCTACCGTCGCCATCATGCAGGTGAGAAGCGTGAGCAGTTCCGAGCGCGTCATGCGTTCGAGATACGGCCGCACAGTGAGGCTGGACTCGATGCCGACAAAGATGTTGGCGGAGGCCGACAGCGCCTCCGCGCCGGACAGGCCCATCAGCCGGTAAAAGATGCGCGCAAAAAACCGCACCACCGCCTGCATGACGTTCAGGTAATACAATCCGGCGACCGCCGCCGAGAAAAAGATCACTGCAGGCAACACCTGCATGGCGAGCACGAAGCCGATGGATCTCGTACCGTCGGGCAGACCCTCGCCCGGGCCCAAGGCCAGCGGGCCGAACAGGAACACACTGCCCTTTCGCGACGCCGCGATCAGCGCCAGCAGGGCATCATTCACCCACGACAGCGCCTCGCGGGTGAACGGCAGCCAGAAAGTGAAGGCGCCGATCAGCCAGATGAGGACCAGGCTTCCCGCCACCGTGCGCGCGTTCGGCCGGGTGCGGTTGCCGGTGGCCCAGGCCACAAAAGCGAGTACAAAAAATCCAGTGAGTGACAGCAATCGGTACGGGGCGTCGTCCATGCTCATCCTTGAGAATCGGGGTTCGGGCAGGCGGACCGCGACGGGGTCCGGGTACAGGGATTATAACAATGCTTCCACCCGGATCATTCCAGTTTGGCGGCCAGGGCTTTCAGCCCTTCGCGGTAGTCCGGGTAATGCAGGCGCACCTTCAGTTCTTTTTTGATACGGAAATTGCTGACCCGCTTGTTGGTCAGGTAAAAACTTTTTCCCATCTCGCTCAAACCGGCTTCTTCAAACGGGACCAGAGGCGGCGGTTCCACGCCCAGCAGTTTGCAGGCGAGTTCGGTGACCTCCGCCGGTGGGGCGGGGCAGTTGTCCACCACGTTGTACACGCGGCCCGGATGCGGCCGCTCGATGGACGCCTTCAACACCTGCACCACGTCCGCCACATGCACACGCCCGAACATGAGGCCGGGCTTGTCGATTCGCTGGGCGGTCCCCTGTCTGGCTTTGAGCAGGGGGTTGCGTCCCGGACCGTAAATGCCCGCCAGCCGGAACAGGTGGACGGGAAGCGCGTGCTTGTAGGCAAGACGCATCCATTCGGCTTCCGCTTCGGCGCGGCGCTGCTGGTGCGGGAATGTTGGCTCGGGGGCCGTCGCTTCGTCCACCCAGTCGCCACCGCGGTCGCCGTACACGCCGGTGGTCGAGAGATATCCGATCCATTCGCATTGCGGCAGGGACATCAACAGCTCGCCGAAATGGTGGAGGACCACATCACCCGCGTCCCCCTTGGGAGCGATGGTGACGAGCACATGCGTGGCCTCGGCCAGCGCTTTGGACACATCTGGAACGGTTTCTGGAGCGTCGAACGTCCCCACCTGCCAGCCCAGCCCTTCCAGCTCTTTTCTTTTTTCTTCACTGCGGCAGGTGCCGGAGACACTCCAACCCTCGCCGTGCAATATTTCCGCGAGTGCCCGTCCCACATACCCAAGGCCAAAACAGAACAACCGGCCGGGTTTCATTCCTTCCTTCATAATTCCCACTCGTTCGTTATAAAATCGGTCAACCATAGCATAAAATTTAAAGCGCGCTCAGACCTTATTCCTTTTCCCTGGCACCGGATCGAAAACCGACATGACCCCGCTGACACCCGAACAATTGGACGCCTACCTTCACCGCATCGGTCACAGCGGCCCGGTGGCCAATGATGCGGACACGCTCACCGCCCTCCATACAGCGCACACGTTGAACGTGCCGTTCGAAAACCTCGACCTGTTCCTCGGCCGCGCAATAGCGCTGGAACCCGACGCCCTGTTCGAAAAGATCGTGACCCGCAGGCGCGGCGGCTGGTGTTTCGAGATGAACGGGATGTTTGTCCGCGTGCTTCAGACAACAGGTTTCAAATTCACGCTCCTCGCCGCCCGCGTGTTCGACGAGGACGACAATCCCGGTCCACGCAGTCATCAGCTCCAACTGGTACGGGTCGAGGGCCGCGACTGGGTGGTGGATGTCGGCTTCGGCGGGTTCGGGCTCATTGCGCCGATTCCACTGGAAGAAGAAACAGTGCACAACCAGTTCGCGCAGGAGTTCCGGCTGGTTCGCGACCCGGCGGGAGGTTACATTCTGCAAACCCGGCTGGACGCCAAATGGGACAGCCAGTACGTATTCACACTCGAGCCGTCCTTACCGCGCGATTACGAGTATGCGAATTATTATTTATCGCACGCGCCGGATTCCATTTTCCGGCAGAAACGCGTGGTCACCCAGCCCACCGAAAACGGCCGGCTTAAGTTTTCCAACCTCGAATTGAAAATCTGGGGCAATGGCGGCACGCGAACGGTCCATGCCGCCGACGACACGGAATACAAACGGCTGTTGCGCGAACATTTCAGGCTGGCGATCGACGAGGGGTTTGTCGATCCAAATCGATAAATCACTCGATACAGGATTGCACCCCGGCTTCCAGTCGTTCGCGGTTCAGGTTGCGCCCGATGAACAGCAGGGTGTTTTGGCGAGGTTCATCGCCCCACGGGCGGTCTTCTCTCGTGTCGAACATCATGTACACGCATTGAAAGACGTGGCGGTTGGGCGAGTCTTCGACGTTCAGGATGCCCTTGGCGCGGAACACGTCCATGCCCTCGCTGAGGTACAGCATCTGCAACCAGATGTTGAATCGGTTGGGATCGATGCAACCGGGCACCGTGATGCCGACTGAGGTGATCGCATCGTCATGGCGCGGCCCGGCGTCGTGATAGTGCCCGTCCTCATCTGCGTGCGCGTGGTCGTGCCCGTCATCGTCGAAGTTCAGGCGGTCGAGATCGAAGCCGCCGATGTCCAGCACCTGTTCGAGGGATACCTGCGCGTGCCGGGTTATGTGGATCGTGGCGGTGGGATTGATGCCGGTGATGCACTTGCGCACGCGTTGCAATGCGTCTTCCGTCACGAGGTCGGTTTTGTTGAGCAGGATGACGTTGGAAAACGCGATCTGCTCCCAGGCCACGTCCAGTTCTTCGAGCTGCATCTCGATGTGCTTGCAGTCGACCAGCGTTACCACCCCGTCCAGCTTCAGTCCCTGGGCGATGTCCTCCTCCACCATGAACGCCTGGGCGATGGGTCCGGGGGAAGCCAGGCCGGTCGCTTCGATCACGATGTAATCGATCTGCTTCTGCCGCGCCAGCAGGCGATTGAGCGTCTCGATCAGGTCACCCTTGATCGAGCAGCAAACGCACCCGTTGCTCATCTCGAACAGATCCTCTTCCGCGCCGACCACCAGGTCGTGGTCGATGCCGATCTCGCCGAACTCGTTTTCGATAACAGCGATGCGCCGGCCATGCTGGCCGGTGAGGATGTGATTGAGCAGGGTGGTCTTGCCCGATCCGAGAAACCCCGCCAGCAGGGTGACGGGGAGCTCCCGGTGTTTTTCTTCCTTGTCTTGCATGAAATGCCTGAAGGCGAAAAGGAGAGTATCCGGAAACGAGTGCAGGCCTTTTAAGAAGCACGCGGTCCGTCGGCGGGTGCGTCTTCCGTTCGGCCTTCCGTCTCCCGGACTTCCTGGTAGCGTTTGTCTATTTCCAGCTCGTCGTACACCTTGTCGATCTTCGACTTGATGCCGGCCCCGGACTCGCTGGCGTCTTTCTTCACGAAACTTTTGTCGGCGAGCACCGATTGCCAGAGCTGCTTTTTCTTTTCATTCCCCGACATGAAATTCATACCTCCACAAACTGAAAGAAAATGAAATGAAAAGTTTATTATTTGGCCTGGATGAGGCCACCCCGCATTCTACAACAGGCTGCCTTTTTCCCAATGATTTTTGTAAACGATTCTGTTAGTCTTAAATTTCAGGGGGTTGCCCGGTCATGCCCATGATCCGCACCCCCTTTTTTGTGGGCTTCACCCCAAGGCGGACCAAAGAGACAGAACATGATTGTTCCCGTCATTCTCTCCGGCGGCGCGGGTACCCGGTTGTGGCCCCTGTCACGGGAGGACCATCCCAAACCGTTTCTGGCCCCGGCGGGCGGCGATTCTCTATTGCGCCGCACCTTCGACCGCGTGCTTCATTTTGAAGACACCGACCGCATTGTCGTCGCCGGCCCCCGGCACCTGCAATACCCGATTTTGAACGAGTACGCCGCGTTGCCCGACCACGGTAACGTCTCCCTCGATTTCATTCTGGAGCCAATGGGGCGCAACACTGCCCCGGCAATCGCCCTTGCGGCATTGTACGTGTCGCAGGAAGTGGGACCGGAGACGGTTCTGTTTGTGCTGGCGGCGGACCAGCACCTGGCACGTCCGGAAGTTTTGCAGACCGCAGTCGCCACCGCGCGTGAGCTTGCGGAAAACAATTTTCTTGTCACCATCGGCATCGAACCCGAACGTCCGGAGACGGGCTACGGTTACATTGAACTGGGCGACTCCCTGGAACACCTGCTGTCGCCTTCGCCGCTACGCTCCGAGCGCGGCGTGGCGGTACAGGAAGTAACCCAGTTCGTCGAAAAACCGGACCGCGAACGCGCCGAAGCGTTTGTTGCCTCCGGCCGTTATCTGTGGAATGCAGGCATGTTCTGTTTTCGGTGCGACGTGTTCATGGGCGCCCTGCTCCGCACCGCGCCGGAGGTGCACGACGGGGTTCTGAACTGCTGGGAAGGGTCGCGCGTGCGTGACCGGGCCTTGAAGGTGAACCGCGACCGGTTCCAGAAAGTCCCCTCGATTTCCGTTGATTACGCGGTGATGGAAAAAGCGCGGCAGGTGGCGGTGGTGCGCTGCGACCCGGGCTGGGACGACCTCGGAAACTGGGAGGCGGTCGCCCGTTGTTTCCCTGAAGACGAACACGGTAACCGTGGCGAGGGGGACATTCTGCATCTTGGAAGTGAACACTGCTTTGTGCAGGCGGGTTCGCGCCTGGTGGCGGTGGTGGGCATGAAAGACGCCTTTGTCATCGATACCGAAGACGCCCTGCTGGTGGCGGACCGCGATCACCTGGACTCCTTGCGGAAGGTGGTGGCGGAACTGAGAAAACGTCACCACCCGGCGGGCGACAGCGGGCGCGAAGTGATCCGTCCATGGGGCCGGTTTGCCGTGGTGGACCAGGGAGAGGGGTACCAGGTAAAACGCATTGTGGTCGCACCCGGCGGCATGCTGTCCCTGCAACTGCACCACCACCGCCTCGAGCACTGGGTGATCGTTCAGGGAGAATGTCGGGTGATTCTGGGCCAAACCGAGCAGGTGCTTTCAATCAACGACACCCTTAAAATCCCTCCCGAAACCCGGCACCGCGTGACCAACTGCGGCGAGCAGCCCCTCATCATCATCGAGGTCTCCACCGGCACCTACCTGGGGGAGGACGACATCGTGCGTTTTGCCGACATTTACGGTCGAGTTCCCCCACCGGACGAACCGGAATAGAATTGAACCACCCCCCTTTCTGAAATCAGGTCCAATAGGGCGATTTTCCGAAAATGTTTGCAAATCGCCCCAAAATCGCGCAAATTGTATATAACTATTTGAATCCAAATAGTATTCCGGCTTAGGGGGAGGGCCGTTTTCATTTGAAACTGATCGTCAACACAGAGATCCTCACGCCTCCATTGCGGGGTATCGGAAATTATCTATTTCACCTCCTGCAGGGACTGAACAGCCAGGCGACAATGGGGACGGTGATGTGTTTCAACGGCTCCGACCGGCTGCTGACGATCGATGAAGTCACCGACAATCTCAAAGTCACCTCCCTAAATCCGGAAGCCATTGCATGCCGCGAGTCGCTGTGTGAAGCCCCCCGCGAGGCGATCGATGCCCGGTTTCGGGAGTTGACCCGGCCGCATACCGATGCATTGTACCTGGAACCGGAATGCTTGTTTCGTCCGTTTGAAGGGCGGACGGTACCCATTTTCTACGACCTGTCGCCAATCCAACATCCCGAGTTTCACCGGCAGGCCTACTGCACGATGATGCAGACCTACGCCCCCGCCTGCCTGGAACGGGCGGCACATGTCTTCACGGTGTCCGAATTCACCCGTAGCGAGATCACTTCGGCGTGGGGTTTGCCCCGGGAAATGATCACCATCATTCCTCCAGGTGTTTCGCCCGTTTTTCGTCCGCGCCAACCCGAGGAGGTGGAGGTGGTGCGTGCCAAGTACAACCTGCCGACGCATTACCTTCTGACGGTCGGCACGCTGGAACCCAAAAGAACCAGACCAACCTGATTGCTGCCTATTCCCGACTGCAGGAAAGTTTGCGAAAGGATTACCCGCTGGTAATGGTGGGTGCACCGGGGTGGGGCACCGAACGCCTGCAGGCGGTGATCCGGTCGTACCACCACCCGGAAGAATTGTTCTACCTGGGATACGTGGAGGAGGATGATCTGCCGTTTCTTTACAGTGGAGCGTACGGATTCGTGTACGTGTCGGTATACGAAGGATTCGGCATGTGCCTGCTGGAGGCCATGGCCAGCGGCGTACCGGTGCTGACCTCCAACCAGTCCGCCCTGCCGGAAATGGGCAACCAGACGGCATTGCTGACCAATCCCCTCAACCTGAACTCCCTGACGGCCAATCTGGAACGTTTGATCCGGGATGATGATTTCCGGTCCAACGCACGGTTGATGGGACCGGAAAAAACCAGAAATTATTCCTGGGAGTCCAGTGCTCGAGAAATGGCGCAGATATTGTGTAGAATTTCTGAAACCGTTTCCTGAAACTCAAACGGGAGCTGACATGATGCGTAAAATATTTTTTGGACACATCCTGACCGCCCTGTTGGTGGCAGCCACACCATTGTGGGCGGCGGAACCTTCCCCCATCGTCACCGACCGTCCGGGGCAATCCGACGCGAGCAGTGTGGTCGCACCCGGAACGCTTCAAATCGAAACGGGTTATTTCCTGACCCACGACGATGACGGCGGACATGCAACCACTCACCTCCTTCCGGAACCGTTGTTTCGTCTTGGTGTGCTGGAGTGGCTGGAACTGCGTTTTTTCCTGGACGGTTACATAGCGCAGGATGTCACCGGCGGTCCCGATGCCTCCGGCTTCGGCGACGGCAATATAGGCACCAAGTTTTATTTCTGGGGTCCCGAGGGCTTGCGGCCTGAGTTCGCCCTCGACTGGGGGGTGGCCCTGCCTTTTGGTGACGACGAGGTGTCGCGCCAGCGTTACGACCCTTTTGTGCGCCTCCTCTTTACCAATGTGATCACAAAACGCTTCAGCATCACATACAATCTGGGCGCGGAATGGAACACCACCACCCTGGCAAGCGGAGCGCGTGAGACGCTGGGCGCCTACACGTATACCTTTTCTCCTGCATATGTGCTAACACCGGAGTGGAGCGTGTTTGCGGAAGTGTTCGGTTCCGTGCCGATGGACCCGGCGGACGATGCACACACCTTCAATGGCGGGGTGTTGTGGCTGATCACGCCGGACTGGCAATTCGACCTGTCAGCCGGTGTGGGACTGAATGACGCGGCAAACGACCTGTTCATCCGGGCCGGACTTTCCACCCGTTGGGGGAACCTGTTCTGATCCGGGTTCCCGGGACACACCATGAAAACGTAGGGGGAGGTGATCGGGGGAAATCACTCCTCAACCAGCACCTGAATGGGTTCCTTGATGCCGGTTATGAGGTGATGATTTTTCAATAAAAGCAGTTTTGCCTGCGTGATGATCTGCCCCGGTGAGAGCAACAGCGTGCCGTCCACCGAGTCCACACGCTTGGCGATGACGTGACCCACCTTGAGCCCTTCGAGCGTGACGGACTTCACCCGCTTTTTTTCATCTTCCTGAGCCTGATTCTGGAAATGGTCGTACAAGGTGCGGAGGAGATCCATATCGTAATGAGACTTGCTCTCCTTCATCTTCTCCAGGGCCTGCATGCGGTTCAGCCCTGAAGCCTCCAATTCCACAAGGTCGAACACCAGGACGAGGATCCGCGAGCCCAATGGAATGGACTTGCCTTCCAGGGTGCCGGGTGGATATCCGGAGCCGTCGTACCCCTTCCTGTGATACAAGACGATTTTGGACACATCCTTGAGGTGCGGAATGTTTTCCAGAAGCTTCATGCTGGTCTTGGGGATGTTGCGAAACAATTCCTCTTCCCGGACCGAGAGGGGCGCTTTTTACTTTTTTTGTAAAGGATGTGCGGCGGTATCGTGATGTTGCCGATGGGTGCCAGCATGGCCGCCAGCTCCAACTGCCACGTTTCATCATATTCCAGGACGTCCGCTATTTCCCTCACCACCTCCCGCACCCGGGTGCCCCGGCTGAACAAGTTGCTGTCGAAGTTGGTCAGAAGTTCCATCAAGATGGAAACACTGCCGTTGAGAGTCTCTTCCAGCACTTCACGGGTTTTGTCGTATTGTGTTTTTAGTGAGCGGCGAAGATAAAGAAGTTCCAGGTGGTTCCGCACGCGGGCGCATACTTCCTCCTGTTGAATGGGCTTGCGGATGTAATCGACGCCCCCCGCCTGAAAGCCTTCCACCACGTCCTGGGTTTCACGACGGGCGGTGATGAAGATGACGGGAATGTTGAGGCCGATTTCCGTTGCCTTCAGTCGCCGGCAGGTTTCGAAGCCATCGATACCCGGCATCATGACATCGAGCAGGATCAGGTCCGGCAACAATTCCGGCACGATCTCGAGGGTTTCATTGCCACTGGAGGCAAAGGCGAGGCGATAGCCCTCCGGCTCCAAAGCACCCCTTAAAACCGCAAGGTTGGAAGGGGTGTCGTCGACAAGCAAAATGCGTTTATTGGTTTGATCGAAATTCTGGTATTCAGCCATGCCCTACGGTATCTAAAACTTTAAGGATGCCATCTTTGTCAAATTTTTCGGCCAAAGCTTTTAGGTGAGACGCAAGTTGAGGCCCCTGTGGTTGGATCTTCTCGATTTCAGTCAACTGCCTCTCCATCTCTGCAATCATACCTAATTTTGCCATCTTTTTCAGGCTAAGTAATAAAATTTCAGGAACCTTCACCTTGGAAAAATTCAATTCAGAATTGACAGGTTTCGGTTTTTCTATATCGCTCCACGCCAGACTTTTTTCTCCATACTCAAATTCCACGCGGAGTACATCCTGCAAAGCCTTGAGGAGTTCCTCCCGTAAAAATGGTTTACCGATAAACCCGTCCACACCCTCTTTCAAAAAACGGTCGCGTTCGTGCCGGTAATTGGATGCGGTGACGATAACGATGCGGATGCCCTGGTTTTCATGCTGGATGGCCTTCGCCGCTTCCAGGCCGTTGAGTTGGGGCATTTTGAAATCCATAAAAATGATATCCGGCTTCCATCCGCCGGCGATTTCGATGCCTTCTTTTCCCGAATAGGCCTTGCGGATCTCCACTCCGATATCCATGAGCATTTCGCACAAGACGTCAACATTGGCTTCGTTGTCGTCCACCACCAGCGCTTTCACCCGGTGCCCGGGGCTGAGCCGCAATACGGTGGAAAGACTCTGGATGGCTGATTCTTGTTTTTGTCCCACAGCAGGAAGGGGCAGAGTGAAGCGGAACAGCGATCCTTTGCCCACCTCGGACTCCACTTCCAACTCACCATTCATCATTTTTGCAAGCCGCTGGGAGATAGTCAATCCCAACCCCGTTCCCCCGCGTTCCATCCCTTCCCAATTCTGTTCGTAATAATTGAATATCGTTTTCTGTTGATTTTCCGGGATGCCGATCCCGGTGTCCCGGACCTCAAATTGATACACATTCCCGCCCTTTCGCTGGACTTGGAAGGAGACCGCTCCCTCATCGGTGAATTTAAGCGCATTGTCGAGCAGGTTGATGAGGATCTGCCGCAGTTTGCCCTGGTCTCCATGCACCCATTCGTCCTTGCTGTCCAGGTCATTGCGCAAGTCAAACTCGAGTCCTTTTTCATCACACCGGACGCGGAAGATATCGCCCAGATCACTCACCATGGAGGAAAGGCTCAGGTCCTGCTTGTTCAACTTCAGTTTACCGGCTTCGATTTTTGAAAAATCCAGAATATCATTTATGAGATCCAGCAAGTGATGCCCGGCTTTCTGGATACCCTCCATCTTATTCCGCTGTTCCCGGTTGAGGTCCTGGTCATTGGTCATAATCTGGGTGTAACCGAGGATGGCGTTCATGGGTGTGCGGATCTCATGACTCATGCTGGAGAGAAAAACACTTTTGGCCCGGTTGGCCTGTTCGGCTTTTTCGCGGGCCGCAACGATTTCGCGCTGGATCTCCTTTTTTTCCGAGATGTCGAGGGCCACCACGAGGATCCAGTCCTCCCCGTCCACCCGGGCCAACTGCAACCGAACTTCAACCGGATAGGTGCTGCCGTCCTTTCGCCGGTGCAGGGTCTCGATCACAGACTGCTGGTTGTTTCCGCTTTTCATGCTGTTGAACAATTCTTCCAGCCGGCTCTCATTGAACTCCGGCTTGATGTCGAGCGGGGTGCAAGCCTGCAACTCTTCAAGAGAATACCCGAGGTTCTGGCGCGCACCCTGATTGACATAGACGAAGCGATAAGTTTCGGGATCGATCAGATAGATTTCATGGAATGCCTGACTGAGCAGGTTTCCCAGCTGGATAGACTGACGGGTGGCCTCAAGAACACGGTTGAGCAGGGAATGGAGCAGGTAGGCTGTCATTGTGAGCCCGAACAGGTATCCCTGGAGCAGGAGGACGCTTTTGTCATGATCGCTTTCCAGCTGGTACTCGGTCAGTCCGATGCCCCAGATGGTCAACAGGCTCACTCCAACCATGACCACAACCCCACCCACCTGCCGAAAACGGAAAATCGCCCACACAAGCAAAGGGAATGACAAAAGAATGAGTGGGTATTCCTGAAAGGTGATCGGCGTGTGAAAAATAATCCGGGCACCGGCGTAGAGCAACCCCGCCAGCAGGACCGCCTCGACTTTTTTCTGCGTCGTCAGGGCCTGCAGCCGGGAAGTCTGAAATGCGGTGAAAAAAGGTGCGACCATGAGGACTCCCAGACTGTCGCCCAGCCATCCGGTGATCCAGGAAATGCCGTACTGGTCCAGGGTGATGATGTCGGCCCAGACCAATGCCGTCACGGTGAAATTGGTATGAATGAGGCTGTTCAACAACCCGCCCACGAAGACGAACACAATCAGGTCCCGCAGGTGATGGAGGGGATGAAGGTTTATCAGCCACCGCCGTTGGATGTAACCGCCGGTCCAGGTCTGCAGGGTCGCACCGAAGGCAATGAGCGCAGCGACCCCGAAAAGAGTGGGAAGGGACAGGTGGGAGGCGGGGTGGGGATGCAGGCCCAGCCAGTAAATCAAGGTGAGAAAAAACGCACCTGCAAACACCCCCGGTAAAACCCTGGGGCCGAACAGGAGATGAAACCCCAACGCGACTCCCAACGGAAGAAAAACGGGAAACGAATGGCCATGAAAGTGGGTGAGGGAGGCGAGCAGGCAACCGCTTAAGATGTAAAACGCGGTCACCAACACGTTGGCATAGAAAACTGTAAATGCACTCAGTCTGGCGGGAGATCTCATGACCCGGCACCTTTAATTTTGGAATAGAGGGAGGCCCTCTCCCCCCATTTACCTTCCAAGTGCCCGCGCAATTTGAAATCGGGATTCACCCAGGAAAAGGAAACCCATGCGTCGTGGCAAATATACAAAGAACGGTTCCTTTGAATCATATTTGACTTTTGAAGCCGTCAATCCTTCAGGCCTTGCAGGCACACCGATCCAGGAGGACATTTTTCCTTCCTTTCAGGTTAAAGCAATCCACCAGAATATGGTATATCAAATATCAAGCCTTCAGGTTTCGGAAAGAGTATTTTGGAAGCCCTTCCATTTTCCCTGAAAATCCCCACCCTACCGGGTTAGTGCCTGCTTTTTGAAAGGATTTGATACAGCCATCCGCCTCGCAACCCAGAACATACTTCTGAACTGAATATCCCTTTTCCCCGATTTCCATTCTTCTTATTCAAAACGCCTCAGTCCTCCAAAACCAGAATGGGCTCCTTGATACCGACAAACTCCTTATGGTTTTTCAACAGCATCATGTGCAGTTCCGTGATGGTCTGGCCGGGGTTAAGCAGGATCATTCCTTCCTTGTTTTCGATTTTGTCAGCAAGCACCAGCCCGGTTTTGAGTTCCTGAAAAGTGATGGATTTCTCGACCTTCGGAGTTTGCTCCAAAATTTGTTCCTGCTGGTCGATGAAGACCCGGAATTTGGCCATCAGAAAAGGATCATACAGTTTGGATTTTGCCTCCAGCCGTTCCACGGCGCGGGACCCTTCCAGGCCATTGAGTTCTTCGAATACAAAATCCGACAACAATTTGAGCATCCGCGATTCGAGGGGCAGTCCCTCTCTTTGAGGACCCTCCTCCGGGAATCCACTTCCGTCATACCCCTTTTGATGAAAGTGAACGATTTTCGAAATTTTTTTCAGATGAGGAATCCTTTCCAGCAATCGGGCTCCCGTCTCGGGAACCCGTATCAGCATGTTCTTTTCCACCGGGGACAGGTGTCCGTTTTCCCGGTATCGGGCAATCGTGTCCGGTGGCAGGGTGACCAGC
The DNA here is from genome assembly GCF_000341545.2 of Nitrospina gracilis 3/211. Lineage (NCBI taxonomy): Bacteria > Pseudomonadati > Nitrospinota > Nitrospinia > Nitrospinales > Nitrospinaceae > Nitrospina > Nitrospina gracilis. The sequence continues at coordinate 3,019,977 of NZ_HG422173.1, forward strand.
CCGAGCGGCAGAAACATGGCGGCGATTTCCAGCGTGGTGGTGTCATTGAACCCAAGCGCCGGACCGCATTCCCTTACCAGTTGGCGCAACCGTGCGGCATGGTTGAACAGGTTGGGATCAAAGCCTGCCAGAACTTGATGGAAAATGTTCAAACTGCCTGTCAGGGTTTGCTCCAGAAGTTCCTGAGTGTGCTGGACTTGCTTTTCCAACGTTCGTCTCAGGGTAACCAGCTCCATATGGCTTCGAACCCGGGCGCGCACTTCCTCGTGCTGGAATGGCTTGGTAATGTAATCGATCCCGCCCGCATCAAACCCCTCCATCAGATCCGTGGTTTCACTGCGAGCCGTCACAAAAACAACCGGGATGCTCTTCCCTGTTTCGGTTTTCTTGAGACGACGGCAGGTCTCAAACCCGTCGATCCCCGGCATCATGACGTCCAGCAGAATCAAGTCCGGTTTCAGTTCCGGGACGATTTCCATGGCGTCCTCACCTGTGGCGGCGAATGCGAGCTCGTATCCTTCTTCCTGCAAGGTTCCGCGCAATATCTCCAGATTCGCCGGTTGGTCATCCACAAGCAGAACCACCCATGAATTGTCCCCGGCCTTGTAATCGGTCATCTGCCCCTCTTTCAAACCACAAGCTCCACCTCTGTGATGCAACATCCGCAGGGAAACATCGTTAAACAATATTCTCCTGCAATTCGCAAGGCTCCTCTCCTAATAATACACCGTCCGTTTTGGGTACCACACCATTGATGAATTACAAACGAATTAAAGCTTTTCGACTTGATTTGCAATTCCAAAAAATCTAGGAGGGATGCTGAAGAGTACAGGTTTCCAATAGTTTCAGTATGCCGTTTTTATCAAAATTTTCAGCCCGCTCCCGTAACAATCCCGCCAGGTCGGCTCCTTCCGGTCCCAATGTTTCAACATCTTGTAAAACTTCTTCAAACTGACTCATGATTCCCAGGCGGGCCAACTTTTTCAATTGTGACAAGAGCGGTGCGGGCAGGGCGAGTTGAGCGGGATGCTTGATTGTATTTGGGGCAGACTCGGGCTGACCTTCCGTATTCGTCCGATATACAAACTCGATGCCCAACAAATCGTGCAAGGTTTTAAAAACCTCTCCGCGCAGGAAGGGTTTTGCAATGAATCCCTGCACTCCCTCTCTCAAAAACCGTTCCTTCTCATGCCGGTAGCTGGAGGCGGTCACCATGACAATTTTGGTGGCTTCCTGGTCCAGGTTGTTTTGGACCATTTTGGCGGTATCCAGACCGTTGAGCCCCGGCATCCGGTAGTCCATGAAAATAATATCGGGCTTCCAGGCCAGGGCGCTGTCGATGGCATCCCAGCCGCTAACCACCGCCTGGCATTCAATGCCAATATCGGTGAGCATTTCCTGCATGACCTCGATATTGGACTGGTTGTCGTCCACGATGAGGGCGCGAACAGACTGGTCCGCGGCCAGCGCCACCACCCGGTCGTAATCGCGGAGGTCTTCCAAGGGACGCTCCTGAGTGGAAGGGAGCTTTATCGAAAAGTAAAACCGGGAACCCCAACCAGGGTAGGATTCCAGTTTCAGTTCGCCACCCATCAATTCCACCTGCCGCCTGGAAATAGACAGGCCCAAACCGGTTCCGCCCTTTTCCTGACCGTTCTGGTTCTGGATGAAATAATCGAACACCGCTTCCTGCTTTTCGAGGGGAATGCCGCATCCGGTATCGACGACTTCGAACAAATATTGATCTTTCTTTTCCTCGGTAACGCGAAAAAACACTTTGCCCTGGTCAGTAAACTTAACTGCATTCTCAAGCAGGTTGATGAGAATCTGCCGGAGTTTTCCCTGATCGCCTTCCACCCATCGCCTCTGGCCGCTGAAATTGTAGTCCACTTTCAAGGTCAGGTGGTTCCTTTCACAGCGGTTGTGGAATATCACCTGCAAATCTCCTATCAGGCCCGACAGGCTGAATTGCGCTACGTTCAACTCCATTTTCCCGGCTTCGATTTTAGAGAAATCCAGGATATCGTTGATCAAGCCGAGAAGATGGTTGCCTGCTTTCTGGATTCCATCCACCCGCTTTTTCTGGTCGGTCGACAAGGTGTCGTCACGCTCCAGAATCTGCACGTAACCCAGAATAGCATTCATCGGTGTGCGGATTTCGTGGCTCATGTTGGATATGAACATACTTTTGGCCTGGTTTGCTTCTTCCGCTCGAATACGGGCGTTGACGATGGCGTCCTGCGCCAGGCGCTTGTCGGTCATGTCCGTGGCGATAGCGGTCAGGTATTTCTTGTTGCCGAAAGTCGCAATGTTCACATAGGCTTCGATGGGATAAGTCGATCCGTTCCGGCATTTGTGAATCGCTTCCACCCGCTCCATCCTGTCCGGGTCCTCCAGCAAACGGTCAATCAATTGGTTCAACTCCTGGCGGGTTATTCCCTGGGTGAAATCCAAAGGCTTCATTTGCAGGATCTCTTCCATGGTATAGCCCAGCCTCTTGCAAGCACCCTGATTGACAAATACGTATTTCATGGATTCCAGCTCGATCACGTAGATTTCATTGATCGCCCGGTTCAACAGAACCCCGAATTTTTCGGATTCGTTTTGATGCTGGTAGCTGGTGGCTATGGTCGCGCCCAAGACAAGGGACATGGCGGCCAGCACAAACAAGTACAGTTGAAGCAGAATGACGGCGGTTTCGGCGGGCTTCGGACCCATGGGACCGCGGCCCTCCGCAGTACCCCAGATGGCGATCAGGGCGGTGTAAAGGATGGCCAGGATGGCTCCATGTTGGTGAAAACGAAGCGCGGCCCACACCAAAACCGGAAACAACAGGTAAACCAGGGGATAATCGTTCTGCTCCAACCAGGGCCCGTACACCACCTGGCTCACGGAGTACAGCACCAGGGCCAGAAGCACTGCCTCCCGAACCGCTTTTGGAGCCAACGGGATGTGGTTTTTTTTCTGAAAAACCAGAAAAAACGGGGTGATGTGAACCACCGCCAGCAGGTTCGACAGCCAACTGGTGAGCCAGTACGTCCCCATCCCGGAACCGGGAAATTGCCCGGAAAGATTAAAAAGAATAAGCGACCAAAAGGGAAAGATTTGCGTGGAAAGGCCGGCCACACCAAACACAAATATCAGTACCTCACTGATGCCATTGAGGGGGGTGTCCTTCTCCAGCCACTTCTGAACCAGGGTGGAACCGACCCACACCTGAAGGAAGCTCCCCAGGGCCAACAAGGCGGAGAATCCGATCATTTCCACCTGATTGAAATCCACAAACAGGGTCTGGCCGGACCAGAAAAATAAAGCGATGGTGCCCAGGAAAATGCCGGGCGTCACTCGGTAGGAATACAGAAGGTAGGCGCCCAGGGCGATACCGTGAGGGACATGAATGATCAGGCTGGTGCCCAGCGGGTGCGCCAACCTGGTCATCATTATCCCGCTTAAAAATATCAGGAGTGTGACAATCAGGTTGTGTTTCAGGGCCGGCATACTTGCTTGGGGGTTTTCTTTCGCCATGAGTTTGCCTTCATCACGACCATCAAAAGCCACCGTCAAATTTTAAATGGTGGGGTATTCATTTGCATTGGCGGCAGGCACCCTCCCTGGTTCCTTCGAATTAAACAATTCTCACATATTCAAAGAGAAACGGGAAGTCTTTTTTGACATACCGATAGATAAGCCAGCATGTCTGCCCTTGTACCTGAAAACAATTTGGAGGGGTTCGAAGGCCTGTTGAAGATGAGGGTTAATTTGCGGAGCAGGGCGGGAATGCTCCCGGACCCAAACCACAGCAGGTGGAGGAATTCGGATTTGGCATCCTGCCAAGATGACCATCGGTTTCCATAAAGGGAAGACACGATCGACAGTTGAAAAGGTACCTTCCCAAAAGAGCCTGCGGGCGGCTCTGTGATACACAGGGAATAACTCCTTAAAAGGACCGTTTCAGAAAACCAGTCTTCAGACAAATTCTCCAGGAACTGGTGGCCCCAACCCCGGTCCTTGGAGTGGCAACCCGAAATCAGGCAACGGCCTGGCCCATTCGAGAAAAAAGGGATTTGATTTTTCTTTCAATTTCGTGGGCCATATCCCGCATACCGGACTGGCGCGCAATCTGGTGGGCCCGTTCGAAAAACTGGATGGCCTTGTCATATTCTCCCTGGCCTGCCAGTGCCAGCCCCAGATTGTTGCAGGTCTGCGCGAGAAGCGGGTGATCGGGGCTGCAAACCCGGTGAAACCCCTGTAATGCCTGATACATGTTCTGCGCGGCCATAGCGTAATCCTTCTTCTTAAAGAATATACTCCCGATGTTACTGTAAATAAAAGAGGCTTCAGGATGGTATTCTCCGCAGGTTTTGATCCGTTCATTCAGGGCCTGGTTGTAATAATCCACTGCTTGGTCAAAAAGTCCATTTGCCTGAGCTTCTTTACCCAATCGTACCCATTCGTTCGAATTCATGATTTCCTCCGCTGTTTTTACTTGAGTCCCTTGCCTGTTTTCGGGATCCGCTCCCAAGTCCCCCGGAACCCCCGGTCAAGTTTTCTCGGTTCCTATTATTTATATTTACAGACTAGGTAAATTTAACTGCAATTTCAACCCTTAAATGTAAAAAAAACGTACATTTTTAATAATGTTTCGTAACCGTTTGATTTTTTAGGGAATTTAATTTTGAGGAATTGTCAACTTGAACGAAAAGGTCGGCCATCATCTCTTCAAGGTTCGGAACAGAATCATTCATTCCATTTTTTTATAAATGGTGAGAGCCTTTTCAAAATATTGGATGGCTTTTTCGGGATCCCCATTCTGGCGACAAACCTTACCCAGGTTATGGCAGGCTTCGGCCAGCATGGGGTGGTTCGGGGCACATATTTTAATCAAGGTTTTTAAAGAATCTTCCAGGTACTTAACGGCCTTAGCGGAATTGCCTTTTTGAACCCAAAGGTTACCCAGACTGTTTTTAATAAAGGCCACATCAGGGTGAAATTCACCCACGGACTCCTAATTCGCTGCTAATGACTTTTGAAACCATTCCAAGGCCTCATCCAAGCGTCCTTCGATTTGCGCCTTTTTACCTTTTAAAAACAAATTAGTGGCAATCATAAGCTTTCCTCTCCGCTGGTATTTCCTGTAAAACCGGGCGTTCTCCCTGCCCCCCTTCTTGCAGAGAAGAAATTCCAATTCATCTTGGAAAATTCACTATTATCTTATTATTGGAGATTAATTAAAATCAGGTTAAGGGCTTCCAATAATTTTGGAAAGCGGAATTTTTTAATATCAACAATTTTTTTGTAATCCCTAACTTAATATCAATAATTTCAATATTTTATGCTTATCTCAGCCGATCTATTTTTAAGCCCTATTGGCGTATTTTAAAATCACTCCGGTTCTTAATTTTATTAGAATTGAAATTTACGGTTTTTCGCATTCTTTCCATTGGTCCTTTCCGGTTTGTGTTGAAAATATAAATGACCATTGCAATCTCAACTACTTCAATTGAATGAAATTTGTTCCGGAACCATATCCCCGGAGCCGGGGCACCCGTTGGATCAATCAGGCAATTTTTTGGAAATAAAAAGTAAAAACAAGGAGGGAGCTGGGGATGGATGAGGAATTGCTTTTACTAGGGAGTTCCCCTTTTTTCAATACCTTGAATTACAACCCGACCCACCATGCGCCCCGCCACATTGGGCGCCTGGGTGCGTAAATATTCTTTTATTTTCAGAACCGCATCGCGGTCGTCCAATGCTTTCACAAACATGCTGAAATCATCTTCTGTTTGGGTGTCATCAACCACAATCACCCCACGGATTTTGAAAAAGTGTTCTTTCATCTCAAAAAGAAAAAGGGTTGGTTTTTGGGGAACTGTAAATGTGGTACCAGATTATGACTTCTTTGCCAAGGAATGATTGATTCGAGAGAGGGGGAAGAGTCCGACCAAGAGGGAAGGAAGGGTAAGATGTTTCGCTTTCCATGCACGGATCGGAAAGGTTCGCCCGGGTCAAAAGCGATTCCTTTCACCACGAAAACAAATAACCCCCTTCACTCTTTAGCCGACTGTAAACCCTAAGGGAGGATGGGTTGTAAAAACTCCCGGAAGCCCGGGGGAACGGGACTTCCGGGAGCGCTTCCAGTCTTGAAAAAGGAATGCCCTTCGGTCAGTACTTCAGGGTATTCCAGGCCGTAATGGCTTTCTGGCCATTGCGTTCCTTGTTGGCACCGTTCCAGATAGCGATAGACATCGGCGTGCTGTTGCCGTTGAACTGAACGTCATTGGCGTCTTCAGTCTTCAAAGGTCGTTTGAAAACCACGGCCCAACGATCGTTGTTCCAGTTGCCTTCACCGTCCACGTCCTGGTTGGCCTGCGTGGTCAGCGTGCTGAAACCCTCTGCGTTGAGGTCTTCAACCGGAGACCGCCGCATGGATGCGTCGGACATGATGTTGTGGGTAGCCCGGCCCGGGTTGTAAACACCTTCATTTTTACCCATGCCCAGATCCACATAGGTGGAGCGTTTAACGATATCCCCAGCACCACCGGTATGGACACCTTGGTTGCTGCGCTCATCCTTGCTACCGGAAATACCTGGCTTCAAGGCACCTTTCAGCGCCAGGTTTCCATCCGGCTCGTACATGTAATAGCCGCCGGCACCCAAAGCCATGTCAGAGTAGTAATCCTCCAGGTCCTGCATGCCTTCGTTTCCGGCCCGGCCAGCGCCTTCTTTGTTCCAGGTCGCTTTCCATTGCCAGATGTTGACACGCTCGCCTTCGGAACCCATGGTGAAAGGAGGCTCACTACCTGCCTTTACCGGGAACATCAGCGCGGCCTGGTCCTTGTAATGCTGGGACCGGACCATGATGTCGTCGCGGACACCATCATTCCATTCCAGGCGAATTGCGATTTCCTTGTCATTGCGTGCCGCCTTGACATTCACCCACTTCGTAGCCGGGTTCGGCCACATCGGGTTGGTGATCATTTGCGGATCCAAATCGATCACCACTCCCTTTTCTTTCGTGGGGCCATAAGCAGACCAGAAAGGATCGGTCGGGTCGATCGGAATGTTACCCTTGCCTACATTCAGGGCTTCGATGGTTGCCGCAGAAGACACCATCGCACCACCCAGAACGAATGCGGCAATCGA
>NZ_HG422173.1:3027219-3072611 GCF_000341545.2 Nitrospina gracilis 3/211
CGTACTGACCTGCCAGGTACATCTCGGCGAAGCGGTCTTTCAACGGAGACTCCGGGGTGTAACCGGTACGAGCCGGTTCCCACAGTCCCTTACCATGCATACCACCGTCTTCCGCCTTGGAGAACTTAACCAGCGTCTCTTTCGGCGTAGCGTTGATGGCATGGTTGTCTGCCTCGTACCCGTGTACGAACTTCATCTTGGTTTTGGACTTATGGAACAGACTGTCCGTCTGATGCATCGGCATCAACCAAGACCGGGTGATCGACTGCTGACCGCCGTACCGGAAGTTGGACTGGTACGGAGTGGTCATCGACAACGCGCGTCCGTCCGGGCGCTCTTCGTGCGCTTTAACCGAGCGCTCCGTGCTCTGCCATGCTGAATGCTTCATCATGGAAGTGTGGTACGGATACGCCGGGTTGTACTTCGCACGGAGCATCAGGCGGGCAACCTTGTAGCGCGGATCCGACGGCTTCCAGCCCATGTACGGGCGGTCGGCCGGGTTCGCGTCTACATACACGTAGTCGCCGTCGTTGATACCCAGGTCCTTACACAGGAACGGGTTCATGTGAACCTGCCACTCACCAACACCCGGAGACCGCTTATCCATGCGGTAAGGATCGCCGAAGTTGTTGTTCCAGATCATGTTCCAGTCAGTCGTCGCCCAGGACGAATGAGCCGTATGTCTGGATTTCGGAGTGACGCAGTAGAACCGGTACCCCTTCTCCCACAAGAAGTTCTTGGTCGTACGTACGGAAGACCACGGCTTCTTGATGTTACGAACGTGACGCAGATCCGGATCCTGCTCGTCTTCCGGAATCCCGTAATCGTCCGGGCGGATGTAGGGGTTGGTGGATACGATGACGTTCGGCAGGTAAGGAGTCGCCTCAGGACCTTCCCTGTGAACGATGAAGTTTTCACCATACTCGATCGCTTCCGGCTCGTCGTTGTAGAACTGGATGCGGCCGTGCGCGGTGTAGAAGGGTTTGGACTCCGTGTACATTTCCCAGAACGGAGACCGCGGGTAGGTGCGGTACAGCAACAGACAACAACCCGGCTCACCATACTTGCCGTTGATGATGTCGTCGATGTTGTAACCCATACCCGAAGTCGAGGTGGTGAACAACCGGCGGATCTGAGCTTTCGTCCGGTTCGGAGCTTCACCCTCGTATACCTTCATGTAATCCGCAAAGCGTTTGTCACCGGTGATCTGGGACAGGCGTTTTGCGAACTCGCGGTGGATCAGGTTGTCATCGATCGTGTCGAATACCGGTTTGATGCCGGTGCCGCCCCAGATCTGATGGAACGGGTTCGAACACGCCGAAGTGATCTCGTAAGACTCGAACTCGGCCCAGCTGTTCGCCGCGAGCACGATATCAGAGTACTCACAGGAACCGGTGAACTCGATGTCCTGAGCCACGATCATGTCTACGTTGTTGTTGGTGTTGAACACCATCTCGTAGAACCACTTCGCGTTGTTGATGACGTTAACATTAACAAACCAAAGAAGCTTGGTCGGAGTCGGCATATGGGTGCGGCCCGTGAAGACCTTACGTCCATACCGCGGGGTATTGACGATCAGAGCCTTGTCACGATGCGCCCAGTAACCAGGCTCTTCACCTTTGGCATAGGCCTTGATGTTTTCCCAACCGACGTTCTTCGTCACATCAAGAACCGGGTTGAAGGGATCTTCCGCAACCATGGCCGCGAAGCCCGGTCCCGACCAGTGAGAACCCTGGTAGTTACCGGCCTTGTAGTTCCCGGACCAGGTGTGGGAACCGGAACCCTTCGGTCCGACGTTACCCGTCAACATCAGTGGAACAAAGGATGCACGATTGTGCATGGTGGCGTGGAAGTAATGGTTGATACCTTCACCGTAGTGAATCTCAACCGGCTTGATGGTACCGATGTCGCGTGCCAGACGTACAACCAGATCCTTCGGGGCATGACAAATCTGGTTAACCGTATCCAGATCGTAGTCCTTCAGGTGGATTTTGTACATCTCGTACAGCGGCATAACGGTGATGGTCTTGCCGCTGACCAGCTTGATGTCATAAACACCGTCCAAAGCCGGGTCGATGTTCTTCCTCCGCATCTTCGCGCCAATGTCCTCGCGAGTCAGGGCGACCGGTTTGTCGGTGTTGGTGTCCCAAACTACGAAGTCCGGCATTTTGTCCCGATCGTAGTTCTTCATCCACTTGGTCGTAAAACCATCCTTGGGCAGGGGCTGGTTTTTGTAACCGGGGATATAGTCCTCCGGATGCAACCGGATCAGGTTGTCCGTGCGGACCAGCAACGGCATGTCGGTATACTCTTTGACGTATTCACCATCAACGAGACCCTCATCCATCAGAATTTTGGCTACACCGAGGAAAATGGAGATGTCAGCCAGACCAGCGCGGGTCGGGATCCAGTAGTCGGCCTTGGTTGCCGGAGGATTGTACTCCGGAGCTACCGTTACCAGCGTACCGCCACGTTCCATGATTTCCGTGTACCAGTGCGCTTCCGGCATCTTGTTCTCAATGAGGTTTTTACCCCACTGAATGGTCAGCTTCGCATACCGGTGGTCGGCGAAGTCGATGTCGGAAGTCTGCATGCCATGCGTCCAGGAATGACCCGGAGCCTGGTCACCATGCCAGGTGTAGTTGGACCATGCGCGTCCGCCCAGTACCTGACCCGGGCCGCGGCCGCGAATGATCGCATCCAGAAGACCCATCATGTTGGCGAGGCGGTAGATACCGTACTTACCGACAACACCCAGCAGGCCCATGCCGCCGCGATACTTCATCGAGCGGGATCCGGATCCGCCCATGGCCTCGATCATCTCAGGCTGATAACCTTCGTTCTTCAGGCGCTGCGCACCGCGGGAACCGCTGTACGCCTTTCCGATCGCCACGTGGCCTTTTGCCAGATAGGTGAAGGTCTCATCCCAGGTCACGCGGACGAACTCGTCCGTGCCCCGGCTGGTGAACTTATATTTTTCCCGGTTCTCCTTGTCCAGATAAGGAAAGCCGTCGTCGGCCCACTGCTTCCAGCCAACGCGCAACATCGGATACTTGTTGCGGTACGGTCCATAAACACGACGCGGGAACGTCATGCCGCGGAGACACATGCGCGGGTTCCACGCTGCGTCCGCCTGGTTGCCGTACAGATCGCGAACCTTGTGATGATCGTAGTTCTGCTCGATCCGCATCAGAATGCCGTTACGTACGAAACCGCGCACACGACACTGATGGGTGTCGTTCGGCGAACAGCAGTACGTGAACGAGCGTTCATACTTATATTGATCGCGATAAACTTCTTCCCAACGACGATCCGGATAGGACTCCAGGGGATTCCCAACCTTCACAACGGGTTTCAACTGAGCGCCTACCCTCTTGCTCGAAAGCGCCATGGCCGAAGCCACACCAGCACTTACCTGCAAGAACTTCCTTCGATTCAAACGCATAGATTCAAACCTCCCTGCATTAGAGATAAAATGAGCCCGATCTGCGGGCCTCCAACCACTTCTTCCTCTTCCAACAATACTTCGGGATCACAGGCGATCCCGCTTTCACTTCATCCATGGCGGCGTCAGCGGTTTCCCAAATTAACGGCGCGCCACAAAACTTTTTCACTTCTCCAGGCAACGGAAGAGAAATACAAAATAATTAGGCAAAACTATTTCTAGCGAATGCGATTCTATGGGTTTTCGGCAAGGAAGGTAATCAGACGAGCCTGATTGGCGGATCGGATTTGGCTGTTTTTGAAAAAGGAATGGGTCCTATGATTTTGTAGGAAAACGATGTCTATAATTTGTGGGAAGTTTTGCTTTTGCCTAATAACAAAGGACTTGGCAACCCGAGAGAGGGAGAGGAAAGAAGGGGTGTTTCCGACTACAGGGAGAGCCTTCAAAGAAGCCGGTTTAACAGTGCGTACTGAGTGAGTTCAGAATTTGTCTTCATATTCATCTTCTGCAAAATATGGGTACGGTGCGTGCTGACGGTTTTCACGCTGAGACACAACTTTTGCGCAATTTCGGTGAGTGACTTGCCGCCGGAAAGAAGGCAAAACACTTCAAATTCCCTGTCCGTCAGGTATTCGTGGGGTTGCTTGTCGAATCCGTTGAAATTGAATGTGAGCTTCTCCATATATTCAGGACTCAAGAACTTTCCACCGGAGGCCACTTTGCGGATGGCATTGATGAGCACTTCCAGCGGGCTTTCCTTGGTAACGTAACCCGATGCGCCGGCTTTGAGGTAACGCATGGCAAAATGTTCCTCCGGGTACACGCTGACGACAACGACGGGCAAATGAGGAAATTCCTCCTTCAACTGCTTCATGTATTCCAGGCTCCATTCGCCACCCATCGTTATATCCAGAAGCACCAGATCCACCTTGGTCTCGCGTGCTTTCTGCAGCATCTCGGCGCCATCGACTGCTTCTTCCACCACCTCCATGTCCTTGATGGCCGAAAACGCACGGTGAATGCCTTGACGGAAAATTGGATGGTCGTCCGCAACAAGAATTTTTATATTTTTCAAAGAAGGCTCCATAATATTTCTCAATGCTTCAACTCTATGGTTATGGTTGTACCCTCGTTCTTTCGTCCATTCAAGTAAACCTGCCCACCCCAGATTTGTGCGCGTTCCTTCATGCCAAGCAAACCGAGCGAGAAGTTTTCATTAATCTGTTCCGGAACGAGCCCTTTTCCGTTATCGAACACCCTCATTGTCAACAGGCCTTCTCGATCCGTGAGGTCCACATTCACCTTGCTGGCTTCGGAGTGGCGAATCACATTGGTGAGGCATTCCTGAAAAATCCGGTAGATGGTGCTGGACCTCTGCGTGTCGAGGCTAATGATATCCGGTTGCGTTGACAAATCAAACTCGATACCCGTGCGGCTTTGAAACAATTTCCCCTGCCATTCGATGGCTTCCGTCAAGCTCATCCGGTCCAGGACAGGAGGTCTCAGGTCCAGAGAAATTCGTTTGACGGTTTGGATCGTTTTCTGGATCAGGTCGGTGATCAGGTCCACATCCTCCGAAATATCCTTTCTTTCCGGCGGAACCTTGGCCTGAATTCGGGAAAGGTCCAGCTTGATTGCCGTCAGCACCTGGCCCAGTTCGTCGTGCACCTCCCTCGCAATCCGTTTGCTCTCCTCTTCCCGAATTGAATCGAGACGATGATATAGCCTGCGCAGATGGTTGTTGTATTCTCCTTTATCTTTGTCCACCTTCTGTCGTTCCATGACCCGGCCAAGCAGGAAACCGATGCTCTCCATCACTTCCAGCAGGCGGGCATTGGGCTCCAGCTCCTTGTTCGAAAAAAACTCCATGACTCCCACAACCTTGGACCCGATGTAAACCGGAAACGCCAATCCCGTTTTGACTCCCAGTTCTTCCACCATTCTGTTACGGGCAAAGTTGGTGTCCTGTCCCACATCCTTAATCCAATGGGGCCTGGAATCCCCAAGCACCCGGCCCGGCAAGCCTTCACCCGCCTCCAGTTTTGTCACCTCGGTGACCTTAATGAAATCCTCGTATCGGTGCGGGTTCTGACAAAACCAGATGCCGGTTGGAAAAAGTTTTTTTTCTTTATCCTCGAAGCGGAAAAAGTGACCCAACACCCAGTCAATCTCCCGGCAGATTCTTTCCAGCGAATACTCGATCGCTTCTTCCAGGGTCTTGCTCATATTCGTCTGGAATGCGATATCCCGATTCAATTGAAGGTAAGAGCTTTCCTCCTGCAGGCGGTTGTAAGCTTTTTCCAGTTCACCCGCCTTCAAAAACTTTTCCGCCCACTGCAATTCCATCAGGCAGAAATAGGTGGTCATCCAAATGATCAGAACCGTGAGACAGCGGTTGATCAAGGCAAACCACCAGTCTCCACTAGGGGGGGAAAGGAAAAGCCCAAAAAAAGTCAAAATCGTTCCCACGATGGCGCCGGTCCATACCGCCTTGCTTTCCCGGGAACGGAATCCAATGAGAACCAGAACCACAAAAGGCAGCCCGCTGGCAACCCCCAGAGGTATCTGGGTGTCCGCTATCAAAATCAAAAGCCCGAGCGCACAAACCACTCCCAAACGGCTCAGCTTCGAGGCGCGTCGTTTTGCCATTGGGGAGGGTAAATGAATATCGTTCACTTTTGGTCTCGGTGAGTTTTTAGGTTCAAACTTTTGACATGAAAAGGGCTACAGCCCTGAATACAGATATTTCCAATCTTAATTTACTCTAAAACCAGCCCCCCTGTAATCAGAATATTGACTACACACAATAGGAAATAAAGAGGCGGGAGTGAAGGGCCGGAAGCGTTGTTAGACACGCATCCATGCAGGAAGCCCCAAGGCTTATAAATAGTGGCTCACAGACACGGTTTTAAAGGATCAACCTGACCCAATTGCAACGAGAAGAGTCGACCCTTGGCCGATTCATTGGAAAGTTTTTTTCACAGGCCGGCTACCTCGTGTGTATTGCAGAGCCGCTTTTAATCTATTTTGGGTGCTACTTGCTCGAGATTTTCCTGCAGCGTGGAGGATCTTTCCGGGGTCGGGTCAATGAGGGGCCAGATCAAAATGAATACCAGAAAACTTGTGACAACGACACCGATGATGAAACCAAACCAGTCGATGAATGCGAATTTTTCCTTCTGTTTTTTTTGGTCATATATAACCAGATTGTGTGAACGAAATAAAAACCGGAATTGTCTGACACCCGGAAATACTTATCCCACACCTTGTGTTTGTTCCAAATTCCGTTAACGAAACTTAACCATAACCTTCGCTAAAATCAAAAGAAATTTTGCGCGTATCCATCCGGTGTTTTATCGCTTTTGCATCCGTTTCATAAACATCAAATCCGCACGGCAACCGCATTCCAGGCATTGCCTGAACAGGCTAAAATTAAAATTGGACCGTGGCCAACCTTCGCCTGCGTGGGCGGCGGTCCCACCGGGGTGGAATATTCCGGCGCGCGGGGCGAAGGGGTCCGTCTCGTTATGGTGAAGGACTACGCGGAACTGCAGCGCGACCGCATTCGGATTCTCCTCTTCGAGGCGGGCGGGAGCCTGCTCGGCGGGTTTTGCGACGATGCCACAGACATCGCGCGCACCGGACAGTTAATGGTGAACGGATTCATCGGCTGGCTGTTGTGGCTGGGGGTGTACATCTTTTTTTCTGATCGGGACCCGCAACCGCCTGTTGGTACTGTTGTACTGGGAATGGAATTACGTGTTCTACGACCGCCCGGCGGGCACCGTCATCCCCCGGACCCGGCGGAGTCAACGCCGCCCGCACACACGGCGCAAGCGGGGACGAAGTATTTTGGACCGAATCCGGCGTTGAGGTCTCGGGGGTTATCAAGTAATCTGGAAAGAAATAGGACAATACGGGCGGCGTGTTAACCCTTTCTTTGGAGGCGGGCATGACGCAGTGGGCGGACATTCCCATGGACGACACCGATCCGGCGGAAACGCAGGAATGGGTGGACTCGCTCCACTACCTGTTGCGCGACGTCGGACCCGAGCGCGCCCATTTCATCCTGCACCGCCTGCAGGATGAAATGAGGAAGTCCGGCCACCACCTCCCCTTCACCGCCAACACACCGTACATCAACACCCTCCCGGCGGAAGACCAACCGTCGTATCCCGGCGATCCGGAACTCGAAAGGCGCGTCCGCAGTCTGGTCCGCTGGAACGCGATGGCGATGGTGGTGCGCGCCAACCGCACCACTCCGGGTATCGGCGGCCACATTTCCACCTACGCCTCTCTTGCACTCCTGCTGGAGATGGGATTCAACCATTTTTTTCGCGGTCCCGGAAACGGAGCACCGGGTGACCAGATTTATTTCCAGGGACACGCCGCACCGGGTATCTACGCCCGCGCGTTTCTGGAAGGACGCCTCACGCAGAAGCAGTTGGAAAACTTCCGGCGCGAACTGCAACCGGAAAGCGGCCTGCCCTCCTACCCCCACCCATGGCTCATGCCGGATTTCTGGGAATTCCCCACGGTGTCGATGGGATTGTCGCCGATCATGGCCATCTATCAGGCACGGTTCAACCGCTACCTGCATCACCGCGGACTCAAGGACACCACCGACAGCAAGGTGTGGGCGTTTCTCGGCGACGGAGAAACCGACGAACCGGAAAGCCTTGGCGCCATCACCCTCGCCTCGCGCGAAAAACTCGACAACCTGATCTTCGTCGTCAACTGCAACCTGCAACGGCTGGACGGACCCGTCCGCGGCAACGGAAAAATCATCCAGGAATTGGAAGCGGCGTTCCGCGGCGCCGGGTGGAACGTCATCAAACTGATCTGGGGCACGGACTGGGATCCCCTGCTTGCCAAGGACGACAAAGGCCTGCTCAAAAAAGAATGATGGAAGCGGTGGACGGCTGGTACCAGAAGTACGTCGTCGAGAAAGGCCAGTTCATCCGAGAACACTTTTTCGGCGCACACCCGGAACTGCTCAAGATGGTGGAAAGCCTCACCGACGACAAACTGGAAACCCTGCGGCGGGGCGGTCACGACATGGAAAAGGTTTATGCCGCCTACCATGCGGCGGTGAACCATACCGGATCGCCCACCGTCATCCTCGCCAAAACCATCAAGGGCTACGGACTCGGCGAGGCGGGCGAAGGCAAGAACATCACGCACCAGGCGAAAAAGATGAACGAAAGCGAACTACTCAGCTTTCGCACCCGTTTCGGCATCCCCATCGGCGACGAGGACGTGGCCAACGCCCCGTTCTACAAACCCGCCGAGGACAGCGAGGAACTGACCTACCTCCACGAGCGCAGGCAACATCTGGGCGGGTTTCTTCCGGAGAGAAAGGTCCGTTCCAAACCACTTTCCGTTCCCGGCCGGGATCAGTTCGAGGAATTTTTTAAAGGATCGAATGGGCGCGAGGTGTCGAGCACCATGGCCTTCGTGCAGATGCTCACCCGGCTTCTCCGCAATCCGGATCTGGGTAAACTGGTCGTGCCGATCATCCCGGACGAAGCGCGAACCTTCGGCATGGAAACGCTGTTCCGCCAGTACGGCATCTACGCCAGCCAGGGACAGCTGTATGATCCGGTGGACATGGACCAGCTTTTGTACTACCGCGAGGCGCAGGACGGGCAGATTCTGGAAGAAGGCATCAGCGAGGCAGGATCGATTTCCTCCTTCATCGCCGCAGGCACCGCCTACGCCACGCACGGCATCAACACCATTCCGTTTTTATTTTTTATTCGATGTTCGGGTTCCAGCGAATCGGCGACCTCATCTGGGCCGCCGCCGACATGCGCACGCGCGGGTTTCTTTTAGGCGGCACGTCGGGACGCACCACGCTGAACGGCGAGGGCCTGCAACATGAGGATGGACACAGCCACCTGCTGGCAGCCACCGTACCCAACCTCATCACCTACGATCCAGCCTATGCATACGAGCTAGCGGTCATCATCCAGGACGGACTGCGCCGCATGTACCAGGAACAGGAAAGCGTTTTCTACTACATCACGCTCTACAACGAAAACCAGGTCATGACCGAAATGCCGGAAGGCATGGAAGACGGCATCCTGAAAGGCCTTTACAAATTGAAAGCGGGTGCGGACAAAAAAGGCTGGCCGAAGGCGCACCTGTTCGGCAGTGGCAGCCTGCTTCAAGAGGCACTCCGCGCCCAACGCATTCTGGAAGAACATTACCAGGTGTCGGTGGACGTGTGGAGCGCCACCAGTTACAAGGAACTGCGCCGCGATGCGCTGGAGGCGGACCGGTGGAACCGCCTGCACCCAACAGACAAACCGCGCACTCCTTATATAGAAGAGATTTTGAAAAAGGAGAACGGGCCCATCGTCGCGGTGACCGATTACATGAAACTGGTACCGGACCAGATCGCGCCCTGGGTGCCGAACCCTTACACGACACTGGGCACCGACGGGTTCGGCCGAAGCGATTCGCGCGAGGACTTGCGCCGGTTCTTTGAGGTCGACGCGGAATCGATCACGGTTGCCATCCTGCATATGCTGGCGAAACAGGGAACGATACCGATGAAGCGAGTGAAACAGGCGATCGATCATCTCGACATCGATCCGGATAAACCCGATCCTGTCTCTTCCTGATAAAGGACCCACTGATGAGCGAAGACATCAAACTGCCCGCACTGGGCGAAGGCATCGAGTCCGGCGACGTGGCAAAGATCCACGTGAAAGAAGGCTCGGAGGTGGAGAAGGATTCGGTGCTCCTCGAACTGGAAACGGAGAAAGCCCTATTGGAGTTGCCGTCGCCGGTGGCCGGACGCATCACCGCCGTCAAAATTTCAGAGGGCGAGACCATCCAAGTCGGCCAGTCGCTTTTCGATGTGGACACCGATGGAACGGAGGAAGACTCCAAACCGGAACAGGTGGAAGACAAAAGGGAGATCAAGGAAAAAGGAGAAAAGCCGGAACCCGGGCCAACGGAGAAGGAAGAAAAGGAACCGGAGAATAAGAAAGAAGCGTCGCAAGAAAAAGAGACCCCGCAGAAAAAAGCACCTCCTCAAACCGGGAACGATTCCGCGGCAAAGAAAAGGACAGAGGAAAAGAAAGAAGAAAGGAAGAGTGCGGAAGACGCTCAAAATAAACGGGAAGCCGAATCCATTCCCGTGCCCGCCGGACCTGGGGCGCGCAGGCTGGCACGCGAACTGGGAGTGGATCTCAGGCAGGTCGCGGGATCGGCGCGCGGCGGACGCATCACTCTCGATGACATCAAGGCTTACACCAAAAAGAAATTGGCCGCGCCTTCCACGGGTTCCGCCGTTCAACCGGAACCGCTTCCCGATTTCACGCAATGGGGGGAGGTCGAGACCAAACCCATTGCCTCGCTTCGCGGCAAGATCGCAAGCAATCTGACGCGGGCGTGGAACGCGGTGCCTTTGGTCACGCAGTTCGACGAGGCGAACATCACCGACCTCGAAGCGCTCCGCAAGACGCAGTCCGAATTCATCAAGAAAAAGGCGGAAAACTGACCGTCACCGTGCTGGTGCTGGAGGCACTGGTGGCGGCGCTCAAGGAGCACCCGCAGTTCAACGCCAGCGTCGATCTGAATGCAGGGGTCATCCACTACAAAAAGTATTACAACATCGGCGTCGCCGTGGACACGCCCTCCGGCCTGATCGTGCCCGTCATCAAAAACGTCGATCAAAAAAGCGTGGCGGAGCTGGCAGTGGAGTTGACGGAACTTTCCGAACGCGCGCGCAACCGCAAGGTATCGCTGGACGAGCTGCGCGGCGGCAACATATCGGTATCCAATCTCGGCGGTATCGGCGGCACCGGGTTCACGCCGCTGGTCCTGCCGCCGGAAGTGGCGGTGGTGGGCCTCTCCCGCACCCGCATGCAACCGGTTTACAAGGACGGCAAATTCCAGCCGCGCCTCATCCTTCCCTTCTGCGTGTCGTACGATCACAAATTAATCGATGGCGCGGATGCCGCCCGCTTTGCACGCACGCTGGCGGAACGGCTGGAAAATTTCACAGGCACCCTGCTCCAAGGTTAAACACATGGTTGAGCACCCGTTGATCGTGATCGGAGCCGGACCCGGCGGTTATGCCGCGGCGTTCCTCGCTGCAGACAAGGGCTTGGATGTGACGCTGGTCGATGACCGCAACGCCCCGGGCGGCGTGTGCCTGCATGTCGGGTGTATTCCTTCCAAAACCCTCCTGCACATCGCCAAACTCATCGGTGAAGCCCGGCAGGCGAAAGAATGGGGACTCGACTTCGGCGAACCGCGCATCGATCTTAAAGGTCTCCGCAAATGGAAGAACAAAGTCGTCGAACAGATGACCGGCGGACTCGCACAGTTGTCCAAACAACGGAAAGTGAAACGCATCAATGGTCGCGCGGTGTTTCAGAATGCGCATTCGGTGAAAGTCGGCAACGAGTTATTGAAGTTCAAACACTGCATCGTCGCAACCGGTTCGCGTCCCGCCTGGCCGAAGGGGTTTCCGAAACCCGGCGGGCGGTTGATGGACTCCACCAACGCCCTCGAGATAGAAGACATACCCGAACGCCTGCTTGTGATTGGCGGTGGCTACATCGGCCTGGAAATGGGCACGGTGTACGCGGCGCTGGGAAGCAAGGTCACGGTGGTGGAAATGACGGGCGACCTGCTTTCCGGCGTGGACCGCGACCTGGTGCGCCCGTTGCAAAAAAAACTGGCGGGGGAATTTGAAGCCATTCACCTGAACACGAATGTGAAATCTCTGAAAGAGAATGTAGATGACGTCCAAGCCATTTTCCAAAACGACGACGGGTCACGCGAGGACGCTTTCGATCGCGTGCTCGTCGCCGTCGGCCGCCAACCCAATACGGAAGGTTTGGGACTCGACGCCGCGTCCGTCGAGCTCGACGAACACGGCTTCATTCCGGTGAACGCGCAACGTCAAACGGCCGAGCCCGCCATTTACGCTATCGGCGATGTCACCGGTGGCGCATTGCTTGCCCACAAGGCGGCGCACGAAGCGCGGGTGGCGGTGGAAGCGATCGCCGGAGAGAAAACGGAATGGAACCCGCACGCCATCCCGGCGGTGGTGTTCACCGATCCGGAGATCGCGTGGTGCGGTCTGACAGAAAGCGAAGCGAAAGAAAAAAAGATCGATGTGGAGATTGCGAAATTTCCGTGGGGTGCGTCCGGCCGCGCTCAGAGCCTGGGCCGTACCGAGGGCGTGACCAAACTTGTCCTGCAACCCAAAACCGGCCGCGTGCTGGGCGTGGGGCTCTGCGGTGCAGGCTCGGGGGAATTGATCTCCGAAGGTGTGCTTGCCGTTGAAATGGGAGCGGTGGCGGAAGACATTGCGCGCTCCATCCATCCCCACCCGACGCTGTCCGAGACGCTGATGGAGTCGGCGGAAACTTTTCTAGGCACTGCCACGCACATCATGCGCAAAAAATAAAACCACCATCACCGGCCCATCAAAAACAAAAACGGACCCGGCCGCAATGGCCGGATCCGTTTCCATTCATGTTGCCGGAATTGTTTTTTGAAAGACGTGTTGAAATATATTCAGCCCAGGCTGTTTTTCTTGTCCTGGATTTCCGCGCGGCGGGCTTTCGCCAGTTTGCCGATTTCGGCCAGCGCTTTGCGGGCGCGCGCAGCGGCGGCTTTGATGTTTTTGGATTCGAAACTTTCGTTTTCGGCGATGTATTGCTCAAACGCGGCAACAATCTGTTCATGAGTGGTCATACGTCTCTCCGTTAAAATTTATTGATAATGCAATGAACTGCGTTTCACTGAGAAATAACCAAGCGTTGAATCCGAACTGGAGCAAATGATTTGAACCTTCCGGCAATTCACGAAGGATTCTGTATTCGATATTTCATTTGATGCGGGGACAACAATGTATTTCCCCTACCCATTAAGATACCGTTTTGCGCCCCAATAGCCCAGTCAAATTACTCAAGCATCAGAATATCAAGGGGATTGAAAACCGTGCAAGCGGCAATGAAATAAACGTTTTCCATTTTTTAGCTTACAACAGAATTTTTAATAATATCCACAGGTTGCAGAACTGAAAATTTCCAAAATGTGGAGACAGGGAGTTGCTTTTCCCGGACCCCTTTCACGCGGTTTTCATTTGACTTCGCAAGGAGGCGATGCGGGATTTCCAGGGATCGGTCCAATTGCCTTCGAACAGATTGAGAATGGCCTCGGCATCGCTCAAACAGTCGAGCGCACGCCGAGGCTCGTTTAACGATTTGTACAATTCTGCAAGGTCCACGTTCAGGCGCGCTTCCTCTTTGCGGTTTTCGACGAACCGCGCGGACATCTTTGCCTGTTCCAGGGTTTCCGCCGCCCGCGTGAGGTCGCCTTTCTTTTCCTGATTGAGTCCGATGCCGACCAGCAGCTCCAGCTCCTTGTCGTGGTCTTCCAGATCGCGGTAATGCTTGAGCGCCCTGCGGTAACAGTCGATGGCCCGATCGAGTTTTCCGCGCTTGACAAAAACGTGTCCTAGCCCATTGTACGCACTGCCGATGAAGGCGGGGATATCCAATTCATCCGCGCGGCACAACTGCTCCTCATAATATTTTTTGGCGTGGTCGAGGTTGCCGGACACCGCATAGGCATCGCCCAGATTCGCCAGAAGTTCGCATTCCTCCCGCGCGCCATTCAGTTCGCGAACGATGGAAAGCTGTTGCTCGAAGCACTCGATGGCCCGTTGCGTCTGACCCAACTGCGCGTATGCGAGACCGAGCGCCCCCAGCGCCTGTTTTTCCTCCTCGCGGTCGCCACTTTGTCGTGCCCGGCCCAGGCTGTTATGTTCCGCATCGATGGTGCGGCGCAGTTCCTGCACGCCGGAAAATTCCAATCCCATGCGCGGCGGTTCCAAAGGGTTGCCTTCTGCGTCTTTCACCTCCGGTAAAGGACCCGGACCGGCCTTGCTCACCTTCTCCATGACCTCCCGGCGAAAGTTCAATTCCGCTTCGATTTCTGCGAGAATTTCGTTCAGGTCTTCCGACCAGCGCTTGGTGCGCAGCCGGTGCGTTTTCATGTTCAGTAACCATTTCCACACACCGCCTGCTTCATCCTTGCCGGGAAGGCGCGCGTCGTCGATGAGCAACGGGATGAGAACCAAATCACCGTTCACGGCGGTGCCGATTTCTTCACGCATGCGTTCGTTCAGTTGCGAAGCACCGGAACCGGCAGGACCGATGGCGACGATCAGTACATCGGACCGTTTCATGCGGCGGCGGACTTCCGGCGTGGGTGGGGTTTCCTCCGGCGTGGCCCAGATGCAATCGGCGTGCAGAATCACATTGCACTCCTCCGTGATCGGAGCGATCAGCTGTTGGAGGTGATGTGTGTTCAGGGTGAAATATAACGTCGGCATACAATCAATGGCCTTGCGGCAATACAAAAAGGGGCCCGCCAAAAACGGCGGCCCCCTTTGTTGAGCGGTTCACGAACCCGGTGAACGCCGAAGGATTCGCTGAGTGGATGCATCAGGCCCACGCCTTACTTCGTATGTTTCGCGGGAACCTGTCTAATCTTCCTCGTCTTCTTCCTGGTATTCCTTCTCGGCAACATGCACCAGGAAGTCGGGTTCGTGGGCGTCGAACGTTCCCTTGAAATCCCCGTACGTCTCGATGTGCTGAAACCCGACCTCGTGCATGAGGCGGCGGGTGTACTTGCGACGCAGGGGAAACATGTTCAGATGATACGTTGAATTGTCGGGAAAGTTGTAACGAAACCGCGCGAGCCCTTCGTCCACGTACTCCGGTTCGGCGGAAACATTTTCGCCACAATAATAGTATTTGTGCTTGCTGGAGAACCCCTGGTCCAGAATGGAATCGTAGTTGCGCTGGTCCAGAATCAGGATGCCGTCGTGATTCAGCGTGGCATAAAATTCCGCCAGCGCCTTCCTCCGGTCATGTTCAGCAAACAAATGCGTGAACGAGTTACCCAGACAGATCACCGCATCGAACTGCTCGTGGATGGTGCGGTTCAGCCAGCGCCAGTCCGCCTGCACGGTGCGCAGAATCAGACCACGATTGCGCGCGTTTTTGAACGCCTTGGCAAGCATTTCCGGACTTCCGTCGGCACTGGTCACGTCGAACCCCGCGCTCAACAGGCGAACGGAATGAAATCCCGTGCCGGTGGCCACGTCCAGCACTCGTTTGATGCCGCGCGACCGCAGGAGTTCGATAAAAAAATCTCCTTCGCTTTTCCAGCGCTGTTCCCAGTCGATCAGTTCGTCCCACTTTTCGACGAAGCTTTTGACATACTCCTCCTGATAGTGGTCCGATTCTCGGACTTGCGTCGGATTCGTCCCAAACGATTGCTCTGGATTTGCTGTAGTCAAAACATACCTCGCTGTTGTTTCCGGTTATTTATATTTTCAGGATAGGCGGTGATTATATCATGAGATCAAAGGTTTAACTCGTCCAACAAGAGAAAATTTTAAAATAAAGCCAATATGGGCTGTTTTTAAAAATCTTGATTTTTTTTCACGTTGGCGGTACGGCCTGCAATCATTAGGCTTATTCCCCTTTGCCCCCAAAATGCTGAATTACTATGCATTTGAAAAAAAATTATTATTTATCAAGGAAAATATGGAAAGTCTTCGCTGAAGTAAAAAATCCTTTTTAAACGAAAGGAGTGTCCGCTCCACATCAATCCAATTGGATTGAATCGATTTTCCAGTTCCCAATCTTGGATCGGCACCCTTTCAAACGAAAAAAAGCCCGGCCGCGACGGCCGGGCTTTCCTGAAACTACCTGATGGGCTCGATCCGTTTAGATGCTGTCCAGGATCGAGTTGAAGGTCTTGCTCGGGCGCATGGCCGCGGCCACCTTCTTCGGGTCCGGATGGTAGTACCCACCCAAGTCCACCGGCTTGCCCTTCGCATCCTGCAATTCCTTGAGGATGGTTTCGAGCTTCTCCTCCATCTGCTTGGCGATGGGGGTGAACCGTTCCTTGAGGTCCGCATCGTCGCTCTGTGCGGCCAGCTCCTGTGCCCAGTAGAGCGCTTCGTAAACATGGCTACCGGCGTTGTCCAACTCACCCAGCTCGCGGCCCGGATTTTTCTTGTTTTCCATGAGTTTTCCGGTCGCGCGGTCCAGCGCATCCGCCAGCACCTGGGCTTTTTTGTTGCCGAAGGTCTTGCTGAGATGAGCCAGGGATTCCGCCAGCGCCAGGAACTCACCCAGCGAATCCCAGCGGAGATGCCCTTCCTTCTGGAACTGCTGAACGTGTTTCGGTGCGGAACCGCCGGCACCGGTCTCGAACAGACCGCCGCCATTGATCAGCGGAACGATCGACAGCATCTTGGCGCTGGTACCGAGCTCGAGGATCGGGAACAGATCGGTCAGGTAGTCACGAAGTACGTTACCCGTGGCCGAAATGGTATCCTCACCCTTCTTGGCGCGTGCGAGCGAGTGCTTCATCGCATCGACCGGAGCCATGACCTGGATGTCGAGACCGTTGGTGTCATGATCCTTCAGATACACGTTCAGCTTCTTGATGATCTCCGCATCATGCGGGCGGTTCTTATCCAGCCAGAACACAACCGGCGTGTTGGACGCGCGCGAGCGGTTGACGGCCAGCTTCACCCAGTCCTGAATCGGGATGTCTTTGACAATACAGCTGCGGAAGATGTCGCCCTTCTCCACCTGATGCTCGTGCAGGGTGTTGCCCTTGGCATCGATGAGGCGGATGGTGCCGTCTTCCTTGGCCTCGAAGGTTTTGTCATGGGAGCCGTACTCCTGTGCCTTCTGCGCCATGAGGCCGACGTTGGGAACACTGCCCATGGTGGACGGGTCGAACTCGCCGTTTTCCTTACAGAACTCGATGCAGGCCTGGTAGATGCCGGCATAACTGCTGTCCGGAATCACCGCCAGCGTGTCGTGCTCCTTGCCGTCCGGACCCCACATTTTGCCGGAGGTGCGGATGGCCGCGGCCATGGACGCGTCGATGATGATATCGCTCGGCACGTGCAGGTTGGTGATGCCGCGATCGGAGTCGACCATCGCCAGATCCGGGCCTTCCTTCATGCTGGCCTGGATGTCGTCCTCGATTTCCTTTTTCTTGTCGGCGGGAAGTTTCTCGATGCGCGCCAGCACATCGCCCAACCCGTTGTACGGATTGACGCCCAGTTCCTTGAACGTGTCACCATGCTTCTTGAACACGTCCTCGAAATAAGTCACCACACCGTGGCCGAAGATGATCGGGTCAGAGACCTTCATCATCGTCGCCTTCATGTGAAGGGAGAACAGAACACCGCGCTTTTTGGCTTCCTCTTTCGATGCCTTCAAGAAAGCGTCAAGAGCCTTGGCGCTCATCTTGGTGGCATCGACAATGTCGCCTTCGTCAATCGTGATGTTCTCTTTGAGTACCGTGGTTTTGCCGCTGGCATCGGTGAACTCGAGTTTCGCCTTGCCCGCCTGCGCCGCAGTGATGGTGGTGGATTTTTCATTCGACCGGAAATCGCCGCTGGTCATGCTGGCGACATCGGTTTTGGAATCCTTGGCCCACTTGCCCATGCGGTGCGGGTTTTTCCTGGCAAAATTTTTGACCGAAGCCGAAGCGCGGCGGTCGGAGTTGCCCTGGCGAAGAACCGGGTTCACGGCACTGCCCTTGACTTTGTCAAAGCGGGCCACAAAGTCTTTTTCCTCATCCGTTTTAGGCTCGTCCGGATAGTCCGGAATGTCGTAACCCTGCTCCTGCAATTCCTTGACAACGGCCTTGATCTGCGGAATGGACGCGCTGATGTTCGGCAGTTTGATGACGTTGCAGGTGGGCTCTTTGACCATGTCGCCCAGGATGGCGAGGTCATCCGGCTGTTGCTGTTCCGGTTTCAGCCGTTCGGGAAACTGCGCAATGATGCGGCCCGCCAGCGAGATGTCCATGGTGCCGACTTTCAGGCCTGCCACTTTACTGAAGGACTGAATGATCGGTAGAAACGAACCGCTCGCCAACTCAGGAGCTTCATCAACTTTCGTGTATATAATATCTGGTTTATCTGACATCTTTGTTTACCCCATTTTTAAGGTCGTGTTTTGGTTGAAAAGTATGGATTTTACAGAGATATTCCGGCAAATACTAAAAAAAATCCTGTTTCTGTCAACTGTTTTTTCGGCTTATAAATATGTAGAAAATTCAGGAAGTCAGAAACCGTTCACATTCCACCCCGGAACACAATTTTCCCTGTATTTTCCCATCCAGCTGGGAGCCGGATAACGAAAAGTTTTTCAATCGTGTTTGGAAAATGAGCGGAATGGGTTTGTGAACCGTTGCCTACTATAACGCAGGTTGGCCTGCAATCCAACAACTGCTTGCGCTGCAATCCCAATTTCTTTGAGTGACAACCTCGTTTTTCCGTTCCAAGCCGTGAAGGGAAACCTGACCGGGAAGGGAGGACCGACCGGCGGAGCGCCCCACCCACCACGAGTCATTTCTGAACATATTGTTTTTTAAGACCCATCGACTTGATGCGCGTGGCCAGCGTGGTGGGTTTGATGCCGAGAAGTTTGGCCGCGCCGTCGTTGCCGTAAACCTTGCCGCCCGCCTGCTTGAGCGCGCGCAATATGTTTTCCTTTTCGCGCTTTCGCATCTCCGCTTCAGAAACCACCTCCCCTCCCACGAGCTCCTCTGCAGCCGCCGGGGATTTTTCTCTCGGTTCACTCACCCCCGGCAGATCGAACTTCAACCGCCCGCCGGTGGCGGTGATGACGGCGCGCTCCACCAGGTTCTGCAATTCGCGGATGTTTCCCGGCCAGTCGTATTTTTCGAGCGAGACGATCACCGACCGCGATGGCGGTCTGATCGGCTGATTGAACCGTTTCGACGCCACCTCGATAAAGTGACGGGAAAGCAGGGGGATGTCTTCCCGCCGCTCGCGCAGGGGCGGGAGCTCGATGGGAAACACGTTCAGCCGGTAATACAGATCCTCGCGGAAGCGGCCTTCCTTCACTTCACGTTTGAGGTCGCGGTTGGTGGCGGCCAGAATGCGCACGTCGGTGGTGCGGGTGCGTTCGTCGCCCACGCGCTCGTACTCCCCTTCCTGCAGAACGCGCAACAGCTTGCTCTGTACGTCGAGCGGGATTTCGCCCACCTCGTCGAGGAACAGCGTGCCGCCGTTGGCGAGTTCGAACCGCCCTTTGCGGTCCTGCACCGCCCCGGTGAACGCTCCTTTAATGTGGCCGAAAAATTCGCTTTCATATAAGTCGCGCGGAATCGACGCGCAGTTGACCTTGACCAGGGGACGTTTCACGCGCCCACTGCGCTTGTGCACTTCGCGCGCCACCATTTCCTTGCCGGTGCCGGACTCCCCGGTGATCAGGATGTTGGCGTCGGTTTTCGCCACCATCTCGATCTGCCGCAGAACCGTTTTGAGAGGGGCGCTCTGGCCGATGATGCCGCCGAACGCCTGCGTCTCCACCAGTTCCTCTGCCAGGTATTCGTAGTCGTCAGTGAGCTGACGATTCAACTCCTCGATCCGCTCAAACGCTTCGGCATTGGTGATGGATACGGCGAGATGGTCCGCTACCAGCCGTCCCCAGAACAGGCCCTCGCCTTCCGCTTCCACCTCCGCCCTCGGAACGTAACCGCAAACCCCCAGCACCTTGCCCTGGAACACGACGGGAAGCACGGCGAGACCGATCACCTTGCGTGGCTCTCCCCAACGCTTCGACACGGCAAAGTCAAAATCCTCCTCCACCGACTCCGTGTCCCCAATTTCACCCGTCACGGCAGAACGCCCTACCTTGCCGACGCCAAGAGGAATGCGGATGTAATCGTCCTCCTCCATGGCATCCGACTCCGGTTCAAATCCGACGCTGTATTTTTCCGCCACCAGATGCAGGCAACGGGCCTGGTCGAGGCATTGTGAACGAAGCGGACAGGTATCGCACCGGTCACCGGGACGCACCAGCCAGATACGCGATAACGCCAGCAAGGGATCTTCCGCGGCTTTATTCACCACCCGCTCCAGCAAAGAATTCACACTGCGCTCCTGTGGCATCGCCAGCAGAAGTTCGCGCATGTTGCGGAATGGAAGGATGTTGGGGTCGGCATTGCTCATGGCCACATTATAACGGATTTCCGTTACACGACAACGAAAATACGTTGAAACCTAAATTTCCGTAACCATCAAAAACAATCAAAAAAACATTAAATACTTACAATTAAAAGGCTTAATCATCTTCCCCCTGCTTTGGCCCGGCTTTTGCTTAATACAAGTTAAGTTTGCTTTGAACCGTTTTCAACTTTTTAAAAGGAACCCGATCATGGAAACCCATCGCGCGAATTCATCGTCAGCTCCCCGTGCCGCAACGAAACGTCACTGGCTGCTCCGGATGATGCTGGTTTTGGGGTCGCTTTTTGTATTCGCCGCCCCCGTTCTGGCTTCCCACGGTGCCGCGCACCACGGGCCGAAGGAATTCGGCAATTGGGAGTCCTATTTCAATTCCTCTCATGCAGAGCATCCGTCCTCCTCCACCCAGGCGAAAAACCCGTTCACCCCGTACCTCCCCGGGGTGAACGGCCTGGTACTGGACAAGGCCGGAATGCACTGCCTGTTATCGGCCAAGGTTCGCCCCGATGCGGGTTCACCGAGCCCGGAGTGCCGGCTTTTCGGCAAACCAGGTGAGGAAACCGCTCTGGCGCCGATGACCCAGGAATGGAACCTGTTCCGCCGGGCATTGACCGGAGGACAGGCCCGGTTTTTTGAAACCACGCCAGCTCCTGCACCCGCGATCGATCTCAACACGTTGACGGGTTACCTGATCGAGACCTACGGCGTATCACGCTTGCATTGATTGATGGACCGGCATTGGCAATGAAAAACATTCCCTATACGACGACTGCAACGTGAAAGCCAAATTGCAAAAAACAATGAAAACCAAGGAGGCTCACATGAGCTGGCAAAAGGAACCATTTGAGATCGAAGTCAAAAAAGGAGAAATCAAGGCGTTCTGTGCCTGCGGAAAATCGGAAAACGGCCCGTACTGCGATGGGTCGCATCAGGGCACGGAATACACGCCCTATGTCATCGAGTTTGACAAGGATCAGACCATCTACGCCTGCGGATGCCAGCAATCCGGCAACCGCCCCTTTTGCGACGGAAGTCACGAAAGGCGGTAATGCGAATACATGAGCCGGTAGACAAAAATAAAAATTGGGCCGGTCAGGATGTAGGGAGGGGCTCCTGTCCGGTTCTCCGAATAACTTTGAGACTTTATCCGATAGGCTTATAATAATTTCGACATACAGGAGAAAAAATCATGAGTGCCAAACCCATTATGCAGAAAATGTTTGAAACCGAAAACCGGACCGGTCCCATGATCGTCCGGGTGCTTCTGGGCCTGGTCATCTTTCCGCACGGGGCGCAGAAATTGCTGGGCTGGTTCGGAGGTTTCGGCCTCGAAGGCACGCTGGGTTTCTTCACCCAAACCATGGGCATCCCGATGGTCATCGCGCTTCTCGTCATCGCCGGCGAATTCTTCGGCGCACTGGGCCTGATCACCGGATTCCTCACACGTTTCAGCGCCTTCGGCATCTTCGTCACCATGATGGGGGCGATGTTCATGGCGCACTGGGACAACGGGTTCTTCATGAACTGGTCCGGCAAACAGGCCGGAGAAGGTTTCGAATTCCATCTGCTCGCCATGGGCATGGCGGCGGCGCTCATGGTCTCCGGCGGCGGTAAATACTCCGTGGACGACTGGATCGCGAAAACCTTCTTCCATCATAAAAAGTTCCATAAGCAGGAAGCAGCCGACAATGGGGCGATCGCGCATCCGGAACCATACTCATCGCACCGCACCCTGCAGGAGAGCGCACGATGAAAAGCCTGGAAAACTCGTATTCGCGACGCAACTTTTTGAAGACCGGGATGGGGGCGCTCGGCGGACTCGCAGGATCCTTTCTTGCGGGTTCCGCCTGGGCGCAGGCCATGCGGATGACCACTCCCAGGCAGACACTGGGGCCGTTCTTCCCGGACGAAGGCGATGCGGTCCACGAGATTCGCGAAAACCTCGACTTCCGCCTGCCCATCAGCGAAGCCAACGACAACGACCTCACGCACATCAAAGGTCACAAAGGCACCGCTGAGGGCCAGGTCATTCATCTGGAAGGCCAGGTCCTGTTCCGCTGGCAGGGAGAAGCCAAGCCGCAACCCGGTGCGGTGATCATCCTGTGGAACGCCGCCGCCTCCGGACGCTACAACCACCGCGGCGACCGCGAGGCGACGCGGTTCAAGCATCCGGAAACCGGACAGTGGGTGGAGCGCACGCACGACGAACACTTCCAGTACTGGGGGCGCTGCATCACCGATGATGACGGTCGTTACAGTTTCAAAACCGTGGTGCCCGGTTTCTACCCGGTGGACATCGAAAACGGATGGTACCGCCCGCCGCACCTGCACTTCATGGTCACCGCACCCGGCATCCCGCAACTGGTGACCCAGTTGTATTTCAAAGGCGAGGCCGTGCCCAACAACGAACTCATACAGAAGTTGAACGCGCGCGACCTGATCCTGCGCGACTCGGCTCTCACGCGGGAACAGCAGGAAAACCTGATCGTCGAATACCGTCGGTCGGAGTCAAACCCGGACGTGCTGACCGGCAATTACGATTTCATGCTGTCATTCTGAAACATGAACTTTGAACCCAATGAAGCACAAACCTTAAACGCCGTTTTGTTATGAATACGCCGACCCAATCCAAATCTGCCAAAATGCCCGCCCTGTTTCTGGGGCATGGAAACCCGATGAATGTCCTCGAGAAGAATCCGTTCGCTCTGAGCTGGGAACTTCTGGGGCGGAGCCTGGCGCGGCCGAAAGCGATCCTCTCGATCTCGGCGCACTGGGAAACCTACGGCACCTACGCCACCGCCATGGACAAGCCGCGCACCATTCACGACTTCGGCAACTTCCCGCAGGCGCTGTTCGACATCGACTACCCGGCGCCCGGCAGTCCGGAACTGGTTCAACGCATCCAATCGCTGGTCACCGCCACGGAAGTCCTGCCGGATCACAACTGGGGCCTCGACCACGGCACGTGGAGCGTTTTGTGCTGGATGTTCCCGAAAGCCGACATTCCGGTAGTACAATTTAGCCTCAACCGCAACCTCTCCCCGCGCCAGCATTACGAGATCGGCCGCGAACTGAAGCCCTTGAGAAGCGAAGGTGTCCTTATTCTGGGAAGCGGCAATATCGTGCACAACCTGGATTTTTTCGATCCCAATCCCTGCACCCCGCCCTACCCCTGGGCCAGTTCTTTTGACGATTCGATCAAAGGGTTCTTGCTCAAGGACGACCATGAAAGTATCCTGAATTTCAGCCACCTGGGAGAAACCGCGCGCTTGTCCGTTCCCACACCGGAACACTTTCTGCCGCTGATCTACATCATCGCTCTGCAGGACGAGTCCGAGCGGGTGACGTTCCCGGTGGAAGGCGTGGTCTCCGGCGCCGCGTCCATGCGCGGAGCCATGATCTCCTGACGACGAGGATTATGCGAATCCCATCCCGTACACTCACCGCTTTCCCGTCCGGAGTGCGCGCTCTTGCGGGATCGGCATGGCTGCTGTTTGCCGCCTGCACCACCGTCGGTCCGGATTACGTGCCTCCCCAAACCACGATGCCAACGGATTTCCACACCAGGGTGGAGAAACAGAAATTCGAATCGAAAAAAGAACAGGACAATAATAAGGAAGAGAAGGAAACGGAAAAAACGCCGGAAATTCCGGTGAAGCAGGTGACGCCGGAAATGCTGGCCGAATGGTGGCAGACGCTGGAAGACCCGCTCCTCAGCCAGTTGGTGGACAAAGCGGTAAACGACAACCTCGATTTGAAACTGGCGCAGTCGCGGGTGCGGGAAGAACGCGCCCGGCGCGGCATCGCGCGGTCGGAGAGGTTCCCCACCATCGACGCCGTCGGCAGTACCGCGCGGCAGAGGTCCAGCCGGGAAAACCTGTTTCGCCGCGGCGGGGAATTCAACATGTATTCCGCCGGCTTCGACTCCACCTGGGAAATCGACCTGTTCGGACGCATCCAGCGTTCCGTGGAAGCGGCGGAAGCCTCGGTGGAGGCGCGCAAGGAACAGTTGAACGACACACTGGTGACGCTGGTGGCGGAAGTCGCATTGAACTATATCGAGATCCGCACCTTCCAGGCACGTTTGGAAGCCGCAGAAAAAAACCGCCGGGTGCAGGAAGAAACGCTGCAGATCGTCAAGGACCGCCTTCAGGCGGGGCTCACCTCCACGCTCACGCTGGAGCAGGCCAAGTACAATCTTGAAAACACCAAGGCGGAAATCCCCACGCTCAAAACCGGGGTCGAACAGGGCAAGAACGGCCTTTCGGTTCTGCTCGGCGAATTCCCCGGCGCCATCAATGAAGAGTTGCAGGAATTCAAACAAGTGCCGGTAACGCCGATGGATGTCGTCGTCGGCGTGCCTGCTGATTTACTGCGGCGACGGCCGGATATCCGCCAGGCGGAGCGGGAGCTGGCCGCGCAGACGGCGCGCATCGGCATCGCGACCTCGGAGTTGTATCCCCGGTTCACCCTGCTGGGTTCCATCGGACTGGAGTCGATTTCCGCCTCCAGCTTTTTGAGCGGACCCGCCACCGCGTTTTCAATCGGGCCGCAGGTGACGTGGAACGTGTTCAGTGCGGGGCGCATCCGCCAGAATATTAAAGTGCAGGATGAACTGCAGGAGCAGGCCCTCATCCAGTACGAAGCCACCGTGCTCACTGCGGTTCAGGACGTGGAAAACGCCCTGATCGATTACGCCAAGGAACAGGTGCGGCGCCAGGCCCTTCTCAAATCCATCGAGTCCGCTCAAAACGCGGTGGAACTCTCGCGCGAACTGTACGTTGCGGGCTTGTCGGATTTCATCGCTGTGCTGGAAGCGGAACGGTCCCTGTTCAGTTTTCAAGACCAGTTGGCGGTGAGCGAAGGCCGCGTGGTGTCGAACCTCATCCGACTGTTCAAGGCGCTGGGGGGTGGGTGGAAACCCCTAATGGCAGAAGCTCCGGAAGAACAACCGCAATCCTGATATGGACTCATATATTGAAGGGAACTAACGTGTACCGGGTCAAAAATTTAACGCAAACTTTTTTGCTGATTGTCGTGGGCCTGATTGCAGGGTGCCAGCAACCCGACAGCGCCGCTGCGCCGCAACCCAAGCAACCTCCACCCATGGTGACGGTGGCGCCGGTGGTGCAACAGAAAATCGTACGCACGCACGAACTGGTGGGCCGCACCGCCTCCGTCCGCACCGTCAACATCGTCACGCGGGTGGAAGGGTTTCTTGAAAAAAGAAACTTCAAGGAAGGCGAGGACGTCAGCAAGGACGACCTGTTGTTCATCATTGAACAGGAACCGTATCAAATCGCGGTGAAGGCCGCGGAAGCCCTCGTTTCCGAAGCGGAAGCGACTCTCGAAAACGCGAGAACCTACCTGAAACGAGTCCAGTCCGTGCGCAAGGGCGCGGTGTCGCAATCCGATCTCGACAAGGCGGAAAGCGATTTCAAACGTGCCGAGGCGGCGTTGATGCAGACCAAGGCCAATCTCGAACAGGCGCAACTGAACCTGAGTTACACGGAAATCCGTGCGCCTTTCAGCGGACGCATCAGCCGCGCCAATGTGCATGAAGGCAACCTGGTGAAACCGGATACGGGAACGCTCGCCACCCTGGTGCAGATGGACCCCATGTACGCGCTGTTCACCGTGAACTCCGGAACGGTGCTCACGGAATTCCAGAACCAGATCCAACGCGGCAAGGCCACCACCTTCACGCCCAAACTCATCCTGCCCAACGGCACGGAATACCCGTACGCGGGCGTGGAGGATTTCGTCGACCACCGGGTGGATGAACGGACCGGCACCATCACCATCCGCGCCAAGTTTCCCAACCCGGCCAGAAACGTCCTGCCGGGACAGGCGGAGATCCCACACACTCTGCGCATCCTGCTTCCGGGGCAGTTCGTGCGGGTGCGTGTGCAACGCGATGAAGTGCGGACCGAGAAGGTGATCCCGCAAGCCGCCATCCAGCAGGACCAGACCGGCAAGTTCGTGCTGGTGGTCGATGCGGAAAACCGCGTGCACAAGCGCAACATCACCACGGGAGACAAGGAAGGCGTCAAATGGATCGTCAAGGAAGGATTGGAGGTCGGTGAGATGGTGATCGTCGAAGGTTTGCAGAAAGTGCGGCCGGGAACCACCGTCGAGATTGCATCCAAACCTTCCGGCGACAATAAGGAAGGGGCCTGAACCATGTTCAGCAATTTTTTCATCGAGCGGCCCCGATTCGCTTTCGTCATCTCCATCGTGCTGGTCATTGCCGGGCTCGTGGCCCTGCCGCAAATGCCGGTGTCGCTGTACCCGCCCATCGCACCGCCCGTGGTGGTGGTGACCGCCTCCTATCCCGGAGCCAACGCCTCCGTTCTGGAAGAAACCGTGGCCGCGCCCATCGAGGAACAGGTCAACGGCGTCGAAGGCATGATCTACATGTCTTCCACCAGCACGGACAGCGGCGCCTACACGCTGGAAGTCACTTTCGAAATCGGCACCGACCCCGATATGGCGACGGTGAACGTACAGAACCGCATTTCCCTGGCGACGCCGGCATTGCCGGATGAAGTGCAGCGTTCGGGCATCTCCGTCCGAAAGCGCTCGCCGGAGTTTTTGCAGATCATCGCGTTTTCCTCTCCTGAAGGCACCTACGACCAGCTGTTCCTGAGCAACTTCATCACCATCAACATCAAGGACGTGCTGGCACGGGTGCCCGGTGTGAGTGACGTCATCATATTTGGGGCATTGAACTATTCCATCCGCATCTGGATGGACCCGGACAATATGATGAACCTGGGCGTCACCACAAGCGACGTCACCCAGGCCATCCGCGACCAGAACATCCAGGCGGCGGCGGGACAGGTGGGACAAATGCCTGCGCCCCAGGACCAGCAGTTCCAGTACACCATTCATGCGAAAGGACGGCTCTCCGACGTCTCCGAGTTCGAGGACATCATCATCCTCGCCAAGCCGGACGGTTCCGTGGTGCGTTTGAAAGACATCGCCCGCATCGAAATGAGTTCGCAGACGTTCGAGACCTTCTCCCGGCTCAACGGGTCGCCCACCGTCAACTTTGCGGTGTACCAGTTGCCGGATGCCAACGCGTTGGAGGTGGCCCAGCGGATCCGGGAAAAAATGGCGGAGCTGTCCGAAAACTTTCCGAAGGACGTCCAGTACATCATTCCCTACGACGCGACCCGGTTCATCGACAACTCCCTGAAGGAATTGGTGGAGACCCTGTTCATCGCGCTGGGCCTCGTGGTCCTGGTGGTTTACATTTTCATTCAGGACTGGCGGGCCACCCTGATCCCCGCTCTCGCCATACCGGTTTCGCTGATCGGTACTTTTCCCCTGCTCCTGTCCATGGGGTATTCCATCAACAGCCTGACGCTGTTTGCGCTGGTTCTCGCCATCGGCGTGGTGGTGGACGATGCCATCGTGGTCGTGGAAAACGTGCAACGTCATCTGGAGGAGGGACTGGAGCCCAAGGAAGCCACACGGCAGGGGATGAAAGAGGTGTTCGGCCCTGTTATCGCCACGACGCTGGTTCTGCTTGCGGTGTTCGTTCCGGTCGCCTTCGTGCCGGGCATCAGCGGCGAGTTGTACCGGCAGTTCTCCGTGACCATCGCCTTTGCCGTGTCGCTGTCTTCCCTGAACGCGCTCACGTTGAGTCCCGCTCTCTGCGCCACCATGTTGCGGAAGCGAACGTCCCGTCCGTGGTTCGCTCTGCGCTGGTTCGAGTTTCTGTTCCGCGGGGTGTCGCACGCCTACCTGTTTTTCGTCAAGGTCATCGTTCGTCGCTTCGTCTTCACCGTACTGGTTTTTTTGATGATCGGCGGCGGTGGTTACTGGATTTTCAAAAACGCCGCGACCGGATTCATCCCGCAGGAAGACCAGGGCGTGTTCTTCATCGACCTGCAACTCCCGGACGGCGCCTCCATGAACCGGACGGATGGCCTTCTTAAGGAAGTGGAGTCCATGGTCATGAAAATGCGCGGCGTGGAGAATGTGGTGACATTGGTAGGCCGCGGGTTGATCAGCGGATCGAAACCCAATTCGGGGACGGTCATCGGCGTACTCGAACCGTGGGCGAAACGCACCGCGCCGGAGTTATACAGCGACGCACTGGTGGGACAGGCGTGGGGGCTGACGGCGCAGGTACCGGGAGCACGGGCTATCGTTTTCACACCGCCGCCGATCCGCGCACTCGGCAACGCCAGCGGATTCGAATTACAACTTCAAGACCGGCGCGGCGGCGAGCCGCAGGATCTGTCTTCCGCCATGCGCGGATTCGTCTTCGAAGCCAACCAGACCCCCGGACTGCAACGCGTGTTCAGCACCTTCACCGCCGAGGTGCCGCAGATCGAACTCGATGTCGACCGCCTGCAGGCCAAGGCGCTGGGCATCCCGGTCGCGGAGATCTTTGAAACCCTGCAGGCGCAGTTGGGTTCGTTCTACGTGAACGACTTCAACAAATTCGGCCGTGTGTACCGCGTCATCATCCAGGCGGAGAGTGAATACCGCGACAACCCCGAGGACATCAACCGCATTTACGTGCGGAGTGCCGAGGGAGCCATGGTGCCGCTCAGCACGCTGACGACGACCACACCCATCCTCGGACCGGAATCACTGACGCGGTTCAATGTGTACCGCGCGGCGAAGATCAACGGCTCGCCCGCACCCGGTTACAGCACCGGGCAGGCCATTGCCGCCGTCGAGAAGTTGGCCGCGCGCACCCTGCCCGCGGGCATGGGATTCGAATGGTCCGGCATGTCCTACCAGGAAGTGGCGGCGGGTTCGCAGGGACCCATCATCTTCGCGCTGGCTTTGATTTTTGTTTACCTGTTCCTCGTCGCGCAGTATGAAAGCTGGTCGATTCCGTGGGGCGTCATCCTGTCCGTGCCGGTGGCGGTGCTGGGTGCGCTGGCGGCAATGAAATTCACCGGGCACATCCTCGACATCTACGCGCAGATCGGGCTGGTCATGCTGATCGGCATGGCGTCCAAGAACGCCATCCTCATCGTGGAGTTTGCGAAAGTGCAACGCGAAGACGGCACGCCGGTGTTTGAGTCCGCCATCAATGCGGCGCGGCTTCGATTCCGGGCGGTGATGATGACGGCCATCTCTTTCGTGCTGGGGGTTCTGCCGCTGGTGCTGGCCAGCGGTGCGGGCGCCAACAGCCGTCAGTCTTTGGGTATCATCGTGTTCGGAGGCATGGTCGCTTCCGCCGTCATCGGCACCCTGCTGGTTCCCTCTCTTTACAGCCTGGTGCAGACGATGACAGAAAAGGTCGCAGGTAAAAAGACGGAAGCCCCGGCTAAACCCGAACCGGCGGAGTGAAACTCCAACCTTTGCCGTTTATTTAAAATGCGAATGTCGTTGCGACGTAGGAATATGTGCTGTTGCCCTGACGTGGCGAGCCGGGAACGTCGTCCTGAAAGTCGCCGTCCACGCGGTGCGCCACCCCCGCCTGCACGAACACGTTGGACGTCGCCTGCCACGCGGCGGAAAGATAGATCAAATGACCGAGGAAGGAACCGGAGCGGCCGGTGGTGTCGCGCAAACCGGAGTTGCCCGCCCACGTATCGGTGTTCGACGCCAGCCAGAACGCGCGGTAATGCAACGCGGCTTTGAGTTTATGGTGCGGCTGGACGTGCAGTTTCACCCCCGGCCCGTTGATGTTCGACCGCACGAACGCGCGGTGGATCATGGTCGGACCGTAATCGAATACGTTCGCACCGAACAGACTGTTGAAGGTGCCGTTTTTGCCGTCGTTGGGATTGGAGTCGCCGCTGGCATAGTCCCACGCCAGCACCAGCCGTGGCGACCATGTGGTTTCAAAGCTGTACCCCACTTCCCCATGAAGAAAATAAGCGAAGTGATCGAGGTCCATCGTGTTACCGGGAGCGGTGCTGGACCGTGACTCGCCGAATTGAACGACCGATTCCCATTCGTAATCGAAGTGCCCGCCTTTAGCCGGACGAAATAACCGGAATCCCGGCGTGTACAATTGACGGTTGCGGGTGGCAAAATCCCCATCACCCTCATGCAGACCGAACAGGTACATTTCCGCCCGGTCACCCCACGGCGCATGTCGCGTTGCGAGAAACAGCCCCCAGAATATCGTATCCGGCGATTCCTCGTCGAACTCCACGTCGTTGTCGAGCAGTCGCCCGGCATTGGAAGGCAGGCGGTTGACCGGCATGGTCACCATGGCACGCACCTGTTCTCCATCCTTCGACTGCCAGATGGCGTCGATTCCGGTGAAGGCGTTTTTGGTATTGCGGTAACGGTTGCGCGCCACCAGGCGGCGCTTGCCGAAATCCATGGTCATGCGCCCCGCCCTCACCAGCAGGCGGCTTCCGTTTTGAAATAGATCTTCGCCGCGCCATTGCAGGTTCGCTTCCAGCAGTTCCGCCGCATTGACGATGGTGTTGTTGACCACCGAACCGGAGTCATTGAGGTACGCGCGCGAATCCTGAAATTCCAGCTGGATTTTAAAATACTGCGGCAGGTGCAGAGTCGCCTGCGCCAGTGTGCGGAGGGCGTACACCTGGTCGCTTCCTGTGGCACCGTTTCGGAAAGCGCGGTCCAATGTTTCGTAGCGTGACCGATGCTGAACTTCCAGGGACAACCACCGCGGCAGAACCCCACTCTGGTTCAAAGTAAATTCCGCATCGCGGCCCAGCCCCTTTTCCTTGTACACGTACCCTTTGGGCGGGGGAAAGGTCTTTTGGGGTTCCGCACTTTGCGCCAACACACCGGGGACAGGCAGGAACCAGCACGCTCCCAGCAGGTAAAAAAAGATTCGCTTCAAGACAGGCATGATCCCCTCATTTCCAGAAAGGTCAAAAGACCCGATATACCTACATAAACATAGCGAAAGTGTCAACCGAAAGTTCCCGCAAAGGGAAACTGCGGTTTGGAGACAGGGGCGGAGGTGTCCCCTTATTGCTTACAGGGAGGCGGGAAGCAGACTGTGGTGGAGTACTACGCAGGCGCGTGGGTTTGGCCAGCCTTCGGGAACGGGTCCCGGTTCAAGCGCCGCAAACCCTTCCTTATTACCAGGAAGGGCGCGAGCGGCGCATGGCGGAGCGTTTCTTTTTCTGCGCTTCCTTCATTTTGCGCTTTTTCTTGACCGACGGCTTTTCATAATACCGGCGGCGTTTGAGTTCCTTGAACAATCCTTCTTTGCTGATCTGGCGTTTCAGAACCTTGAGCGCCCGATCGACCTGATTCTGATGAACGATGGCTTCGATGATGGGGTCCTCCTTGGTTAAAAGTTGACTCGATTCCTGTTCCCTTATGCATCAGGGAACGTGCCGGACCCGGTCCGGGTCCGGCGCTTCCATTCAATCTTAACACTAACCCGCGCGGGATGAACGGGCGCGAAACGGTTTTCTTCTGCTTCCGTTGCCATTGCGGCGCGGCTGCATGCCATTCTCCCCGCGATTCGAGCGGTTGAATTTATCGTTTCGGCCATTGCGGGCCCCTTTCAGAGCCGCCACGCTGGCGGAATGATAGGGGTGATCCGTATCCACGTCCACGGTGCTTTTGATCTCCCGTTCAATGCGGCTCAGGTAAGGCCGCTCCCCGGCATCGCAGAACGACAGCGCAATGCCTGTCGCACCCGCCCGCGCGGTGCGGCCGATGCGGTGAACGTAGCTTTCCGCTTCTTTGGGCAATTCGTAATTGATGACGTGGGTGATGCCGTCCACATCCAGACCCCGCGCCACGATATCGGTCGCCACCAGCACCCGCGTTTTACCGGACCGGAATTTTTCCAGCGCCTGCAAACGGGCAGGTTGCGACTTGTTGCCGTGAATGGCTTCAGCGCGGATGCGCGTCTGGTTCAGTCTCTTTGCCACCTGGTTGGCACCATGCTTGGTACGGGTGAATACCAGCACGCGCTCGATCTGAGCGTCACCCAGCAGGGACTCGAGAAGAGCCTTCTTGTTTTCCTTGTCCACGAACAGGATTTTCTGCGCGATATTTTTTCCCGTGGTGGAAGGGGGCGACACGGAAACGTGAACCGGGTCGTGGAGAAACGTGGAGATGAGCCGGCGCACTTCCTGCGGCAGGGTGGCCGAAAACAGCATGGTCTGCCGCTTCTGGGGAAGAGCCGAATGGATGCGGCGCACGTCCGGCAAAAAGCCCATGTCCAGCATACGGTCGGCTTCGTCCAGCACGAAAATTTCCACTTTATCGAGGCGCAACGCCCTCTGCTCCATCAAATCGAGGAGGCGTCCGGGGGTGGCGACCAGCACATCGACGCCGCGTTTGAGAGCGCGAATCTGGTGAAAGGTTTTGACGCCGCCGTACACCAGGGCCCGGCTGAGTTTGAGATGGCGTCCATACACGCGAAAACTTTCTTCGATCTGCACCGCAAGCTCGCGCGTCGGCGCCAGGATCAATGCCCGCGCCCCCTTGGGCCCGGGAACGGTGTTGGATTCCGCCAGCCTCTGCAACAGGGGCAGTGCGAAAGC
Organism: Nitrospina gracilis 3/211; assembly: GCF_000341545.2. Taxonomy (NCBI): domain Bacteria; kingdom Pseudomonadati; phylum Nitrospinota; class Nitrospinia; order Nitrospinales; family Nitrospinaceae; genus Nitrospina; species Nitrospina gracilis. The sequence goes on from NZ_HG422173.1 coordinate 3,060,206, forward strand.
AGCGGTTTTGCCGGTACCGGTCTGGGCACAGCCCAACAGGTCGCGGCCCTGCAGGAGATGCGGGATGGATTCCGACTGGATCGGGGTCGGCGTCTGGTACTGTTCCTCTTCAAGAGAGCGGAGAATGGGGTCGATCAGGTTGAGGGATACAAATCCCTCGGCAGAGGGAGCGGTCAATACAGTGTTCAAAATAATATCCTTTGGTAGTGTTGCTCGAAATAGAAGGCGCAACGATTCCAGACTCTTCAGTGCAAGCCCGAAGATGCGGCTTCGTACCCGGTGATTCGGGTGATAGCGTTAATTTGAGGAGAACAAGAGGGAAGGGAAACAGAAACGCGCCGGATTAGGGTTCCGGGAAGGTTTCGATCCAGAAAGAAAGCTTTTCAGCTCATCGCCGCCAATTCTCTAACAGCTCAATCAACTAGCAGGGAATATTATAGCGCAAATGGAAACAATAAGCGAATGCAATTCGAAAATAGAATGCCATGACCGGGACATCCCAAAAAGCCCCGGGCTTCTGGCCTCGAACCGGTGAATTGGCATTCCTTGCCCCAAAACCACCCTTTTTGATGAGGGGCCGACGGACAAATAGGTTGATTTTATGGATACTATTTCATATTATTTGCCCATGCTGAAGCGAATTGTGACAGGTATTCTGGTTACGGGAGGTGTGTTGTTGCTGTTTGCGGCGCAGGCTGTAGCCGCACCGCATGCCCACGAAGGCGTGAACCCATTCGCTTCCCATGCGTCTTCAACGAACGCGGAAAAACCCCATTGTCCGCAACATGGCCACCACCTGTTGATCCTCTGCCCGCATGCTAACCGGGCAGGCGCCACGCATCCCGTGGACTGCCAGATCAGCCGGGATTGCGGTGAGCATCCGCGGGCTGTGGTTACCGGGGGTTCGCCCCTGCCGCCTATGGAACGGATCGTGGGCCCGCTAACATCGAACCCCTTTCTCCAAGGTGCGTCCGTCGCGTCACACATTGCTTCCTACAATTCTATCCCCCCCCTGGGTCTGCTGCCCCCCCTCCCCGGTCCTTCTGACTTCATTCGAACCCATTACAACTTTATTGAACGAACCCGGCATCTGTCCGTGATCGGTCCTGCTGTTACCGGCGGCACCTTATTCACTTCTGTTGGTAAACAGACGTGAAGCGATCACTCAAAGACCGGCCGTGGTTCCAACCGTTCCAGGAAGTCAAAAGGAGGTTCCCGTGAGCAGCAGGCTGAAATTCGTGTTCCCATTCTTTGTAATTGTTGTTTTGAGTTATTTTTTCTTTGCACCCGCCGCGTTTGCACAGGGCAAGGATATCGTACTGAATGAAATCGAAGTCGTTGGTAAAAAGGAAAAACCGAAGGGGACGCTGACCGTTCCCAGCAATGAGGAAGCGGAAAAGGAAATCAAGAAAGCCCCGGGCGGCGTGAACGTGGTCACCGAGGAATCGTTTGAGGACCGGTACACCCTCAATTTCGAGGACACGCTGGCGCTGGTCCCCGGAGCGTTCGCACAGAAACGGTTCGGCGAGGAAGTGCGGCTGTCGCTTCGCGGCTCGGGACTCGCACGCGGATTTCATCTTGTCGGAATAAGGCTGTTGCAGGATGGCATTCCTTTCAACCTGGCCGACGGCAGTGGCGATTTCCAGGAAATGGATTTCCTCGCCTTGCAACGCATCGAGGTCTATAAAGGCGGTAACGCTCTGCAATACGGCGGCATCACGCTGGGCGGCGCGGTCAACCTGATCACCAAAAACGGCAAGAGCCATCCCGGCCAGATGTACCGGTTCGACGGCGGCGCCGACCAGACCTTCCGCCTGCACCTGCAATCCGGTTACCAGTTTGAAAGCTCCGACCTGTTCGTCAGCGTCACCGCCACCACCAGCGACGGTTTCCGCGACCACGCCAAGCAGGAAAACGTCAAGTTCAACAGCAACTACGGTCTGCGCCTGTCGGATTCGGTGGAAACGCGTTTTTACCTGAGCACCAACGTGATCGCGCAGGAACTGCCGGGCACCGTCACTTTGGGCCAGGCTCTCAGCAATCCGGAAAACGCCAACCCCTCGGCCATCACCCAGGACTGGCAACGGGACATCAACTCCGTGCGCCTTTCCAATAAAACCACTTTCGATCTGGGCAACGGCCGGTTCTTGGACGTGGGCGCGTATGTCAATCACAAAACCCTTTTCCATCCCATCACCTCGTTCGTCGGCATCATCGACCAGACCAGCCTCAACTATGGCATGTTCGCGCAGGCGCATGGTTCCTACACGCTGAGCGGGTATAAAAATGAATTTCGAGGCGGCGTGCTTTCCCAGTTCGGCTACACCAATGCGCTGGTGTTTCAAAACTTCGGCGGTGCGCGCGGCGCCTTGACTTCCGACCAGGATCAGTCCGCGGAGACGGTGGTGTTGTACGGCGAGAACCATTTCTACTTCAATCCGCAGTGGGCTCTGGTCACGGGCGGCCAGGTGATTTATGCCGGACGGGAATCGGAAAACAGGCTTGCGCCCGCGCAGAGCGATTCCCAAACCACCGCCACCTTCAACCCGCGCGTGGGTGTGATGTACCACCACACCCCCAACATCCAGTTTTTTGCCAACGTCACGCGCAGTTACGAGCCGCCTGACTTTTCCAACCTGACGCAGGGCGGCGCGGCGGGATTCGCTCCGCTCTCCGCACAGAAAGCGTGGACCGTCGAGGTGGGAAGCCGCGGACAACAGGGACGCGTGGCGTGGGACATTGCCCTCTACCGTGCATGGGTGGACGACGAACTGCTGCAGTTCACCACCGGACCCGGGTTCCCCGTTTCCACCTTCAATGCCGACTCCACCATCCACCAGGGTGTGGAAGCGGGTCTCGATTTCCTTCTGGCCAACAACCTGTTGCAGAGCGGCGACCGCCTGCAATGGCGGAACGCGTACACCTACAGCGATTTCAATTTTGACGGCAACGTTCAGCATGGCGATAACACCCTGCCGGGCCAGCCGCCGCATTTTTACCAGGCAGAATTGCGCTACACGAACCGGGACAAATGGTTTGTCGCGCCGACCCTGGAAGCGGCGAGCAGTGCGTACGTCGATTTCTCCAACCGGTTGAAGGCACCGGGTTACGCCATCCTCGGGTTCACGGCGGGTTACACGGTGAACAAGAATATCGACGTGTTCGCCAACGGACGCAACCTGCTGGACAAAAACTTCATCTCCACCTTTTCCACCATCGCCACCCCGACGGCGTCCAACCAGGCGGCGTTTTATGCCGGAGACGACCGCCGTATCTTTGGCGGAGTGCGCCTCAAGTTTTGACCTGCGGCGGCCGGTGATATTGAATTTGCAAAAAGGGGAGATGGAAACATGAAAATCCGGCAGAGGACCAAATCAATGTGTGGGAGGGTTGTCAGGCAGGTCCTTTGCCTGGTCTTGATTGTTTCGGCTCCCCTTTTCGCATCCGCCCAGGAACATAACGCAAGCCCGGTCCTCATCCGTGCGGAACGGGTCTTCGATGGTCATCACGTGCGGACCCACACCGCCGTTTTGATCCGGGATGGAAAAGTGGCGGAAACGGGTCCGGCGTCCCAGCTGAAACCGGAAGGCGCAACCGTGATCGATCTGGGCGATGCCACGCTGCTTCCCGGTTTTATCGAACTGCATGCCCACCTTACATACAAAAAGGTGCCCGAAGATACGGTTCTCCGTCACGGCATCACCACCCTTCGCGATGTGGGGGGACCCGTCCACCCGCCGCGCGGCGGCAACGGCACCTTGCGAGTGATGACCTCCGGGCCAATTCTCACCGCGCCGCAGGGTTATCCCATCCCGGCCCTTGGCACAGCGAATATTGCCATCCCAATCCACAATGAGGGCGAGGCACGCAAAACGGTGCGGGATCTGATCGCCAAGGGGGCGGTGGTGATCAAGATCGCGCTGGAACCGGGAGGAGAGCACCGCGCCCCGTGGTCGATGCATCACGCACATGGCCACGGCCATGCCACCCCCGCCTCACACCAGGAAAAAGCAGATCATACGCACAAAGCGAAAACCCCTCACACAGGTCCACATTCCAGTCAACATTCCTCGCATACCCCCGCTTCCTCACACTGGCCTTTGCTTCCGGAATCGGTGGTGAAAGCCATCGTCGACGAAGCGCACCGTCACAACAGATCTGTCACCGCCCACGTGGGCGAAGAACGGGGGGTGCGCATCGCTCTTGCGGCAGGAGTCGATGAATGGGCGCACATGCCCTGCGATCCCATACCCGAATCATTGCTGAAACAGGCGGTGGCTCAGAATGTCACCATTGTTTCCACTCTTGATACGTTGTCCAAATGCACCGGCATTCAACAGAATGCAAAGATGTGGAAGGCGCTGGGTGGTTCCCTGCTCTATGGAGCGGAAATCGCGCATCCCGACATCCCCTGGGGCATCGACGGGCAGGAACTGCTTTACCTCATGCAGTGGGCGGGAAAGAACCCGATGGAAATCCTTCGCGCCGCGACGTCCCACTCCGGAAAACACCTGGGTGTACCGCTTCTCGGTACCCTGGAGCCGGGGGCGCCAGCGGACCTCATCGCCGTGAAGGGAAACCCGTTACACGGCCTGAAAGCCCTCGAATACCCCGACCTGGTGATTTCCGGTGGCCACGTGGTGGTGAACCGCTTCTGACCTACACCCTTTATTTTTAACTGGCCTGCAAACGGTTATCCACACACGCCTGTTAAAGAAAACCCCCGCTTTTCCTGGACAGCCCCGGACTTCAATTCCTTTCCCTTGTCATAATTCAAAAAATCCGAATAATAGAGGTCTTGCGACATCGAACAGGAACCCTTGCCAACGATCGATCGAAATAGGTTACGTTTTGCAAAATCCTCAGCTCAGTATTGACCAACTTCTTCAGGAAGCGGCGCAGGCGCTGAATGCCCAACGGCTGGAAGATGCCCGGAATTTGCTTCAACAGGTATTGGAACTGGACGCCAGCCATTTCGATGCACTGCATATTCTGGGGGTGCTGGCTTTCCAGAAAGGCAGCCCTGCGGAAGCGGAGGATTTCATTCGCCGCGCGCTGGCAGTGGACGACGGTTTTGCCGAAGCACACTACAACCTTGGAAAAGTGTTGCGGGAACGGGGACGGCTGAAGGAAGCGGCGGAGGCTTACCAAAAAGCCGTGCGGATCAATGACCGCCTCGATCCGGCATGGTTCAACCTGGGGCTGGTCGAGTTGGAATGGGGCCATCATCCGCAGGCGGTCGATGCCTTCCGCCGAGCGGCAGAAATCGATCCCACCGATCCGGACTATCCGTTCAACCTGGGAAACGCCCTTTCCACCCTGGGAGACGTGAAGGAAGCCCGTCGGCAATTCGAACGCACGGTTTTCCTCGATCCGTCCTACGCCCACGCCTGGAATAATCTTGGCATCATGTTGCGGGAATGTGGGGAGATTAAAGAGGCGATGGATGCCTACCAACGCGCCCTGGACATCAATCCCCAGTTCGCGGATGCCCATTTCAATCTCGGCAACCTGTATGAAGCCCAGGGAAATGCCGAGCAGGCTTTGGTTTCCTATCAGCAGGCGGTGAAAGCCAACCCCAGGTTTGCCAAGGCATACAATAACCTGGCCAACATTTATTACCTGCAAATGGAAATGGACCGGGCGCGGGAGACCTATGAAACGGTATTGGAGATCGACCCCGCAAACCATACGGCCCGGCACATGATGGACGCCCTGCGCGGCGCAACCACCCAGGCGGCTCCGGCGGAATACGTCTCCCGGCTGTTCGACAAGGCAGCACCGGAATTCGAGGAAAGGCTGGTCCTTTCCCTCAAGTACCAGTCACCTAAAGAACTTCGGCAGATGCTGGACGCTTTGGTTCCGGAAGAAAAGGTTTTTGACTGCGCGGTCGATCTGGGTTGCGGTACCGGGCTTTCCGGAGAAGCGTTCAAATCGCGCACCCGAAGGCTGGTGGGTGTGGACCTCTCTGCGCGGATGCTGCAAAAGGCCCGTGAAAAAAAAATCTACGATGCCCTGCATGAAGGAGGACTGGTCGAGTTTCTTGACCAGTCCCAGGAGAAGTTCGATCTGTACCTTGCGGCGGACGTGCTGGTGTACATCGGTGATCTGGACCCGTTGTTCCAGGCGGCGCGGAAACGCGCAACAGGCAGTGCATGGTTTTTGTTTTCAGTGGAACGGGTGGATGAAACCGATTTTGCCCTGCGACCGACCGGGCGCTACGCCCATTCCCGATCCTACATCGAATCCATTGCAGACAAACACGGCTTTACCTGCATGGCGATTGAGGAAACGGTGGTGCGCATGGAACGCGACGAACCCATTCCCGGTTACAACGTGGTGACCCGCCTTAAAGAAACCGACTGAGGAAAGTAACCTCAAGGCCCCCTCAATCCCACCATTATCTATTTATAGTATTTCCAGGACCTGTTCCGGCGGGCGGCCGAGCGCGGCTTTGCCGTTTGCGAGCACGATGGGGCGCTCGATGAGAATGGGGTTTTCCGTCATAGCCTGAACCAGTTCCTCGTCTGTCAGTCCGGGGTTGTCTAGCTTCAAATCCCCGTATTCGTCCTCTTTTTTTCGCATCAACTCACGCGGGGTCATACCCAGTTTTTTCAGGATCCCCATCAACGTACCCGCCGATGGCGGAGTTTTAAGATATTCGACGACTTCGGGCTCGATGCCTTTTTCCTTCAGCAACTCCAGCGTCGCGCGCGACTTACTGCATTTCGTATTGTGGTAGATGGTGACTGACATGATTTCTTCCCTGAATGTTAGATTTTTAAAACCATAATTCAAAATCTCCACCAGCTTCGCTTAAAGAGGTGCGAAGGACAATGGAAAATCAATCGTCCTCGGAAAAATTCAGGGTTTTCCTACGGCTGAGATAATCCACGCAATCTGCGAGTTCCGGAAACAGGAACCGCTCGGGAATCAGGCTGGGTATCATGTCGATTTTCATGAGCATGTCCTGCGGCTGATCCTGCAATCCGCAAATGAAAACGGTGATCCCGCGGCTTTTCAAATCCAGGACCACCTCTTCCATGGCAAACAGTCCGGTCTGGTCGACGAACGGCACTTCCTTCATTTTAAGAATGACAATGCGAATTCCCTGGAACTGTTTGGCGATATCCTGAAACGTCATCGCAAACCCAAAAAACAGCGGGCCGCGGAGGCGTTTGATGAAAACCGCGTCGGACAATTCGGGCGTCAGGCAAACGCTCTCATCGGCGGACGAGTCCTGCGAGTTGGAATAGGAGCCCAGCGACATGACTTCCGTCTGGGTTTCGGCCAGGTCTCCCATTTTTTTCATGAACAGGATGGAGGATAGAATCATGCCGAGGGCCACGGCCTGAATGAGGTCCGCGAATACGGTCATCAAAAGCACCGCGACCATGACGGCGGTCTCTTCGCGAGGGAGCCTGAAGATGTGCTTGAGGCCCTTGTAGTCGATGATGCCGATTCCCACCGTCACCAGGATTCCCGCCAACACCGGTACCGGAATCCGGGACACCCAGGGCCCCGCGACCATGAGCACCAGAATCAGGGACAGGCCGTGCACCACGCCGGAAAGCCGCGTCCGCGCTCCCGAATTGGTATTGACGAGGGTGGACATGGTGGTGCCCGCGCCGGGGATGCCGCCAATCGAGGCCGCCGCCATGTTGCCAAGCCCCTGACCGATCAATTCCTGGTTGCTGTCATGCTTGGTTTTGGTGACGTTGTCCGCGATAACGGAAGTGAGCAGCGAATCGATGCTCCCCAGAAGCGCCAGGGTGATGCCGGAATAAAAAATTATCTCCAGGTTCATCGATTCCCAGTTGACGAGCAGACCCAGCTTGAACTCCGGTAGCTGGGAAGGGATGGCCCCGATGTTGACCACTTTGAAACCCGTCCACACCGCCAGCACGGAAACAGTGACCAGGGCCAGCAAAATATTGGGTACGGTGCGGGTGATTTTCGGAAAAAGAAAAATGATGGCCACCGTGACCAACCCCAGGCTCGCCGCTTCGAAATTGAAGTCGGAAAAAAGTTGAGGGAGCCCGAGGAGTATGTTGTGAATGCCTTTCGGCGATTCCTTTCCCACCAATGGGAAAATCTGGAGAAGAATGATGATGATTCCGATTCCCGTCATGAAACCGGAGACCACGGGGTAAGGGATGTACCGGATGTATTTACCGAACCTCAAAACTCCGAAGAGGGCCTGCATCACTCCTGCAAAAAAGAATGTTGCGATGATGGTGGGAAAGGCGGCTTCCAGGCTTCCTGCCTGTTCGATCGACCCGCTGACCACAAGGGCGGCAACGACAAGCATCGGCCCGGTGGGTCCGCTGATCTGGGTAGGCGTACCGCCAGATACCGATGCGACCAGGCTCAGGGCGATGGCACCATAGAATCCCGCAACGGGACCCAATCCCGACTGGGCTCCAAATGCGAGCGCCAGCGGAATGCCCACGATTCCGGCGGAAATGCCTCCGGCCATATCCCCGCGCCAGTTGGCAAAGGTGAAGCGTTTCAATTCCGGTGTGGAAACCACATGCAAGCACCCAAAAGGTTCGCATTCAAACAAGGGTGAAAATCGCTGCCATTTTCAAGGAGCCGGTGGCAGTTCAATAGTAGTCCATCGCTCGCAAAAGTCCACTGTTTCTTGTTGTGATTATTTTCTGATTTTAAAACCGGTGGAATTCGTTCAGCCTGGTTCCATTTCTGGAGGCTCTATAAAAACGCATTTAATTCGAGTACCATTGGTTCCCACATCAGCTTTGCGCTCTGCTCGCTGAAATTCAAACTTCTTTCAAAATTTTGTATTTTAAGAGTACGCATTTGGAATCGCTTATAGAATGGAATTATTTGGGAATGTTCTCCGCCGCGTTCCTCGCGGCGACGATTCTCCCTTTGAGTTCCGAGGTGGTTCTGAGTGCCCTCCTGTTGAACGGCCTGACGCCATCGGTCCTGGTTGCCGTTGCCACCCTGGGCAATGTGCTGGGTTCCGTCGTGAATTTCGGGCTGGGTTACTGGGGTACCGAACTGTATAAACGGAAATTTTTCAGGGTTTCAGACAACGAAATTGATGCTGCGCTGGCACGGTACCAAAAATATGGCACCGCCTCCCTCGTCTTTGCATGGGTCCCGGTAATCGGTGATCCCCTGACCCTCGCGGCAGGCATCCTGCGGGTGAATTTCATGGCATTTCTTGTTCTGGTCACCGCGGGAAAACTGGGACGATACCTGGTGCTCACTTACATCATCCTGCAAACCTGACCGAGAATGGACATGCCAGATCAAGCCGTGGCTTCAAATACATCACGCTACCGGATAATTCTGGCTCTGGCTGTTTTGAGCTTTCTTCCCACTCTTTTCCTGCCCTACACAGGTGAGGAAGGTGTTTATACCATCACTTCGATGGAAATGGCTCAGCGCGGCGATTGGTGGATTCCCACTTTATACGGAGAACCCTACCCGCGCCCTCCCATGATGAACTGGCTGATGTTTCCTCTTGCCTGGCTGACCGGATGGGAAAACATCCTGGTTGCATCGCGCTTGGTGGCGGCTCTGGCTACGGTCGCGACAGGATGGCTCCTCCTCGCATTTGTCTCCCGGGTTTACCGGGACAGGCAACTGGCTTTTCACAGCGCCCTGTTCTTTTTTTCCGGCGATACGCTTTTTTACCGCGGCTGGCTCGCTTACGCCGATCCCCTGTTCGGATTTTTCGTATTTATCGCCATTGCTTCCCTGATGCTGATGGTCCATGAAAACAGAAAAATCTTTTTATTGGGCGTCATGTTTGGATTGACGGGATCCTTCCTCACCAAGGCCGTCACCGGATACGTTTTCTATGCCCTATCACTTGTGGTGGTTTGCATCTTCCATAAACAGGGACGCAGAATCATCGCGACGCCCTTATCGATCCTCATGCATTCCCTTGCTTTGGCGGTTCCTGTGCTCTGGTCGAGGTGGGCCGAGGGGGCGGGGTCCCTAATTGCGATGATGCAGCTGGTTGTGGACAAGCTGACCGGAGTAAATCCTCCCTTTTCCCCAGTCTCGTTTCTGGGGGAACGGGTTGCTTTTCTGGCGGAGAGTGGTGTCGTCCTGTTACCCGGAAGCGCGATCGTGTTTTATCTGATTTTTCGAAACCGCTCCCTGCCCTCCGTCAAACAAAACCCTTTTGCGCAAACGGTAGCGTGGCTGGTATTTTTGAATTACCTGCCGTACCTGTTCGCTCTCTCAACCAACATCCGATATGTCCTTCCCCTCTATCCGTGGTGCGCCCTCCTGCTTGCCCTGTTGCTGTCGGATCAGAAAACGTTTCCCCTGAAACGATGGGCGACGCCTCTGTTTGCCATGATCGTTTCGCTAAAACTGTTATTCACAGCCGGCACCTTTCTCTGGTTCCAGACCAGCGATCATTCTAATGCCCATTCAAAAGCGGCCAGGCAGGTGATTGCTCAAACCGGGCTGCATCCCCTTTATGTCGTGGATTCCTCATCCATCGGACTCAGCGTGACGGCGCACATCGACAGCCTGCGATTTCCCGACCCTCCCTTGACCAAACCCAGCACCGGCTGGGCCGACGCCTTCGTGCTGGCCCGGGAATACCAGTTCCCGAATGACCGGGTGGTCGCTACTTTCCATTTACCGGGAGGAACGATCCATCTGCGTTGCCGCGGCAGCGCTTGCATAAAATAATTTTCACAATCCACACTTCTGAAGGTCCTTGAAGGAAAATCCAATTTTGGTCGCTGTACTTAAGAAACACATATTTAATAATTGCGATAATTGCCAACCACAAATCTAAAAGGGGTGTTCCCAAAACAGGTCGTCCTGATCGTAGGTGAAGCTGATCGTGTTGCCCCCGTTCACGCTCCTTGAGGTAATCCGGAAACTGTTGTCATACGTCCGGCTCACGCTCCCCGACACCGTCCCGCTCCAGGTGGTGGAGAGCGGCAGACTGCCGTCATACGTGAACGACAACCCCTCTCCGCCCGGGGCGGTGATGGTGTTCAGGTTTCCCGTCACGCTGTCGTACCCAAAACCCACTGTCCCACGCGGGATGACGAAACTGCTGAGGCGTCCCCCCGTATCGTAGTTGAACGATATGGTCTGGCCATCGGGGCGGGTGATGAGCGTCGGTTGCTTATCCAGATTGTAAGAAAACTGCGTGGCGTGCTGGGGGAGGCCGATGTTCGGCGGATCGTAATCCGTCTCCAGGTTCACGGCATCGTAGGCGAAGCCGTGTTGCGGCCGGCCGGGCGGGGACCCTAAATGAAGTCGATGAAATCAACCTTATTTTGGAAGATCCCTGACCTTGAGATCAATATCCGGAAAGTTCACACACTCATCAAATAACCAAGATACATTTTTTCCATTTGGAAATTTAATATCACCAATGAATTTCATATCCGAGTCAAAATCAAAAACCCACTCTTCGTTTTCACGAGTCACATGAAATTTTCTATCTCCGTATTCGTTATAAACGACTGGAGGTAGTTCAATAGAAATTTTTGCATCATCCTCAAACCTATCAGAGCCCATATATTTTATACATTTTAACCATCTTGAATTCCCTTCTAATGAAGGGGTGTTTTTTGTAACGAACTCCCTGATTTCCGGGCGTATCGTGGCTATATCTGTACCATCATTAACTTCAGGGAAATATCCATAAAGAACCCCATATTCATACCCAAACGCATGATCAAACAAGGCCCTTGAGTCAGACATTTTCAGTTCAGATTTCTTAGACAAAGTTTCGAAAAACTGGTTTATAGTCTTCACCTGTTGCTTTATGCGAGGGTGGCTCGAGTCTAATCCACCTCCAAAACTCACTGAAAAAAACACAAAGGTTATTAGAATTTGAAATATGATTTTCTTAATCAATTGGCCTCCACAAGCACAGCGATTCCTTGTTTTTTGATATTTTTTCTAATACCCAGGTAACCATTTAATTTATTAAAAAACCGCTTCGCATCAGCACAGACCACCCCAATACAACCCTGTTTGCCTATTTCACTAAAACGACCTGTAACCTGGTCCGGGTGTATCCTGAGCAAATCACGGGTAGTATGGTTTAGTGGGAAATTTTGTAACGTCATGTTGTTTTCACTTGTCTCACCTGTCATAGCATCTATATGCGCATCAACCCGGAAAGAATTATTCAGGTCCAAACTGAATGCCGCAAGAGGACACACCATTCCACTCTTGGTTCTTGGTCGCAAATAATCTCCCCAAAAAAGTCCTTCGGGGGTTGGTTTTAAACCACTTGCTGTTCCGGTAGTCGCCGCGAATACGTCCAGAGGGTTGTCGTCATCATCGAACCAGATCACGACGCCTCTTCCTACCGGAGAAGTCTTGTCATATTGAAAGAGCAAATAATCCAATCCTGTTATGTCGGTCATATTGATGGGGTCTCCGA
>NZ_HG422174.1 GCF_000341545.2 Nitrospina gracilis 3/211
TCACGTGATACCGTCTGAAAACCCCGGATGAGCCAGTGCTGGTGCAGGAGCATCAGGAGTTTTGGGTGAGTCTGGGTACATGATTTCATCCTCTGCCTGTCCTTTGCTCCCGTTGCCGCCTGTTTCACCTCCGTTTCTTGATTTACTTTGGTCCGTTGAGAGATTTCTTCTGGTCCTATATTATATCCATCATGTCGGTGCGGGATCGGGCCGGGCTTTCAGTTTCTCCATCTCCAGTTTGATCCACCGCTTGAGGTTTACCGCCACGGCGGTGAAGTAACATTGCAGGCTGACTTTCCTCAAGCCGCGATACCTTGCCCGACGCAGGCCGTGATACCGTTTCATCTCGGATAACTTGCCCTCGATGCCGGGCCGCAGTTTCATGTCCTGCTTGAACTGATCGGTCTTGTTATAGATCTCCGCTTCCCGCAACTCCTGGTGCGCCGGACCGATCCCCACCACCCGCCGCTTCTCCCGCGCGTTGGTGCATTGGGACAGATGCTCACACGGCCCGCACTTGGTCAGCGGAAAGTGGAACATGCGGATGTCCTTGTTGTAGTCGTGGAAACTCTGCTTGATCGTCACTCCAGCAGGGCAAGTGAGCGTGTTCTTTCTCTGGTTGTAATCGAACATCGACTTCGGGAAAACCGCGCGGGTGATGTTGTTGGTGATTCGCATCGGCGCCACCAGCTCCGTTCCATGCTCCTTGAGGGCCTTGCGGTAACCGCCATCACTGTAGGCCGTATCCCCGATCAGTTTTAACGGGGCTAGCCTGTGTTTTCTTTGCTCGGCCACGGACTCCACGGTCATGGAGCCGTCCCGCCGGTTGCCGGGTGTGGCCTGCACGCTGGTGATAAATCGACTCTTAACCGTCTCGGTGATGTTCGCCTTGTAGCCGTGGAACTTCTTGGTCTTCGACTTGGCCCCGAACCGGGCATCGGGATCGACCGGGGAAACGATCAGGTCCGCCGGTTTCTCCTTGCGCACCTTCTCCCTGGGCTCGCCGTTCCCGGCTTCGGTGACGTGCTCCCTCAAGATTCGCTTCAACATCTCCACCTGCTGAGACAGGGTTTTATCTCCCTTGATGGATTCCACACGCCGCAGAACGGTTTTGGCGTCTTGCACCACCTCCACCAGTTTCTTCTCCTTCGCTTCCATATCCAGACGCCCGTCCACCTCGTGATCCACCCGGCGGTGATCGTACTCTTCGATCGATATGTTTTTGCCCAGGGACTGGTAGATTTCCGGATGTTTCTTCTTTAAGGGGATCAGCATATTGCGCACTCCCTTCTTCACCAGCACTGTCATCGTCGGCAAGGCAATGTCGGCGATCACGTGGGTGGCGTCGATGCGTTGGATTTCATTGCGGCCGATCAGCCCCGCCTTCACCAGTTTGTCGAGGAGCTTGTCGAACACCGCCTTCTCCTGCTCGTGCTCCAGCAGGCGTTTGCGAAAGTCGCCCAGCGAGGAGTGATCGAATGGACGCTCATCCAGCCGCAGGCCCAATGCAAACTTGATCTCGATGTCATAGGCGCAGGCGCGCTCCATCTCTCGGTCCGACAGGTTGCGGTGAAACTGCAAGATAGTCGCCTTCGCCAACAGCGCAGGCGAGATCGGCGGACGCCCGTTGTCGGTGCAGTACATCGACTCGAACACCCGGTCCGTGATCAGCCGTCCAACCTTCTCCTTGAACTGGCGGTAGAAACTGTCTTCGGGGATCAGTTGTTCGCAGATAAACTCGGGATCGTAAAAACTCCCCTGACGCAGGGAAGAAGAGGACAGCACGGCAGAACCTCCAAGGAAGGGGGGAATGAAGGAAACCGCTCACAATACGGGGATAGTATCTTAAATTTTATACATATTTTCAAGCCCATTCAGGCGTCCTCGATGCTCTTTATCCTAAAGGCCACCTTTTTGAGCAAAAGGAAATTAGCGTTTATCTTTATCTTTAAGCTCAAATTTAATCAATTCCAATGCCTCAATTTTTAAAACCACTTCCCGGCCCAGGCGATCAGTAACTATAGTAGTATCTTCAGGGGTATTAACCTCACTATCAAACCACTCCAAATCGCAGCACATTTCCATTTCATTTTCATAAATTTCTTCCTCCACTTTTTCCCCTTTTTCAAAAAAACGACCTTTACCGGGTAACTTGGTCTTTCCATTTTAGAACCCTCCCTGCCATGGTCGATGTTTTTTTATCTGACTTTTGGTTGAACCACGATGGTAGTGAGGCCTATATACCATTCTTCCTTTATATTTAAACGGACCCCAATCCAGACCAAAACGGCGGACGCCATTTTTGGCAACCGTCATCCCGGCACCACCAAACCTGTACCGGCTGAACTTTACGGTCCATCCCGCAACTCTGGCAATTCCCGAACCACCCAAGGCGAAACTGAGCCCTGTGCCGGTAAGCCCTCCAGAACTGTAAGCTGAAGAGCAGTCATCAACAATATCCCGTCCATCGTTTAATTGCTCCCGAACCCATTTGGTTCCTCCAAATGTAATGGCATCCCCAAACCCAGCGGAAAAGTTGGAAAGATCATTTAGGGTAAACAATCCCAGAGGATCAACGTTGTTTACAGGGTCCGCGAGGACATACCCGTACAAGTTCGTTTCAACAAGGGGTTTTCCGACACTATCCACGTA
>NZ_HG422175.1 GCF_000341545.2 Nitrospina gracilis 3/211
ATGTTTCCCGCCATGTCGTAGAGTCCGTACTGGTTGGGGGGGTACTGGCCGACCGGTGCGGCGCCGTCCGCAAGCTGTTTGCCGCCGTAGGCCATTTCCGGGTCCCAATCCGGTCCCCAGGGGAATTCACAACCGTTGGCCCCGCCGGCGGCTTTTTCCCATTGCGCTTCGCTGGGCAGGGCTTTTCCGATGAGGTGGCAGTAGTCGGCGGCTTCGTACCAGGTGATTTTGGAGACGGGGCAGTTGTCGCAACTGGAGGAGGCACTGCGGCGCAGAAGGTGGTCCGGCATCACCTCTTCCAGCTTTTTGTTGGTGACCTCGTACTTGTCGATCATGAAGCCGTTGAGGTACACCTCGTGCGCGGGGGCGCCGTGTTCCGGGCCGAGGGCGTCGCATCCCCGCTGGAACTTGCCCGCCGGGATCATCACCATGTCTTCGGTGATGTCGAAGGTCTGGTCCGGAGAAACGCCGGGCGTGGGAGAACAGGCGGTGGTGCAGGCCAGAAGCCATAGCGTGAACGCCGCGAAGATCCTCATCGTTACCGGCCAATCACCAGCAGGGGTCAGGGGTTCGGTGTGATATCCACCAGTTTCTTCAGGTTCTCGAAAATATTGAGAGTGGCCCGGGACCGGTTGAGCGTGTAAAAATGAATGCCCGGTGCGCCGCCATTGATGAGCCCCTCGCACTGCTCGGTGGCGTGCTCGACGCCGATTTCCTTGATCGCATCCGTGTCTTCCGAATAGGCTTCCATCCGCAACAGCAGGGGATCGGGAATTGTCGAGCCGCACATTTTCGTGAAACGCTTGACCTGTTTCAGGTTCTGAATCGGCATGATACCGGGAATGATCGGTACGTTGATGCCGCGGGCGATGGCCCGGTCCACGAAATCGAAGTAGTAATCGTTGTCAAAAAACAACTGGGTGACCACAAAATCCGCCCCCGCGTCGACTTTCCGCTTCAGGTTGTCGAGGTCGGTGTTCATGTCCGAGCACTCGATGTGCTTTTCCGGATACCCGGCGACGCCGATGCAGAAGTCGTAACCCCTTTTTTTGATGAATTCCACCAGTTCGTTGGCAAACCCGAAGCCATCCTTCGGCCGCACAAAATACTCCTGATCCTTGGGCGGGTCACCGCGCAGGGCCAGCACGTTTTCTATGCCCGCGTCCTGCAGGGCGTCCAGCACTTCGGCGATCTCATCGGAATTGGAACCGACGCAGGTCAGGTGCGCCATACTTTCCAGATCCAGGTCGCGCTTGATGCGTTTGACCAGGTCGAGCGTCTTGGTGCGGGTGTTGCCCATGGCGCCGTAGGTGACCGACACGTAGACCGGCTGGCAGGGCTTGAGGTTTTCGATGGCGGTGAAAAGCTGATTGAACCCCTCGTCGTCTTTCGGCGGAAAAAACTCGAAAGAAAACGCAGGGCGTATGGTTTCAATAAGTTTTGAGATTTTCATAAGGAAGACAGTATAACATAGAGTGCCTTCGGGACCAAATCTCGCGGGCCGAGGGAGCCCGGTTCAGTAAATGTCGAAACTTTTGAGGTACTTCAGGAAGGAATGGACATTGACCAGTTCCACCGGCTCTTCTTCTATCTGCCGGTAGGCGTCGTCCGAAAAGTAACCGGTGGTGATGATGATGCCTCGCGCTGCGCCCTCGCCGCGGACGGAATCCAGAAACCCCTTAACCTTCATTGCGTCCACAAGGTTGTAAGGGGGATTGATGATGCAGAGCGCCAGGTATTTTCCGCCAACGACGGGGGTTTCGTCCTGCATGTCAATTTCAAGTTCCGAATCATTGGCCCAGACCGAGTGGCGGTATTCCAGGTTGAACTTTTCAAGAAACTCAAGGCATTTGGAGCGAAATTCGTC
>NZ_HG422176.1 GCF_000341545.2 Nitrospina gracilis 3/211
TCGAGGGACTGGATCCCTTGACCGAGGGCGACCAGATGGAAACCCGCTGCATGGCGGCTTGCGTAGGCAAGATCCGTCTGCAGGGTCTGGTGAAGATCGGTTCGAACGGAGAATGGGCTCACGATCCGGACAATCCTCAGTACTACCTGATCAAGGACCGGAAAGTGGCTCTGCCGTTGTACCCGCAGTTTGGCACGGAGCCGAACGGTTACTATGTACCGTCCCGGCACGTCCCTCGTGCGTATTCCCAGCAGATGTTCGGCCCGGGTGTCGATCATTCGATCGACCAGTACATGGTACCGGATCGTGACCTGCTGGGCGTCTTGCAGTTGTTCCGGACGACGCAGCGCATCATCTTCAAGTGGAAGCGCGAGCCGGGTCCGAAGATCTTCGAGACGAACATTCACGGCAAGAAGTTCGAGATGTACAACGACACCATCATCGGGTTCAACCGGAAGGGTAAGGAGATCATCCGTGTCACGGTTGAAGAGCCTTTCTATGTCCGGCCCGAAGAGCATCCTGGTGCGTTCTAAGTCGGGTATCATCTGCCGCTCCGGAACAGGGCCCTGCGCCCTGTTCCGGG